>DBTJ01000086.1:0-36521 GCA_002306985.1 Verrucomicrobia bacterium UBA1319
CCGCGCATGACTTCGCCGGGACTCTCGCCATCTTCGATCACCCGCCTAACCGCCTGGATGCGGATGTGTTCGAGTGTGTTGTGATCGAGCGTGCGGCCGTCAATGATTGCCATGAACCAGACTCTACCAAGCCTTGAGTATGTAGTCTATACTAATGACTGATCAGTAATGATAACAGGATGCGTGGATTATAGCGTTGTTGGATGGATTGGAAACTTAGCGCTCGGAATTAAGCAATGCCGCTAAAACGGACTAGAAGACCATGCTATTGCAAATCGCCCCAGAAAGGGACTAAGCCAAGTTATCGACGGCCGTCCGATCATGGCGGCACGATGCGCCGGGTCAATCGCTGTTGGTTCGAGAAGGCCTTTAATGCGATATTTGGGCGATTTAAGTTCGCCACGCGATAAAACGGATGAGTTCGATCATGACGAGCGCTGATTTTCTGAATCGTCGCTCAGGACTCCAACTATAGGGGAGAGAATTAAAAATGCGCGGGCTTGGTAACGAGCCTTGTCTTCGTTGACAAAGATAGAGCGCCAGCCCGATGGGGACGCGGCTTCAGAGGCAGCAGGCTTCGTCGGTGGCGGGGACGGAGGATTGGCCCCAACAAATTTCCTGCCACTCGGCGTAACGGTCCAGCAAGCCGAGGCTGGCCAAGTAATCCAAATCGGCCTGGCTTTCGCGCGGGGCGTTTGCTTGGCGGTTCTGGCGTAGTGAATTGGCCACATGCACGGCGGTGACGGGCGAGAACCCGGAGGCGGTGGACCAAGCGGGGCAATGATGGTACGTCACCGCGTCCACGATGGGATCGGGCAGCGCCCACAAGCCCAAGAGATAGCCGCCGACTTCGGCGTGATCGCAGCCAAAAGTGATTCGCTCGGCTTCGGCGGCCGATAAACCCTTATGCAGGGCCATGAGCGAGGACGCGCGGTATAATTCGGGCAAGTTGGCCGCCAGCACCATTTTCCCGATGTCATGGAGTAAGCCGCCGGTGAAGGACTGATCCGCCATTTGCGTGTCGCGGCTTTCGGCGCTGCAAAGCCGTTTGGCCAGCACGCCGGTGGTCCAGCAATGTTCCCACAATAAAGCCATATTGCAGGCTTGAATACGGGAGCGATCGAAATAGGAAAATAATTGCAGCGAAAGCACGATCGACTTGATCGTTTCCACCCCCAAATAGAGCACGGCTTCGTTGGGCGAAGTGATCTTGCGGGCCAAGCCGAAATAGGCGCTGTTTACCAACTGGAGCAGTTTGGACGTCATGCCGGGGTCGCGCGACACGATTTCGGCGGCGGTATCCAAGGAAGCGTTTTCCGACTGCATTTCTCGCTGCAAATCCAAGTAGAGGGTGGGCAAACTGGGGATGGATTTGACTTGGGCGATGACTTTCTTGACCTTCTGGTCCTTCAACACTTCGGTGCGCGAGAACAGGCTGCTTAGCATCGTCTCGAGGGTCGAAGCATCGCACGGTTTGAAAAGATACTGATGGGCAATACCGTAAAGTCGCGATAGGTGAGGTTGATCCGCGTTCCAGCACAGGATAATGCGCGTGCATTGCGGATACCGCTGCATGACTTCAGTCAGCAACTGCGCGCCATCCATGCCGGGCATGACCAAGTCGGAAATTACAACGTCGAATGGCTGTAAAGCCATCATTTGCAGTGCTTGGGCGCCGCTTTCCGCCAAGGCGATCAGCCATTTCCCCTCCATGCCTTTGAGCATACGGTGAATGGCTTGCAAGACCTTCGGCTCGTCATCAACAATTAAAATGCTTTTCCGCATAATCCACCGTTTCTTGTCTAGCACGCCGCATGCCACGCGACAAAACCAACGGCCTTATCTCCCTATAACCGGTCGGCCTTGCCCTAGGTGGGCGCACATCACCTTCCATGGTGAGCAGGCGCGTCCATGGCTGGAAACGCCGCCTCCCGCTCTTATGTTATCGGCGAAAGGGACAAAAGCTTGAGCGGAAAAAGCGGGAAATGCCTCGAAAACATACGTTTTTACCGTCCGTAAACCGCCCAGGCCCCGCTCCCCGGAGGAAGTAAAAGGCGCGCCGGACTTGCGCTCGCATCCAGCGTAAAAACCCTGAGCCTCCGGGGGACGCCGGACTTGAGAATCCCGAAAATGTTCAGCGCGGTTTAGGGCCGGTTCGGCGTGACGCGGTGAAATTGTAACATTTCAAGACAGCCGCAAGACACTCTCCTAGTCCAGTGTCTCGTTCCCAGCGTTATTCGCCTTTGCGGATTTTCGTTTTTTTAATTTCAAAGATCAGTTCGCCTTTTTGTAAATCCGCCACGACGCGGCTATTGTCCGGCACCTCGCCAGCCAGGATTTTTCGGGCCAGCGCGGTTTCGATGCGTTGCTGCATGAACCGCTTCAGGGGTCGGGCGCCATAGACGGGGTCATAGCCTTCGCGCGCAATATGTTCTTTCGCCGCGTCCGTCAGTTCCAACTCGATATGCCGCTCCGCCAGGCGCTGGCTCAAGAGGACGAGCTGTAATTCGACGATGCGTTTGATACCTTTTAACGTTAGCGGTTTAAAGAGCACCGTTTCGTCGATGCGGTTCAAGAATTCCGGTCGAAACCGGGAACGCAGTTCTTGGATGATATGGTCGCGCACGGATTTATCGATTTCTCCGCTGTCATTCGCGTTTTCGATCAGCAACGGGCTACCGATGTTGGAGGTCATGATGAGGATGGTATTGCGGAAATCGACCATTCGCCCTTGGCTGTCAGTCAGGCGTCCATCGTCGAGAATTTGTAGAAACACGTTGAACACGTCCGAGTGCGCTTTCTCAATTTCGTCGAATAGCACCACGGCAAAGGGTCGGCGGCGGACGGCTTCGGTCAGTTGCCCCCCTTCCTCGTAACCCACGTAGCCGGGAGGCGCGCCAATCATCCGCGCCACCGCGTGTTTTTCCATGTACTCGCTCATGTCGACCCGGATCATATTTTCCTCGGTGTCGAACAGGGTTTCCGCCAACACCCGAGCCAGCTCGGTTTTGCCCACGCCGGTCGGCCCCATGAAAAGGAAGGAACCAATCGGGCGCTTGGGATCTTTCAATCCCGACCGCGCGCGGATCACCGCATCGGCCACGGCTTGCACCGCTTCATCCTGGCCGATGACGCGTTCGCGCAGTATCTGATCGAGGCGCAGCAGCTTTTCCTTCTCCCCTTCGACGAGCCGGGAAACGGGAATGCCCGTCCAGCGTGAAACCACCGAAGCCACCTCCTCCGGGGTGACTTCTTCGCGGAGCAGTTGCAGCCCCTCCTTGCCACTCTGGGCCTTGGCCTCCGCGATTTTGAGCTGATTCTCCAGTCCGGGCAGCTTGCCGTATTTAAATTCGGCGACCCGGGTCAAGTCGCCTTTGCGTTGGGCCAAATCCATCTCGTGGCGCGCCAATTCAATCGCTTCCCGAAGTTTTTGCGTGTCGACGATGGATCGCTTTTCGTTTTCCCACTGGGTTTTGACGGCATCCCGTTCGCCGCGCAGGTTGGCGATTTCCTTCTCCAAGGCCAGCAGGCGTTCGCGCGAGGCTTGGTCCTTTTCCTTGCGCAACGCCTCGCGTTCGATCTCCAGTTGCGTGAACCGTCGCTCCAGCACTTCCAGCGATTCCGGCATGCTCTCCATCTCGGTCCGGAGCTTGGCGGCGGCCTCATCGATCAAGTCGATGGCCTTGTCGGGCAAAAAACGATCGGCGATATAGCGATGCGATAATTGGGCGGCGGCCACCAGGGCGCTATCTTGAATATGAACGCCATGATGCAATTCGTAGCGTTCGCGTAAGCCGCGCAAAATGGAGACCGTATCCTCGACGCTGGGTTCGTTTACCAGCACTGGTTGGAATCGGCGCTCCAAAGCGGCGTCCTTTTCGATGTATTTGCGATACTCGTCCAAGGTCGTGGCGCCGATGCAATGCAATTCGCCGCGCGCTAGCATGGGTTTCAACATGTTCCCCGCGTCCATCGAGCCTTCGGCCTTGCCCGCGCCCACCATGGTATGGATTTCGTCGATGAATAGAACGATGCGGCCTTCGGCTTTTACGACTTCCTGCAATACCGCTTTGAGACGCTCTTCGAATTCACCCCTGAATTTGGCTCCGGCGATGATGGAACTGAGATCTAGGGCGAAGATGCGTTTGTCCTTAAGGCTGTCCGGCACGTCGCCGGAAACGATGCGGCGAGCCAGCCCTTCGACAATGGCGGTTTTGCCGACGCCAGGCTCGCCGATGAGCACGGGATTATTCTTGGTGCGGCGGGAGAGCACTTGGATGCACCGGCGAATCTCGTTGTCGCGGCCCACCACCGGATCAAGTTTGTTCTGATGGGCAAGCAAGGTGAGATCGCGTCCGTATTTTTCCAAGGCTTCGTAAGTGGCCTCGGGATTTGTGCTAGTCACGCGCTGGCCGCCGCGCACTTCATTGAGCGCTTTTACGAAATCGTCTCGCCGGATATTAAGGGCATGGAAGATTTTGCCAATGGGGCTGGCCGGTTTCTCTTTGAAAAGAGCTAGCACCAAGTGTTCGACGCTGACGTATTCGTCTTTGCGTTTGGCCGCTTCATCTTGGGCGGCCACGAGCGATTGGTTCAGCCGTTGCGTGATCAGCAAGCCTTGTTCCGCCGTGCTGTCGCCGCTGACGCGCGGCAATTGGGCAAGCGCTTCCTCCAGTTTGGCCTTCAATAATTCGGGCGAAATTTTCGCCTTGTCGAACAAACGCGGCGCCAAGCCGCCCTCTTGTCGCAATAAGGCCAGCGCCAAATGTTCCACGTCCACCGCTTGATGCTGATTGCGAGTGGCGATGTTCCTGGCCTCTTGCAAGGCCGCCTGCGATTTCTCTGTAAACTTGTTAAGATCCATATCTATGATCCCCCTCTAAAGATACATAATATTTGAGAAAATGCGACTCAAACGCCTGATGAAAAATGCGGAAGTTGTTCGACTGCAGTGTTTTAAAAAACGGAGACAAGCCGCAAAGCGATCACGCTTACGCGAAAGATCGCACGGCTATGAACTGAATTTTCCCCGCGAACCAGGCTCAGGCCACGGCGGTGCGCAGCCGAGGGGCGGCCAGGGAGGCGGGGGGTGCGGCGATCAACTTGACTTGCGCCAGGACGTTTTCCGCCGTCAGACCGTATTTTTGGCGAAGCTCCTCCGGCGTGGTGGCGTGCTCGATGAATTGGTCCGGCCAGCCAATGCGCACCACAGGCGTGGCGACGCGCTTTTCGCTGTACAATTCCAGCACGCTGCTGCCGTAACCGCCGGGCAGGACGTGATCTTCGAGGGTGACGACCACTTCGGCCGCCCGGCCGAAGAATTCGGTGGTGGCCGCGTCAATCGGTTTGGTAAAGCGCGGGTTGATCACGGCGGCGTCGAAACCTTCGGCCACCAAGAGATCCGCCGCCTGAACCGCCACGTGATGCATGTTGCCCAGGCCGAATAAGGCCACCTTGCCGCGCGCGTTATTGGCGAAATTCCGGGTGATTTCCGCCTTGCCGACCTCGAGCATCTTCGGCTGGGGCTTGATGGCCACGCCTTCGGCCGCGCCTCGGGGATACCGGATGAACGCCGGCAACGATTGATGGCTGGCCGTGAACATCATGTCCACCAGCTCATCTTCGTTCGCGGGCGCCATCGCGACGATGTCCGGCACGCAACGCAAATAGGAAATATCAAACAAGCCGTGATGCGTGGGCCCGTCGTTGGCGGACAAACCTGCGCGGTCCATGCAGAAAATCACGGGCAGTTTTTGCAGTGCCACATCGTGCAAGATGCAATCGTAAGCGCGCTGCAAGAAAGTCGAATAAATGGCGCACACGGGCCGGAAACCTTGCGTCGCGAGCCCCGCGGCAAACAGCACCGCGTGTTCTTCGGCGATGCCCACGTCGTAATACCGTCCCGGCATGGCTTTTTCGAGGGCCTTTAGTCCGGTGCCTCCCGGCATGGCGGCGGTGATGCCCACCAAGGTGTTGTCACGCTGGCACAGTTTCACCATGGCATCGCCAAACACGTCCTGATAGTTGGGCGGGGTGCCCGGCTTAGCGGCAACGGTAGCCCCGGTGCTGACGTCATACGGGCCTACGCCGTGGAAACGCTCGGGAAACTTGAGGGCGGCATCGTAGCCTTTGCCCTTTTGGGTCACGATGTGGACCACCACCGGCTGGTCGCAACTTTTGGCGAATTCCAGCGAGTTGATGATTAAGGGCAGGTTGTGGCCGTCGAGCGGTCCCAGATAACGGATGCCCATTTCCTCAAAAATCAGACTGCTGCCGTAGCCGCCGCGGCCGTCGGATTCGGCTTCCACCAAGGTCGGTTGCAGAGTGTTGCCGGTCACCGCTCCTTTGATGGCGACCTCCGCCTTATGGCTCCATTTCAGCGCGACATCCCCTTTGGGTATGCGGCGCAACCAGCGCTCGAAATCTTTTTGGAGCCGGTTATAAGAGGGGTGAGTGATGAGCTTGTTCAGGTACGAGGCGATTGCGCCCACGTTTTTCGCGATGCTCCACTCGTTGTCGTTGAGGATGCCGATGAACTTGCGCGTGGTATGGCTGATGTTATTCAGCGCTTCGTAGGAGATGCCATTGGTTAGGGCGGCATCGCCGAAAATGGCGACGACATTATCTTTGGCTCCGAGGCGGTCCCGTCCGGCGGCGATGCCGAGCGCGGCGGACAAGGCGGTGCCGGCGTGCCCCGCTCCGTAGCAGTCGTGTTCGCTTTCCGAGCGCAACGCGAAGCCGTTCAAGCCGCCGGTCGTGCGGATGGTGTGAAAGCGGTTTTTGCGGCCGGTCAGCAGTTTATGCACGTAGGACTGGTGGCTGACGTCCCAGACAAATTTGTCCTGCGGGGTCGAGAAGACGTAGTGAAGGGCGATCGTCAATTCCACCACGCCCAAATTCGGCCCCAGGTGCCCGCCGGTTTTGGCTAGTTTGGTAATCAGCTCCTGGCGAATCTCGCTGGCCAGTTGATACAATTGCGGCAAGGTCAGCTTCTTGACGTGCGACGGATGGTCCACCATGTCCAAAAATCGGCTCATTCGTTAATTACGCCTCCTGAGCGTCTCCAGCAAGCGTGATAGGTTTCAAAACGGTTTCACCCGTGGCGGTTTTTTCCAATTGTTGGATCTTCAAATCCGCTTCGGCCAGCTTGGCTTGGCAGATTTGTGACAGCCGCGCACCTTCCTCACAACGGCTTAACATGCTTTCCAGCGGCAATTCGCCGGATTCCATCGCTTCCACGACGGCCTCCAGTTTATGCAACGCCTCCTCAAATGACAGTTCCCCGGCATTCTCGGTTGGGGCGTTTGAACTCTTCGCAGCTTTAGGCATATCACGATTAATCGCAGGCTAGGATTCTCTAGATATAAACCCGGATATTCCCAGTCAACCGTGCGAGTTTACGCCGAGGAGTCGCATTCGTCCAGCGGGGAATGGACGGCGAAAGGTTTCGGAAGCGGAGCGCGTTTGGATGATCACGGTTGGGGAGGGATGGTGGCGTCCCCGATAAAAACGGGCCAATCGGTGCCGATTGTCAAATGTTGGGCAAAAACCTCGAGACCCGCGCGATCTGCATCGTTAAAGCGCCCCGGAATAGGGGCATCTAAGTCCATGACTCCGATTTGGCGGTCGGGTAATTCGAGGGGAATCACCACCTCGCTAGCCGAGGCCGCGTCGCAAGCAATGTGCCCGGCAAATTGGTGGACATCGGCTACCACCAGTGAAGTATGCCGCGCCGCCGCAGTGCCGCAAACCCCGCGCCCGCGCCCAATCCGCACGCAGGCGGGCTTGCCTTGAAAGGGGCCCAAAACCAGCTGGCCATCGCGCCAGAGATAAAACCCGGCCCAATTGAGCTCCGCGATGCGTAGTTTCAATAAAGCCGAGGCATTGGCCAGATTCACCAGCCAGTCACGCTCGCCGCGCAGCAAGCCGTCCAGTTCTTGGATCAAATCGTCATAGCTGGGCGCGCGGCCCGGGAAAATCGTTTGCTGATTCGATAATGCGTTCGTTTCCACGCCGCCAATTATCCGCGTTACAACCAAAACCTCAATCCGGCAAAAGGGCCGGGCGCGATTATTTTTGGACGGGTCTCGGAGTCTCAGCCGCCGTTAGGGCCGGCAACGGGTAATCGGCCAAGTATTTATCGAATTGTTGTTTTTGCGTCGGATCGAGCACGGCGTCGATTTGGCGTCGGGTCTCGCTGAGCACCTGGCGCAGTCGCGGCTCGAAATCGCGCCGGAGGTCTTTTAGCTGAGTTCGTGATTGGATCAAAACTTGATGGACCTCGGCGTCCTGCCGCGAATCGAGCCGGAGCTTGCGGTGTAAATCGCGTTCGATCCGGCCTTGGACCCATTCCGGATGCGCCAATGCCCCGCGCACAATCCGGCGGGTGAGCACTCGAGTGGTGAACGCGCCGCTGGCGACCCCCGCCAGGAAGACGAGCGTCACAACTAGCCAAACTTTGTAGGTTTTCATAGGCAATCGAAGGGCAGAAGCCATTGATCGGAAATCCGCGCGACGCCCTCGGCCACGTCCGGCAGGTTCGCCGTCGCCAGGTAATAATCCCCCGCCACGCAGAGCGCGATGATAAATGCCGCGCCGCTCACAAGTCGGGGAAACAGCAGCGTCAGCTGCTTGGCCAGCGGCGGATCTTCCGGATTGCGCCGGAGCTCGCGCAGCACCCGCGCCTGGAATCCTTCAGGAACCGCCGGCGGACGTTCGGCTCCGGCCAGTTTGAATAGTTTGCTCAGTTTTTGCTCATTCATTTGCATCGTGCTCCAATTGTTCCAAGGCTTTACGTAGCTTGGCTCGCGCGCGCATGGCTCGCACGCGCACCGCCACCTCCGAAGAGCCGGTCAACGCGCTGATTTCCTTCACGCTCCGGCCTTCGATTTCCTGGAGCGTAATGACGAGGCGTTCAGCGGGCGATAGCTCGCGCATGGCCGCTTCCAGTAGTTCGTGCGCCTGGCCGCTGTCCAACGGGCGATCGGCTTCGTCGGCGCGCAGCCAATCCAACGCGTCTTCACCCAGATCGTCAAAACCGATTTCCTGGCGGCTGCGTTTTTGTTTGCGCAAATGATCCAGCGCCACATTCATGGCAATCCGGCTGAGCCAGTGCTGGAAGGGCACTCGGCTGTCGAATCGGTCCAGGGACCGCCAGGCTTTGACAAAGGTTTCTTGCGCAAGATCCTCAATCCGGTGCGCGTCGCGCTCGAACCGATGGAGAATCGCGAATACTTGGGATTGATGTCGCCGGATGATTTCCGCGAAATCATCCGGCGCACCGTTACGAATCCTCGCCAGCAGTTCGTCATCGCTGAGAATCATTCACGCTTCGTTTGTCGCCTCCAGCACTCCATTTGAGCCGCGCGCCGCCGCTAGGTGGCCGGGCGGACTAATTGCTCAAGCGCTCGTCCAGGCGGCTAATGGCGATATCCACATAAGCATCGATCCGAGTTTGAAATTGCGCCAGTTTTTCGTGTTGTTCCGCGGTCAACAAGGGGGTGATTTTTCCGAATAGCGTCAACCGTTCCACGGCGAAATCCGCTTCGACGGCGGCGACTTTGGCGGCGGCGGCGCGGACCGAAGTTTCATTGGCTCCGGGCGCGCGAATGGCTTGGCGCAAACCCGCCCGGGCTTCGTGCGATTGGGACAAAAGACTCACAAGTTTTTCCCGGTCGGCTTTTACGATTTCCCGGATGCGCGCGCTTTGCTCCTCGGTTAGGCCGAGTTTTTGCTTGGCGTGTTCCATCAGGAATTGGCCTGCGACCAGGTGTTTTTGCGGTGCCTGTTCCTCGGCGGCGCGCGCGGGTAAGACCCACGCGGAATTTAAGGTAATCGCCACCGCGATCGCTAGACTGCTCCAATTTATGGTATTCATATGGCATCTCATACGCATGCGAGGCTTGAAATGTTACCTCGCGATTTGAAAAAGACTGCGGCGGCCGGTCGGTAACATTTCGGACGGGACATGCGTATGGAGAAGCAAGCCGCGCGAAGGGCGGCTAACCAAGAAGGTCATTATGATAACGCAAATTGAATTCGGAAAAAATCGCCTATCCCTCACCCTGGCCGCCGTCTTACTGGCTTGGGCCATGCAGAATGCCGCCGCCGGCGAGCGGCAACGCTCCGGTAGTTTCCAAGGTCCACGTGGCCACTCCGGCACCTATAGCCAATCCATCCAAACAGCCAGCGGCCAGCGAAATAAGCAAACGACCGTCCAGTCCGGAAATGCCTGGGTCACGCGACAAACCAGCGCCACTTGGGACCCGGCCACGAAATCCGCCAGCCGAGCCACCGCCACCACGCTCTCAAATGGCCGGTCGGTCGCGACGAGCAAAACGGTGACTCGGACTGACAATGGCCAGGTAACGACCGGTTCCTATGCTACCAGTGGCGGTCGGACCGGCAGCTATCAGATTGGGGTGGCCAGCGAAAACGGAACGCGCGTGAAAACGCAGAGCATGACTACCGGCAACGGCCATACGCTGGAGCGAAAGGTTGAAACGACAGCTGTGGCAGGCGGCATTCACCGGGTGGTTACAACGCAGTCGAGCCATTGACGTGGCTGTAAAGCGTCATTCGATTGGCTCTATTATAGATGACAACCATACGATGGATAAAAGCTTCACCTATTCACATGAAAACTTGCTTTTTCGGTAAAGGTTGGCTGGCCAGCCTAGCGCTCGTTGTTTTGCTTGGTTCCATGTTGAGTAATAGCTTGCGCGCGGATACCGCGTCCGCTTCGTCGACCCTCGATCGGCAGACGAATCTCGTGGAGAAAATCTCCGCGCAACTCCAGCTCGCCGCCGAGCAAAAGGTCAAAGTCGAGCCGATCCTCAAGGAAAGTTTTGCGAAGCGTAAAGCCGTGATCGAGCGATATCGCGGCCAATCCGGCCTGAAAGCTTGGCGCTCGATGCGGAAGGAACTGGATTCGATCCGCCAAGAAACGGATGAAAAGCTCGCCACCATTTTGAGCAAGGATCAAATGAAGGCATATCAAAAACTCCGCTCCGAGATGAAAGCGGAGTTGCGTGAAACGATTCGTGAACGTCGGAAAACCTCACCGTAATCGGTTTCGAAAACGGGTCTCAGGCGCGGCGCTTGCCGCCGCCCAGGGACTTGATTATTTCCCCCGGACAAGGTCGGAGCCCGGCTAATTACTGATCAAGCCACAGAATACCCTATTCTTTTGGGCGGTCTTTTGACTGCCCGCCAGCGTGACTCGCTTCGTCAGAGGCGACTGGGAGATAGCTTCCCGCGCTCGCGCCTTGCCGGACAGCCCGCTGGCTCGTCCTAAAATGTATTCAATCCTACGGACGGATCAGTAAGCGCTTCGCTTGGACCGCGAAAGGCTATTGATTCAACAGCCGGAAAAACTGGCGGGGTGTGGCCGCGGACTCGTACAAATCCGTTTCGGCAGCATTGAGCGTAACGGTTTGCGTGGTTTGCCAGGTTTTCAAATCCGCCGAAACTTGCAGCGCCACGGTTTGACCGGCGGTTCCAAAAACATGTAACGTCCAACGGCCATCCGATCCCAATTGAGGTAGGCCCAATTTCAAGGCGCCGACCGTCGGGGTGTCCTGGATGGTCTCAAAATCGAGCTTCACGTTTTGGCCGGTCAATTCGATGGATTTTGTGATGGGTGCCGTCAAGCCGCCTAGCGATAGAGTGACCAGCCAGGCGCCGGAGGAAGCCGATAGCGGAATGGCGTAACCACCCGACGAAGAGGTTATGGCGTAATAATCTCCCGTGGCGGGCATCACCCGCACGCCGGACAAACCCTCACCGGGCGTGTAAAAACCGTCTCCGTTAGAATCGCGATAGACCACGCCCACCAAGAACGAAGAGGCATGCGCGCTGGTGGCGCCAAAATCCTCGGTCACCATGCAGGCGTTGTAATCGTCGCCATCATACGAAAACACGCCCCGGAGCACGCCGATCCCGGTTTCGCGAAATGCCGCGTTGAGCAAGTTGACTCGATGGCCTCGGCCTTCGATGCCCTCATCGACAAATAGATTGTCGTGATTGTTGCGCGCGGCGGTGCTCAGGTCGATCATGCCAGTACTTCCCACCCAAGCAATGTTTTCGCCATAGTTCCAGGACGGCACGAAGCTGAATCCGGCGGCTTCCATCCGGTCCTTGGGATTGCTGCCCCCGTCGCCGGTGTGGCTAAAGGTATCGGTATCTAACATCCATTGGCTATGCAATCGGGCGGCGGCGAGCAGTTCCGCATTCAGGGCCAGCGGTGGCCGGGGCGCGGTGCTCAGGGTGCCGGCGGGCAAGCCTTCGTTGAGATCAATCCCGTAATTCGCGGCCTCGCCCGCCGGATTCAGCCGGGCGCGATTGACCATTTCCAGGAAATACTGCTCGTAATTCGTGGGGTCTCCGTGGCTATACGCGGTCGTGGGTGCGGCCTGGGCGGGGAAGGGAATTATCGCAATAGCGCCACTGGCGAGCCAATGAAAAAACCCGAGCGGAGCACGGCATCCTGGTTTCATATCATAATCCTTATTTAAAATGGTGGCACGCGGACAGCCTACCAAACGATTTTAACTTGCCAATGCGGATTAACCGCCGGCCGCCCAAAACTGTTGCAGGGCGGCGGCTAATTCCGCGGTGTCGCGCAAAAACCGTGGTTGCCACCAAGGCGGAAACAGGCGGCGATAGCGCGCTTCCGAATACCGCGCATCAATCAGCAACACCGCGCCCCGGTCGGTTTCCGAGCGGATCACCCGGCCGGCGGCTTGCAGCACGCGATTCATGCCGGGATAGACGTAGGCATATTCAAAACCCGCCCCCCGTTTCGTTTCAAAGAAATCCCGGATCAAATTCCGTTCCCATCCGATTTGAGGTAATCCGACGCCGACCACCACCGCTCCGGTTAAGCGTCCCCCGGCCAGATCTATTCCCTCCCCAAAAATGCCGCCTAAGACCGCAAAGCCCACTTGAGTTCGCTCGGGTTGCGCCTCGAATGAAGCCAGAAAGGCGTCGCTTTCCTCAATCGTCATGCCGGGGACTTGAGCCTTGATCAGCCAATCCGGCGCGATCACCCGCGCGCGTTCGATAACTTGGTTGAGATATTGGTAGGATGGGAAAAACACGAGGTAATTCCCTGTTCGGGCGTTAACGAAGGTCTCAATCGCTTTGGCAACGGCTTCAAATGTCGATTCCCGGGCGCGGAAATGGGTCGCGATGCGGTTTTGCACAAACAGCCCGAAACGTTCGGGAGGGAAGGGGGAATCGAGACGCAGTTCCGCCTCCGTCGCTTGCCCGCCCAAGGTTTGCTTAAAATAATCCAAGGGGGCCAGCGTGGCGGAGAAAAACACGGAAGAGCGGCCGCGTTGCAGGGCTTTTTGCAGGCAGCCGGCGGGGTCCACGCAAAACAGGCGCATTCGTTCAGGCTCTTGGTCCCAGAGGGCTAAAAAGCGTTCGTCGAACAATTCCGCGATCCGCAAAAAACCGACGGTTTTAAAATAAAATTGGATCAACGCTTCCCGGAACGGCGCGGGCTGATTGCGCGCGAGCCAGGTTTCCGCCGATTGCAGAAATGGCCGCAGGGTGGATTCCCAAGTCTCAGGCATTTGGGCCATCGTGAGCGCGTTCGCCTGGCTCAGGCTGGCTTGCTGTCGCAACTCGATAAACAATTTGTTGATCGCGTTCAGCGCTTTAATTAGGCCGGTAGTATCGCGCCGCCGGGGCTTCACCTCGGATGCCGCTAGCTCGGGTTCGAGCGCGAATCCGGCCAATGCCCGGTCAGTTTCAGTCGCGGGTTCGGACGTTTCCGCGCGCGGGTTCAACGCCCGTTTCAAGGCCAATACCTCGGCTTTATCCAACGCGGCCGAAAACATTTCGCGCGCCCGATCCACCAGATTATGCGCTTCGTCCACCAAGAAGGCGTAGGCTTCGCGGGGCTCGGCAAAAAAGCGCCGCAAATAGGCCCTGGGATCCATGACATAGTTGTAATCGGCGATGATCACATCCACCCAGAGCGCGGCATCAAGGGAGAGCTCGAATGGACAAACCCGATGCCGCCGGGCAACTTCTTCCACGACCGGGCGGGACAGCGCTTCGCGTTCGAGGAGTTCCAACAAGGCGGGTTGGATGCGGTCGTAGTAGCCGATGGCATAGGGGCAGGTTAACGATTCGCAAGCCCCGGTTGCCTCGAAGCAGATTTTCTGTTTAGCGGTCAGCGTGACGGAGCGCAGTCGCAAGCCGGCCCGCCGCAGCTTCTCCAAGGCATTTTCCGCGGCTTGGCGCCCGCTGGTTCGCGCCGTGAGATAAAACACTTTGGCGCTCCAGCCATCCGGTAGCGTTTTGATGGCCGGATACAGCACCGACATCGTTTTGCCAATGCCCGTGGGGGCGCAAGCAAAAAGCATTTTGCCCGCGCGAATCGCCTGGTAAACGGCCACGGCTAGCCGACGCTGGCCGGGCCGGTATTGGCTAAACGGAAATTCCAGCGCTTGGATTGCAACATCGCGTCGCGTCTTCCACGCCCATTGCCGCTCCAGCCATTGACGGTAGAGATTGAGCGCGGTGGCAAAGAACGCCTCTAATTGCTCGCAAGTAAACTCCTGCTTGAATTCGCGAACGGCCCCCGTATCGATATCAAGATAGGTTAAGCATAATAATAACGCGGGGGCGGACTGTTGCTTCAGCAACATGGCGCCATATATTTTGACCTGCGCCCAATGCAGCTGATCCGGTTCTCCGCGCCAGCCGGGTTCCACCGTTTTGATTTCCTCGATGATCGTCCGCGCAGGAGCGCCCGGCGCGGCTTCGCTCTCCGCCTGCCATAAACCGTCCAGGCGGCCTTGCACGCGCAGAAGGTAATCGCGGGCCGCCACCTCAAAACGCAGGGAGACTTCCTTTTGATATCCGGCCGGCCGGGATTTTTGGAGTCGCTGATGGCCGCGAGTGCCCTCCAGCGCTCGGCTAGAGCTCACAAAATCCCGCTCGCCGCCTAAATTACCCGTGCGGAAGGCGAATTCCGCCAGCTCCCGCGCCGAAATCACGCACACGGGCTTTTCGCCAGGGGACCTAGCGTTTGATCCCCTGGATTTCCGCGGGCGTTGGCCGGCTGAGTCCACGGGCACAGTTTTAGCCGATGTCGCGCTTTTTAACAGTGACATATAGGCAAATGATCGGGAAAATGTTCTCGCTTACTAAAGCGGTTTACCTGATAAAAAGGGTGGTGGTTTTGTCATGAAACGAATCCTGCTTGTTGACGATGATGTTGAAGTATTGGTTGATCTCCGCAATCAACTAACGCCTTTGTGCCCCCAATGGGAATTGAGTTTCGCGCATAATGGCTTGGAAGCCTTGGAGGCGCTCAAAAGCTCCCGGTTCGACGCCATTCTGAGTGATTTGGCCATGCGGCATATGGATGGCATCGAGCTATTAAAACAGGTTAAAACCATCGCTCCCGGGGCCGTGCGGATCATTTTATCGAATGTCACCGAATGGAACACGGGGCTGCAATTGATAGGCGTCGCCCACCGCTATTTGCCGAAACCTTGCCAAGCGTGGGAAATTGTCGAGACGCTCAATCGCGCCTTTGCGTTGCATGATCAATTGATGGAACCGCGCCTGCGCCGGCTGATCACGCAGATTCCCTCGCTACCCAGTTTGCCCAGCCTGTACATGGATCTCCTTAGCGAATTGCGTTCGGAGCGATCCAGCACGACCCGGGTTGCCGAAATTATTTCGCGCGATTTGGGTATGAGCGCCAAATTGCTGCAACTGGCTAACTCGGCTTTTTTCGGCCTTTCCCAGCAGGTTACCAATTCCGAGGAGGCGGTGATGTTTTTGGGGGTGGCCACGGTGCAATCCCTGGTGCTATCCATGCAGATTTTCTCGTTGTTTGAAAAGGCTAAAACCACCGCGTTTTCCTTCCCCGACCTTTGGCAACACTCCTGGAAAACCGGTTTGGTGGCGCGCAAAATCGCGGAATCGAGACACCAGCCCGGGCTGGATCCCCAGGAGTGTTTAACGGCGGGGTTGCTGCATGATGTGGGTAAATTGGTGCTCGCCACCAGCATGCGCCCGCGTTACGAGCAAGTCATGGTCGCCGCGCAGCAAAGCGGGAAGCCGGTCTGGAAAGCCGAGACCGAGGCTTTTGGCTCGAGTCATAGCGAAGTCGGCGCCTATTTGCTGGGATTATGGGGATTGCCCGATTCCATCGTCGAAGCAGTCGCCTTTCATCATCAGCCCCGCTACTCGGTGGCCATCGGTTTCGACACCTTGTCGGTGATCCATTTGGCGAACGCCATGGCGCCGGTCAAATCCCCCGGCCGACCTGAAAGAGGCAGCCCGCTGGAACCGGCCTACGTGGCCGAGCTCCAGGTATCCGAGGACTTGGCTGGCTGGCAAAACATGGCATCGACGCTGGAATAATCCCGCTGCCCCGGATTTCAACCGGGCGCGCTGGGGCCATCACTCGTACCGCAAAGCCTGGATAGGATCGAGCCGGGCGGCTTTCAGGGCCGGGTACAAGCCGGCCAAAATCCCCACCAATCCGCTGAAAGCGAACGCCATCAGCATGGAGTTGACCGAGATCACCGGCGTGTTTTGCGTGGGGGTCAAATAGACGAGGAAGGAAACCAAGCCGTAGGAGGCCGCCAGGCCCAGCAAACCGCCGATGATGGCGATGACGACGCTTTCGACGAGAATTTGCGTGAATACGGCCAGGTTGGTCGCGCCAATCGCTTTGCGCAAACCGATTTCCCGAATCCGCTCCGTGATGCTGGCTAGCATGATATTCATGATGCCAATGCCGCCGACCAGGAGGCTGATGGCCGCGATGATGCCGCCGCTCATACGGGCGTTGCGCATGGCGGTGTTGATGCTATCCACCGAATTTTCCTGCGTGCCAAAGGAGTAATCCTCAATGCCCCGGTGCGTGATCGACAGCACGTTTTTCGCCTGTTGAAGGGAGGCCTCCATTTTATCCAAATTCGCCACCTTAAGATCGATGTCGGTCAATTTCGGATCGGGGGTGTCATTCGCCCCTGAAGAGGCGCGGAAGCGGAGCCACATCGTGTTGAGCGGAATGTAGACCGTCATGTTCTTGCGATAAAAAGCCCAATTGTTGCCGCCTCCCCAACCCCGTCGCCGTTTGGGTCCCGTGGGTTCCGGCGGTTTAGGTTGGGTTTTGGCCAAGGCGCGCGTTTTCTTGGCTTTTTCGCTCTCGTAATGGGTGAACATACCCACAATCGTAAATAGCTGGCCTTTGATATTGATGGTTTCACCTAACGGCACAATTTCCCGCCCCGTCTCTTCCGGCGAACCGAACAATTCATCCCGAATGCCCGTGCCGATCACGCACACGCTGTTGGCGCGTTCTTCATCGAGGGCCGTGAAAAATCGGCCATACTGTAATTCATGCAAATTCATCGCCAACACCGCGGGCCAGACCCCGACGAGTTCGGAGGCTTCGGTGCCCTTGCCGCCGTGCGTGATCCAAGGATCTTCCAGCTGCATTTCGGGCGAAACGGTGCGGATCAATGGGGCGCTTTTAAGTAGGGCGCGGACATCATGGATCGTCCGCCCAGGGGCTTGATCGGACAAATGCTCCTGCCAGGCGGGAACATCTTGCTCATTCAATAGCACTTTATCCAACCCGCCCATGGCGATGAGGGCTTCCTTCATGCCGTTTTCCATGCCGTTGAGCACGGCGGCCAAAGCTACCAGGCTGGAGACGCCAAGGATAATGCCAAGCATGGTCAGGAGGGACCGGAATTTGTTGGCCCAGATCTCCTTAAACCCCACGGCTATGGCGTTAAATAATGGCATGCGGCTTATTCGTATCTCAAGGCTTGAATCGGGTCTAAACGGGCGGCTTTAACGGCCGGCAAAATGCCCGCCAGCAGGCCGATGCCCACGCTGAATAAAAAGGCGATCAGCATCGAGGCGAACGTGATTTGCGGGGCGTTGTCGGCCGGGGACAGCATCACCAAAAGCTTCACCAGCGCCCACGAAGTGGCCAAGCCCGCCAGGCCCCCGAGGATCGCAATCACCAGGCTTTCGACCAAAATCTGGATAAACACGGCCGAAGTGGTGGCGCCAATCGCTTTGCGCAGGCCAATCTCGCGAATGCGTTCCGTGATGCTGGCGAACATGATGTTCATAATGCCGATCCCGCCAACCACCAGGCTGATGGCGGCGATAATGCCTCCGCTTAACCGGGCGTTGCGGATCGACGAGGTGATATTCTCCGCCCAAGCCTCCTGGGTGCGAAAGCTAAAATCTTCAACCCCTTTGTGGGTTTGCATCAGCACGTTGCGCGTCTGCTGGAGCGTACTCTCCAGTTTATCGATATCGTTTACCTTGAAAGAAAAATGGGAAAGCCGGGGGTCGGGGATGTTGTTGGTGCCCGTCGAAGCGCGGAATTTGAGCCACATGGTGTTGAGCGGAATGTAAATTGTGGAATTTTTCAACTCGAACACAAAACCGCCGCTTTTGTTTCTATACCCTTTGGATCGGGCGATTCCCCCCGGGGCCTTGTCATTATTGATCGGCTGCAATTTGGCCAATTCGCGCTGTTTCCTGACTTGTTCGCTCTCGTAGTGTTGGAACATCCCAATGATAGTAAAGAGCTGGCCGTTGATGTTGATGGTTTCGCCCAGCGGGATGATCTCATGGCCGACTTCCTCGGGATTGCCGAACAAGGCGTCGCGGACCGAGGTGCCGATCACACAGACGTTGCGGGCCTGTTCATCGTCGATTTCATTGAACATTCGCCCGTGCTCCACCACATGCAGGTTCATATCGAGCGCGTTAGGCCAGGTGCCGAGAAAAACCCAAGGATTGAACCACTTGCCATGCTTGGAAATATAAATCCGCTGTAACCCCATGTAGGGCACGAGTGTATGGTAGGCGAGGGGACTGCGCTGCATGGCGTAAATGTCATTCATGGTGATGCCGGGAGACTGATCGGCGAGGTGTTTTTGCTCCATGGGCACTTCCCCGCGCTCCACCGTGACTTTTTCCAGGCCGCCAATGGCAATCAAAGCTTCGCGCATCCCATTCTCCATGCCCTTGACGAGCGCGGACATGGCAATCAGGCTCGATACGCCGAGGATGATGCCGAGCATGGTCAAGGCGGAGCGGAATTTGTGGGCCCAAATCTCCTTTAATCCAATGCTGATGGCGCTCCAAAGGTTCATGGCATGGAAACGGCGGGCCAAACCGCCAGGCGCGCGCGCGCGATGTGAAAGGAATGGATCATGCCGCCGGGTTTGCTGGAGGTGGGGCTTCCGCGGCAACCGGGGCGCGATCCAGCCCGGCCAGTTTCGGATCCACTTGCAAGGCTACTTTGCCATCGCGGATTTCAATCCGCCGCGGCGTCACGGCGGCGATCTCGGGATCGTGGGTGACCAGCGCGATCGTGCGGCCTTCCTCGCTTAACTTGCGAAACAAATCCAAGATGGCTTCACCCGTATGCGAATCCAGATTGCCGGTGGGTTCGTCCGCGAACACGATTTTGGGGTTATTCACCAAAGCCCGGGCAATTGCCACGCGTTGTTGTTGTCCGCCGGAAAGCTGCAAGGGCCGATGCTTGGCGCGATTTTCCAAGGTGACCATTTTCAAGGCTTCCAAGGCGCGCAGCCGCCGTTCCTTGGCCGACACGCCGCTGTATACCATGGGCAGTTCGACGTTTTGGAGCACGTTGAGTTTGGGCAGCAGATTAAAAAATTGGAACACGAACCCGATTTTACGATTCCGAATGCCCGCCAGTTGCACCGGTGTGGCGTGGTGAATCATGGTGCCATCCAGCTCGATGGTGCCGTGGGTGGGCGAATCCAAACAACCCAAGATATGCATCAACGTGGACTTGCCGCTGCCGGAGGGGCCAATGATGGAAATAAATTCACCGCCGTGGATGTCCAAGGTGACGTTATCCAGCGCCCGGATTTCTTCGTCTCCAACATGATAGATTTTGGAGACATTTCTCAGCTCAACAAGGGCCATACGTTGCCGCGCCTTATGGTTTGTTGCCCACCGCCACCCGGTTGGTGGTCGCGGCCATCAAGTTTGTGCGACTGACCGGTAGGATTTCGCCTTTGGCGATGGCTGACGTATTCGTGATGCCGCTGGCCGGAGCCGCCGCGATAGGTTTGACCTCTTTGGCGAGGTTTTCCAGCACTTTGGCGGGAGGCTGCTCCAGCGATACTTGCTCGCCCGATTTTAACCCCGTTTGGATTTCGACATTGGCATAGTCGGCCACGCCAATGGTTACCGGGCGTTTCTCGTATTGGCTTTCACCGTTTCCATTGTCCTTGACCAACCAGCAATAGCGTTCGCCCATTTCCGTGAACACCGCCGCCAGTGGCACCGTCATCACATTAGCGGCGTTAGCCACGGGGATGGATAAGTTGGCGGTCATACCGGGCCGGACCCGGGGATCGATATTGGTTAGTAAAATTCGCGTGGCGAAGCCTTTGATGCCGTTGCGGACGGTGGCTTGGGGCGCAATCCGCTGAATTTTCCCTTTCATTTTCAACCCAGGGACCGCTTCGACTTCCATATCGACTTCCTGGTCCATCTTCAAGCGTGTGACATCCGCTTGATTGATGTGGGCGTTAACGATCATTTCGTTGAGATTGGCGATCGTAAGCACTTCGGTGCCGCTATTATAGCCGCCCGAACCGGAAACCGCTTGCCCCACTGAAACCGGGCGGGTCAACACGGTGCAATCGAACGGAGCTAGAATTTTGGTTTTGGTGAGTTTATCCTCTACCATGTTCAAAGCCTTCTTGGCCCGTTCCAGCGTGTTTTTAGCGAGTTCAAACTCGGTTTTCGTGTTTTCGTAGACCTCTAGCGAGATCAACTTATCCTTAAACAGCTGGATACTGCGCTCGTAATTGCGGCGACAGCGCTCGACTTGGAGATTAGCCCCTTCGATCTCCGTTACGTTGGAGTCGCGTTCTGATTGCAAATCTTTATCGTCCAATGTGAAAAGCATGCTGCCTTTGGCTGCTTTATCCCCAATATCAACCGCTAAAACATCGATTTTGCCGTTGATTTCCGGACGCACGGAAACTTGATCGGCGGGGCCGATGTCACCGGCGGAGTTAACGCTAAAACTGATGTTCGTGATGGTAACCGTGGCTAAGGATAGCCGCTGACCGTTCGCGGAATCGCTTCCTTTGGTTTTCCATCCTTTAAATTTCAGCATCCCCAACGTGACCCCAGCTGCAATCACCAAGACAATGACAACCCATTTCTTCATGCTCTGAATAAACCATCTTCGACGAACCTCCCCGGGTGATTATTCAATGGATCAATCGGGCGCGAGTTTATTAGCGGCGGAAGTCTCGGAAGTATCTTTTGAAGCGCGCCACCGGGCCACTCGTTGTCGCAATAACTCGGCTTGTTCCGTTCGACCGGCCGCCTGGGCAAGGGCAATTGCTTTTTCCGCTATAACTTGAGCTTCAACAACTTGGCTTTTTTGAAACAGCCCCAGACTGAGGGAGTCGTAATAATCGGGTAACCGAGCTAGGAGTGGTTTGGATTGGATCGCTTTATCGTAAAACCCCCCCGCGTCCTCTACCTTGCCTTGCTTGATCAAAGCCATGGATATCAGGTAATTCGCATCGGCGTGTTTGGGGGCGACGCCCAAGACCGTCCGCATGGCTTTCGCGCACTCCGAGTATTGTTCGAGCCGATACAGAGCTTGGCCCCAGTTATAATTGAGCGAAATGACGTTGTACTGGCTGTCGAATCCGTTGGGCAGCAGGGCGGCGGCGATACCCAAATGACTGGCGGCATTGGTAATATCGCCAAGATAGAATTGGGCCATCCCGAGATCGAAATGCGCAAAGGCGTTTTTGGACTCCAGCCGGATGGCTGTTTGAGAGTGTTGCAAACCCTCCGCGTGTTGGTTTTTGACCTGAAATAGCAAAAAACCCAAACGTTGGTGCGCCATCGCATTGTTTGGATTCATAGCCAATGCTTTGCGATAGTTTTCAATGGCTTGATCCGGTTCTCCCGCCCGGTAAAATTCATTGCCGGCCCGGGTAAACGAATAGTCGTCGAGAAATTGGCCTTGGATTTTGGAAATAGCGTTTTTCGGTAAAGGCAAGAATTCAGGGATGTTCGCCGCCCGGTTAGTCCCCACCATGCGATCCAGCCAAACCGCCGGGCTTGCTTCGCCTTGGTTGTCGATCCTGGCCAAGTATAGCTGGGTATAATCCGAGTGTGTCTTGGAAGAGAAGACCAGCCACCGGCCATCCGGAGACCAGCTATGCCAGGAATTCATGCGTCCCAGGTTGCAGCCTAAGCGACGAGCGTCCCCGCCCTCGGCGGGTATGAGGTAGAGTTCACTATCCGGCTGAAGTAGCATATAGTTGCTGGCGCAACAAAAGACGATCCACCGGCCATCCGGGGAATATTTGGGAAAATAATTGCTGCGCCCGTTGCCCGAAGCCCCACGCAATGGCTCCGCCTTGCCGCCTTTGCCTTGGTTAAAAGGGATGCGGTATAAATCGTAGCGGAACGCTTTGCCATCCTTGAGAAATTCCTCGCATTCTTCGGTGTTGAGCAAGATTTTCCCTTTGGCTTTGGCGTTCTTCAGCTCATAGGCTCGGTTTCGGGCGAAGACAACCCACTGCCCATCAGGGCTCCACACGGGATTGCTCTGCACCAACGTCGGATCGTCCGCTCCCGGCAAGGAATGAAACTCTTTCTTCTCCCGATCATACACCGCCAGGATGCCTTTTAGGGGGAAAAAAAGCTGAGAAAAAGCCAGGTCCGGTTTGGGTACGAACACCGAATGATCCTTCACCGTGCTCAAGACGTACCGGCCATCGGGAGAGATTTGCGACAACAACCCAAAGGTCGGCTGGCCATCTTCCCGGCGATAATCATCCCAGGTGATGATGTCGCTCGTTGCCAGGCGCATTTCCGGGGCGGTGGGCGTGATGATATAGGACCCTTTGCTATTGGCGTAATCGACGTCCATCGCCAGCCATTTGGCATCCCGGCTGAAGGAATGGCAGTTGCCGCAGACAGGCAGGTTTTCCAGCACTATCGGCGGCGGTTCTTCGCCCTCGATACCGCCAAAACGCCACCGAATGCGGGAAGGATCTTTGACCGCATCCTGAAAAGGCAGGATCACTTCGCGATAGAACAACGATGCTTCGACGTTTTCCTTAGCCAGGGTGAAACGAATCACCCCCGCGCTGGCCACTTGCTTTCGATTCGCGGGTTGGCGGTTAGCAATCACTAATTCAATCGGTTCCTGGCCAACGCATTGCTTGATGTCGCGCCAATCCTTCGCCGGGGGATGCCAGGGCGATTCGACTCCTTCGTAAAGCCAGCGTCTGGTCTGGGTTTTGAATCCCACGAGCCAGCGTCCCGAGCCCGGCGCATTCGTGTTCCATTGAATCAGGGGGGACGGCATATTGGCCGGCATCACGGCTCTATCGAAAGGATGCCCAATGATGACGGGAACGCGGGTTTCGGGATGATCGATCGCGGCCCACCAATCGGGGGTTCGCCAAAGATGAAAGCCGGTGATGGTTCCGCCAACGGCCAAAATAATCACGGCAGTCCATAGCCGGTATTTGACAATGGATTTCATAAATGGGTACGGACCCATTTAAGAAAACCACGGGCTCGATGTCAACCGGGCGGGTGACTAATTTGCTCCGAAGAGATAGTTTATCGCCCAGGATTAAGGGGTGGCTCCTTCTTTAACGGGAATGATTTTATCCACCGCGAGGCCGGTTAAAACCTGGGTCGATCCGCCGGGCCAACGGATCTCCAACCGGTCGATCAGCGTGTTTGTTCCCAATCCGAAATGCAACCGCAAGTCTTCGGCGCTTTGATACCCTCGGCCCGCCCGGACCTCCTCGACTTGAGTTCGTCCTCCGGCTTCCATTTTCGCCCAAGCGCCAATGGCGGAGCGGTTGCTGCGCGTGCCTATGAGTTTGAGGGTTGCCCAGTGATTGGCCGAGACGGTCGTGTTCAACATCACGGTGGGTTTGGCTCGGGCATTCAACACGACGAGGTCGATTTTTCCATCATTATTGAGATCGCCAAAAACCGCCCCGCGGCTGCTTTCCGCCCGCAGGAGAGGGCCGCCCACTTCGTTTGAAATATCGGTAAACCGTCCGGAGCGCTGTTGCAGCAACAAGCTATGCTGCTTGTAAGTCGTGCTTCGGTCATACTGCTCCACCGTGTCCTGCAAATGCCCGGCGGCGGTGAAAAGTTCCAAAGTGCCGTCATTATCGAAATCCACCAAACCGCACCCCCAGGTCACTAACGGCCGCGAGCCGGTACCGGCGCCGGTCTCCACCGTCACATCCTTAAATTGCAGTTTTCCCAAATTGCGGTAGAGGGTGTTGACTTGGTTTTGATAGTCCGTGACGATGATATCGAACCGGCCATCGCCGTCGTAATCTCCAACATTGGCACCCATGGTTCCCTGTGGATCGCCATACGAGTCATAAGCCACGCCAGCCAGCACGCCGATTTCCTCGAAGGTCCCATTTTTGAGATTATGAAACAGAAAGTTGCCCGTCACATCGTTGCCTACGTACAGATCGGGCCATCCGTCCCCGTCGAAATCCGCGCTCACCACTCCCATCGCGTAGCCTTTAAACCGGGCAATCCCCGAGCTTTCGCTGACGTCTTCGAAGGTGCCATCACCATGGTTCCGGTACAGCTTGCTGGCGACCTCGGGAAAGGATCGCGGATTGGCGTAGACGGGTACATGGGCGCGTAGGGCGGGCGCATAGTCCGGGAGCTGGAATTTGAGATAGTGGCCGATATAAAGATCGATCCAGCCATCCCGGTCAAAATCAAAAAAAACGCAGCCGGCGCCAACGCAGCCGTCATAGGATGAATGGCCCAGGCCGGCCAGTTGCGTCACTTCGGAAAAAGTGCCATCCCGATTATTGTGGAGCAAACGGTTGAACCCGTAGCCCGTGATAAAAACATCTTCATACCCATCGTTGTCGTAATCCGCCACCGCGCAGCCTAATCCGTAAATCGGTTCCCCCACACCACTACGCTCGGTCGTATCGGTGAACGTGCCATCCCGATTATTGCGATACAGCGCGCATTTAGGCGGTGGATTGGTGGCGGTGGCGCCGGGAAGTGGTAGGCCATTCAGAAATAGGATATCGGGCCAACCATCGTTATCAAAATCGATCAACCCTAGGCCCGAGGCGACGGTTTCCATAATATAACGGCGGCCGGAACCGCCATCGGTATGGATAAAGCGAATGCCGCTGGATTCGGTCGCATCGGAAAAATGGATGGGGGTGGCCGCGCGGAGATCGGGCAAAAACAGTAACCAGACTAAGCCGGGGAATAGGCGTCCCCAAAGGGCCGCCAGGCGGTTCACGCAAGCATTCATGGCAATTGTTTCAAGCGGCGCAGACGTTCCTGGTAGGCCGGGTTACCCGGGTCCTTTTCAACGGCGGTTGCCGCGGCGGCGCGCGCTGCTTCACGGTGGCCATTCGCGTAGAGCGCCCAGCCCAGCAGATCATAGTTGGCGGCGCTGGGCTGCAACTCCACCAAACGGCGGCAAAGGAGTAAAGACTGCGTCAGCTCTTGGCTGGTACTTAAATAATAGCGGGCAAGGTTGTGGCAGGCCTCGGTTAATTGCGGATCTAATTCCAGCGATTTCCGCCAGGCCCGAACGGCCGCTGGATAATCTTTTAGCTGCATTAACAGGGTGCCCAGATTGAGTTGGCAAAGGGCGCTGTTGGGTTTGAGTCGGACCAGTTCCTCGAGCAATCCCCGGGCTTCGCCAGGCCGGCCACTTTTCAAACAAAGTGACGCAAGTAACGGATAGCTCTCCGCGTGTTTGGGGGCTATCTTTATGGCTTGTCGTAAATGCGCTTCCGCCAGCGGAACTTGTTGCTGTTCCATGAGGATTGAAGCGGCATCCACATGGCAAGCAGCCGCGGCGGCCCGCATGGCTTGGGCGTCGTCATACGCCGCGTTTTCAGCGTCCATCGCCGTCTTTTCCTGTTGCTTCAATAACTGAAATGTCCGCCGATGCGCTTGCGCCGTTTCCGTGTCCCCTTGCCGGGTGCAAGCTTCGGCGAGCACATAGTGGGCATTGGCCAAATCCGGATCCAACCGGCAAGCTTGCGCTAAATGGGGGATCGCCTCACCCGCTTTGTCATGATCCAGCAGCCACCGGCCTAGTAGGAGTTGGGCGGTTGGATCATCAGGCGTTTGTTTGACCGCTTGTTCGAAAGCGCCGCGCGCCTCAGCGGGCTTGCCCAAGCGATCCAACACCATGCCTAGACGGCGGTAACCGCCGCTTATGCGGGCGTCGCGTTCCACCGCGAGCCGCAAATATTTGGCGGCTTCCTCGAGCCGATCCTGCTGAATGCACAGATCGGCCAACTGCGATGGAATCTCCGCGCGTTGGGAATCGGCGGCCAGGCATTCGCGAACGGTACGTTCCGCCGCGTCTTTTTGTCCCAATTGCACCTGCAAACGGGCTTGGAGCAGGCGGGTATCCACGCTTGAGCCGGCTTGGTTTTCGATCAAGTTTCCAAGTTTTTGCAGATAATCGCGAGCAGCTTGGTCTTGATACTCGGGAAAGTTGGACGATTCCGCCCAAACGGGGTTTGCGATGAAAAGAAACGCCGCGAAGCAAACGAAGATGAAATCCATCGCGGGTTTCATCATTAAACAAGAAACGCGCGTTTTCGGCGAAGCCCCGGGTCCTTCGCAACGGTGCTGGGCCGGATCATTGGTTGGAATACCTAGCGAGGCGGAGCCTCGGACCCAACTATTTGACGGTCCGGCTTCCTGAAACTTGATCTGTTCACAACGTGTTTTGAGCTTCAAGGACTCTAGGAGACAACGCGGTGTATCCATGGATTTATGGCTTGGTTGAGGATTGTCATTCCGGAAAAAGGCGCATGGGGTTCCCTTGGCTTTAGCCGTCCACTGCCCCAAACCGAGCCCGACCCCAGGCATCGAATTGCCCCTTCCAAGCCGTGTCCGGGCACGACGAGACTTGAACGCGACTGGTTTCGGAAAGCCGGGAGAACCAGCGATGTCGGACGGGGCGGGCGGTTAGCGTCCGATGCATAATTCCATGTCCAACATCCAGGCCTAAAAGGCCATAACCGCATCTTTGGGCGGTGTCATTCCCTAGGGTTCCGGAGTGGTGCATGCGTCATTATTACTCTTAACTTTGAGTTCCCGCAACCTAGTCGGCGCCGGGATTCAAACGGTGTGTTTCACCGTGTGGACTCGATAAAAAAAGGACCGGGTTAGACACCCGGTCCTTGAATTAAGGAGAAATCGAATTACTGCTGAACTCGATAGAATACCGATTTATTAACTTCGGGAGTCACGCTAAATGGGCTGGTGGCTCCTGAAACTGGGGCATAGGTGCCGTTTACCGTCGTCGAAGAAACCAAGGTGCCTGAAGCCCAACTGACTACCGCTTTACCGTTCGACCAGGCAACTTTGAGCTGCGGATCGGCAACGGCCGTATAGGCCTTCACCGAGAAGGATAGATTGACGCCTTGGGCGAGGATATCATTCCCCGTATTGTCGTGTGAGGTTACCGCTAAACCGATCAATACTTTCGCGGGGAAAGCTGGATCTGGATCGGTGGCCGGGGTGGTGTGCGTGTTCGATAAGGTCCAATTCGCGCCATCCGTGCTGGTATAGGCTTTGATGATGCCAGAGGTGGCGTCTTCGCGAACTAGGCGCAACCAAGCATTGGGATAGGGCACCGGAGTGAAAAAGCGCAAATTACCGCAGCCGCCGTCGGTGGTGTCGCGCCATTGCGCTTCCACGGCGTTTTCACCTTCCGCCCGGGTGACGGCCACGGAATTGTGGCGACTGCCCGCCGCGGTACTTTCGCGCACCATGAGTTCATTTTTTGCCCAGGTGGTCGAGGTGCTGGGGCCGTTGGGATTCATGGCTTCCACCCGCACGCGCGCGTCGAACGCCCCGGTGAATTCCTTGTACACGAATTGGCAGGCATCCGCGTTATTCCAAATGTCGCTGCCGCCACCGGCCACTAGGTAGGCATCATTGCCGAGGGCGAGCGTGAAGCCGGGCTGCAGCGGATCGGTTCCAACGTCGCCTACGTCGAGGGCCGTCAGATCGCTTATCTTGCCGGTCAAGGTCGTGTTTGAAACCACGTTACCGGCCAAGTCTTTTACGTTCTTCACCGTTAAGGTGAAGTCGGCGTTGATCGCGCTCGATAACTGCAGTTCGGCGTATTTGTTGAAATACATCACTATGGAGGAGATCGTTGCTCCCGCCACGGTATAGTTGCCGACGGTTTGCGCCGTGTTGGTGTCGACGGACTCGCTGAAGGTGACGCCAATGCTTTTCGCGCCTTTGAGAGCGCTAGCGGCCACCACTGTTGGAGGCACAGCGTCAGACTTGACCGTTAACACAGCCTCGGAGCTGACGACGGTGGAGCCGGGCACGCTCACGACCACCGAAAACTTGGCGCCGTCATCCGTAACCGCCAGCATCGGGGTGGTATAGGATGATTTGGTGGCTCCCGGAATCGTCACGCCATTTTTTCGCCATTGATAGGAGATCGCCGAGCTCGAGCCGGTGGCGGAGGTGTTAAACGAAGCCGTATTGTTTTCGTACGCCGTCAGGCTAACGGGTTGGGTGGTAATCTTGACCAACGCGCCGTTCGTATCCGCCAAAGTGGACAGATAGGGGTTTTGGACGGGGAGCAAGCCGGCGGCCGCATTGGTGTCAGTGGTTTTTCGCCAGGCTACTTGGCCGTAGTCGCCCCCGGTGCCCTCTTTATAGAGCATTTCTATGTAATATTTCGACCCCGCTTTTAAGCTGATGGGGGTAGCGGTGGTATAGGCCGCGCCTTCCGAGGGTTCGACGAACGCGTTGCAGCAGCCGGTTTGTTCGCAAACGACGACCAAGTTGGCTGGCTTGTCATCCGTGCTGATGGAGAAACGGGACGAATCGTCGCTTTTTAGGAAGAAGTCATATTCTCCTGTTTCCGTCGGGGTGATCCATCCCGAGGCCTTGGCCGCATAGCCTTCATGCGTGTCGTCCGGATAGACGGGGCGGCTATCCAACGCCGAGGTGAAGGTGACGATGTCCGGGCTTTCCGGATATCGCGGATCGGCCAGGATGGAGGTGTCGATCGCATTATCCGAAGTGGATTCATTATTCCAAATCCAGAATTGCAGGAACCCGGGCACGGTACTCCAACTGCTGAAGGTGAATTTCGAGTTGGCGGCGATGTTATTGGGCGTGGTTCCCAAGTCTTGGACGCCATTCACCGTGAGGGTGTAATTGGTGTTTATGGCCAGGGTTGAAGTTTTGAGCAAAACCGTCTCGCTGTCCACCCGGCTCACACTGGATACGGTCGCGCCATTATCTAGCGTATAGTTCGACGCTACTTCGGCTGTGGGCCCAACGGGTTCGGAGAATTTGATTTTAACACCCGTGGCGACATATTGTGAATTGATCGTCGGATTGGCGGACACGATCGTCGGTGGCGTGGTGTCATCACTCACGGTCAGGGTTGCTTCCGAGCTGGATAGGGCTAAGCCTGGAATGGAAACCACGCATTTATATTTAGCGTTACCTTCGGTGGCCTTTTTGGGCCAGGTAATCGTGTAATTCGTGCTATTGGCATCGGAAATCAGCGTGCCATTTTTATACCATTGATAAACGGGATCAATGGAGTTCGTTAGCGAGGAGGCATACTTTAAATAAGGTGAAGTTGCCGTAGCCACCGCGGTAAAGGTGACCTTGGTGTTTTCAGCAGTTGTAACACTTTGCGGCTGTTGTGAGAAGACAATGGTTCCGCCATTCGCATCCGCGGTGGAACTGAGATATTGCGAGGGGATGGGGGAGAGCGAGGCCGCCGCTGTGGTGTCGCCTTCTTTGCGCCAGGCGACCTGCACATAGTCGCCGCCGCCGCCTTCTTTCAAAAGGCCGTAGATCCAATATTTTTTGCCGGCGGTGAGGCTTATGGGCTCCGAAGTGCGCGGCGAATCCGGTTCGGTAAAGATGGTACAACAACTGGTTTCTTCCGCCACCTTAACAGCGTTCGCTTCCGTGGCATCGGTACTAAGCCACAATTCCGACGAGTCATCGCTGTATATGAAAAACCGGTAATTGCCGGTCTCCAGCGGGGTTAGCCACCCGGAAATTCTGGCCCCGTATTGCTCGTGAGTATCATCGGGGAATACGGGCCGGGTATTAAAGGCCGAGGTATAACTCACAAGATCGGGACTGCTAGGGTATTTCGACCAGCTGGTTAATACATCCACTGCGGTGCCATCCGCCATTCCAGCCCAATATTCGAACTTGAGAAAGCCCTGGGTCTCCACTGGGGCCGCGTTGCTTTGGACCCCGCTCATGCCTGCTAGTAATAGAGCAGGAAGCAACGCCCGGGAACAATTCGTGCGCTTCATTTGAACTCCTTGTTTGTATCTTGTTATGACCTGCACACAAAGCCAACGCCCTTCGCGGCGACGTTGGTAACGCCACCGTTAATAAAGACGAAGATGCTTTCGCCAGGTTCTTGGTTATTTGGATCGGTGAAGATCCTACCCTGTTACGTGACCGTAATCAAATAAAATATGCGACTTCGATACAAGATATCTAAAATAATTAACAGCGATAGGGTTTGATATATATAATTGCATCTAATGCTGTTCCAATGCGGGTGCGCCGCATGGGCATGCTCTAGTTTATGCTTTCGCTTAGGCGTTCCGCGGTGTTGCGCAAACTGGCATGGGCCACCCTCTTGTCAGCGTTAGTGAAAACGGGTATATTGGGCCGTGCCCAAGAAGAAAACCCCTCGACATGGTTTATCGTCCATGCCCACGGCGTCTTTACCTCCAGAGATATCCGTGGGAAAAGAGGCCGACGGCCCGGTTTCGAGCTGGCAGCGTTGGGCGCTCAGAGGGGTGTTGGCGGTGGTTTCGCCCTGCGTGGTGTTGGGGTTGTTGGAATGTCTAATGTGGATAATGGACATAGGGTATCCAGCGGGTTTCCTGCTACCTGCGGATGGCGGGAAATCATATGTCCCCAATGACCGGTTCGCGTATCAATTCTATGGTTCTAAAACCCTGTTGCGCCCAGTCCCATTTAAGGTCGTTGCGCAAAAGCCGGATAATTCTCTCAGGATCGTCTTGCTGGGGGAATCCGCCGCCGCGGGTACTCCTGATCCAGCCTACGGCTTCGGTCGCATTCTGGAAACCATGCTGCGGGGCCAGTTTCCTAATAAACGCGTCGAGGTGATCAATGCCGCCATGCGCGGGGTTAACTCCCATATCATTCGCGTCATCGCCCAGGATTGCGCGCGGCTCCAGCCGGATCTTTATGTGGTGTATATGGGAAATAATGAGGTTATCGGCCTCTATGCGCCGGATCCTAAACCCGGGTTGAACCTGCCGTCCCTGCGGTTCCTTCGCGTGGCTCAATGGTTCCGATCGACCCGCCTTGGACAATGCGCCCAACCATTGTTGGTCAAGTGGACCCGGGATTCTGAATTGGAGAACCCAAACCAAGACATGGCGTTTTTCCGGGCACACCGACTCGCCTACGACGATCCTAAGCGGCAAACCGTCTATGCGTATTTCCGCCAAAACCTGGCGGATATTTGCCAAACGGCCCGGCGGTCCGGCTCCAAAATGCTGCTTTCGACCGTGGCGGTGAATTTAAAGGACTTTCCTCCCTTGGCATCGCTGCACCGCGCGGATTTAACCGAAGCGAATCTGGCCCGCTGGACGGTGTCCTACACCAATGGGGTTGCGTCCGAAGCGGCCGGCCGGTTTGAGGAAGCGGTGGCGCATTATCTCAAGGCGGCGGAAGTCGATGATCACTTTGCCGATTTGCAGTATCGACTGGCCCGGTGTTATTGGCGGAATGCCCAATACGATGCCGCGCGGGAGCGCTTTTCGCTCGCCCGAGATCGAGACGCCCTGCAATTTCGGGCGGATGCCTATATCAACGAGGCTATTCGTGGCGCCGCCCGCCCGCCCGAAGTAACTCTGATTGATGCCGAGCAGATCCTTTTGAACCGGGATGTGTTCCCTCATAAAATACTGGGAGATAACCTGTTTTACGAGTACGTCCATTTTCGCTGGGCGGGTGATTATTTAATGGCCCGCACGCTTTTTCCCAAAGTCATTGAAATACTAGGGACTTCCTTGGGAAGCGGAACTGAATCAGTCGCCATGCTCTCACCGGACGTTTGCGCCCTTGCTTTGGGCTACAATATCATTTGTGAGCTACAGATGACCGATGCCATACTGGACCTCACCAGTAAGCCGCCTTTTCTGGATCAAATCGACCATGCCAACCGACAGACTGCGGCCAGAAAAGACTACGCCCAGCGAGCGGCCGCGCTGACCCGGCGGGAACTCCAACAATCGCTGGTTGTGTGCCATGCCGCCCTAACGAATTGTCCCAGTGACTGGTGGTTGCATTACAACTATGGCATGCTTTGTCAGACCGCCCAGGATTATGCCGAGTCCGCCAAAGCGCTTGAACAGGCGGCAACCCTCATGCCCCACGTAGCCCACATTCGGATGGCTTTGGCGGAGGCATTGAATAAAACGAGCCAGAACGAGGCCGCCATCGCGCAAATCAAAGCGGTTTTGAAAATCGATCCCCAATATCCCACCGCTCACCAAGTTTTGACCGAATATGCCGCTCGCCGAAAGTAAGGAGGGGGCCATAACTACGGATCCGTTCGCAAGATAGAAAACCGTTTGTGGCGAGCCCGTGGGTTACTCGGTCAGGCGCGAAAGAGGGAAAATGCTTTCGACGGTCTCTGACTGAGTGAGCAACGCCGCGCGCCAGCCAAAGAGCCGACCGGAAGCGGGTTCCATTCCACTGTTTTGTCGGTATACGAACTTTATCAAAATAAAAGGCGGTCGATTGTTTGATATCTTGTTGAGGTTGGCATTATTTATGCTATTTTTACGTAGACAATGGCGGTTATCTAAACTAAGAAGCATTTTATTGATGTAGGCTTGGTGGTTGCGGTTTTAGGGAGAGTGGGCGCTAAATGTTCCACAGGAATAAGTTATATGAAAAAAGCAAGTTTCGGAGTTCTGGCATCGGACTTGGTTTTAATTTTCTGCGCGCTTTTGTCGGTTAAAGATGCTTCCGCCGCCGTCGGCGATGGCATTCCGGACAGCTGGCGAGTGCAATATTTCGGTTCGGTGAGTGATCCGCGCGCGCTGGCAACGGCGGATCCGGATGGGGATGGGGCGAGTAATTATCAGGAGTATTTGGGCGGGACGAATCCCGTGGACGCCAACTCCGTGCCTTCCGCTCCGATTTCGTTGGAGACTTACGCGGGCTCGGTAGCGGGCAGTCGCGACGGGAAAATAGCGGAAGCCACGTTCACGTCCCCAAACTTTGTGCGGCGCGACCCGCAAGGACGGTATTGGATCCTGGAGGCTACCTGGCAAGCGTGGTCGACGCCGCTGGTGGGGGCGCATCGGGTTCGCGTTCTCGATCCGGTTGCCGGCACGGTAGGCACTTTAGCCGGGAGCATGGAACCGGGTTACGTGGATGGACCGGCGGCAACGGCGCGCTTTATCGCGCCCACGTCCTTGGTGTTCGACTCGCACGGGAATGCCTTTATTGCGGAGCGATTGGGGCACCGTATCCGCAAGATTGATCTTAACCAGATGGTGTCCACGTTTGCGGGCTCGCAACTGGGGAACTTGGATGGTCAAGGCACCAACGCCATGTTCCATAGCCCCAATACGATGGCTATCGATGGACAGGATAATCTATACGTGGCGGATTTCGACAATTTCAGCATTCGAAAAATATCCCCCGACGGCTACGTGACCACGATGGCGGGTATGGACCCGGGTAATGTGGACGGTAGTTTGTCGTTGGCTCGATTTAATACCCCCTGCAGTTTGGCGATCCAACCTGACTTGACGCTATTTGTCGCCGATTGGAACAATGGCGAGGTTCGGCGGATCAGCCCAGCGGGACAAGTATCGACTTTCGCGGCGGGATTGACCTATGTGGAATGGGTTACCGTCGACGCCGCCAATCACGTTTATGCCTCGCTGCCGGATGGCCCCATCTTGAAGCAATATGACATAAACGGACAATTGCTTTGGTCCGCGCAAGTGTCAAAGGGGTTTAATGATGGTCCGATAGCGCAGGCAAAGGTGGGACGTTTCAACGCGCTGGAGGTGCTTCCTGATGGCAATATCCTGTTCCCTGATGGCGAAAATAACCGCATTCGCCAACTGAAGATGGGGGTGCCGGCGCTGGTGACGATGACTCCGGCGGGCGGGGTGTTTACCAATCTATCGCAGGTCAGCTTGTCATCGATCGTCAATGATGGGGTGGTGCGCTATACGCTTGATGGTACGGAACCCACGGCGGTTTCGCCCGCGTACGCTGTGCCGCTGGCGCTCAGCGTGACCACGACGGTCAAGGCCCGCGTGTTCGTGAACGGGATTCCGGTTTCCGCCGTGGCGAGCTCCGAATACACATTAGCGTCGAGTCCTAGCGGAGCGTCGGCGACTCGCCAATTGCCGGCCAATTACCTGGCGGGCACGCCGATTACGGTGAGCATTGCGGTGAATCCGCCGGCGGACGCGACGGCGTATGCGGTGGAGGATCAATTGCCCATTGGTTGGCAAATCGGCGCTACGATAAGCGATGACGGACAATATGACGCCCAAAACCGGACGGTGAAATTTGGACCCTATATCGATAGCACGGCCCGCACGTTGAGCTATGAGGCGGTGCCGTCGGTGAGTGGAGACGTGGCGGTGTTTGCCGGAAGCGTTTCCATCGATGGCGCGCAGAATGTAATTGGCGGCGACTGTGAAATTACGCCGGCTTTGTTGCATCCGGCGGATCTGCAGCCGGCCGATTTGCGCATTACGGTGAGCGAGCTTACGGCCTATGCCGCGGCGTGGAAACGCGGGGATACGTGGAGTGTCGCTCCCCTGATTATTCCGGTTAATTATGTCACGCGCGCCGCGTATCTGTGGAGAAACGGTGAGACCTATCGCTATGATTCTTTCTTGGATGTGGCGCCGCCCATGGATTGGGTCTTGGATACGAATACCAGCGGCAAAGCGAGCCTGAAGTCGATCGTGCCACACACTGTTGTCGCGGAGCAAATGTCCTTGTCCGACACGCTCCAGTCGCTCGACGAACCAGCGAATCAGGCGGTCGCGACTCGCCCCGCGACTTATGTTCCCGGGCGGCCTTTCGCGGTGGAGATTGCGCTCCAGCCGTTGGCTACCACCAGGGTGAATGCGATTGAAGAAACGATTCCCGCGGGCTGGACCGCGTCGGATATTTCCGAAGGGGGTACGTTCGATAGCGCGCTACGGAAGGTTAAATGGGGGCCGTTCTTTGACGCGATGGCGCGGGTGTTGCGCTATCAGGCGGTGCCGTCGCAGGAAGCGGCGGAAACGGTCAGTTTTTCGGGGCTCGCGTCCTTTGATGGCGTGGATGTGACGTTGGTCGGCAACGGGCAAATCGCGCCGGCGACAGCGTCCGCTCCCACGGCGACGATCCGGACGGATACCGCAGGTGTCCGGAATTTGTCGCTGGGTGTGACGGAACCCTTGGGCAGCGTCGTGCGGATCGAGTATTCGAAAGATTTGAAGAACTGGCAAACGGTCAAGACGCAGAAGAATCAGACGGGGACGGCGGTCATTGACGATTCAGCGCTGCTGGCATCGCCTGTTTTGTTTTTTCGAATCGTGCCGGCGGAATAAAATTCAGCGAATCCCTTCCCGTGGCATTTGGGGGGGCGAGGGTATTTGAGGTGGCGATGCGGTGACTGTCGCTACGGTCCGCAATTCAAATGGAATAGGTGGTGGTGGAAAACAGGGCATGACGCGCACGCTATGAATACGGTTCCTTCGGGGAGCCCTTTGGAGACACCGGCACGAGGATGCCGCAGGAGATTGAATGCGACATGCGCAATCCTCTCCTTTGGTTAAAGTCGGGCGCGGGCGATTATCGGGACAGCAAATGGGAGCGATATCCGGGTCTTCCCGCTATTTGTTTCCGGTGAATACGTCGCGTACCGCTTCCAGGTATTTGAGTCCGTTGACGGTGTCCGGTTCGAGGTAACTGCCTTCGGTCCATTCGTTCCAGCAATTGATATTGAGTATGCGCGGGCCAGCGGGGCGGGCGAGCAGGCGCCGCTTCGTTTCCGCAAGCGCGGCCCGAAAGTTCTCGGGCGTATTCTGGCCGATGGTGTTGGTGAATGGGTAGCCGAAGTCGCCAAAAGCGTCTTCCTGCGCCGCGCGCGGGCTCGAATCCCACCCCATGCTCACGTTCGGGAAATAGGGTACGCCGAACAAGTTTTCCGCGCGGTCCCAGTACTTGAAATACTCGTCCCGCGCATAATTGTAATCCGTCACCTGGCGCGGTAGCGAAACGTGATGAATCCACACGTAGGACGTGACGGAATCGAAACCTAGATCGCGCACCAATTTTGGGGTGTCGGCGGGTTTTCGCTCGTTTGGCAGAATCGGCTGGCCCCAAACCACGGCGTTGAGATGGAGCCCGGC
>DBTJ01000086.1:36774-39521 GCA_002306985.1 Verrucomicrobia bacterium UBA1319
AGATGGAGCCCGGGCAAGCCGGCGGCGCGGGCGCGGGCGCGAAACTCGTCAAGCGCCGCGCGCGTCGCCGCCACGCTGCCGAAGCTCTCCAGCAGTTTGGTCAGCTCATAAATAGAGAAGTAAGGCCGCCCGTCGATCCGCCAATAAGAGGGGTGCTGGAAGTAATCCTTAATGAGGTGATCGCAAAGTTTTGGAAAACTGGCGGGGGCGATCTTCCCCGGAAACAACAGCTTTTGCGGTGTGCCGCGTTTGTAGGGGTGAATCTCCAGCCAATCGTGGTTCGCCCACATGAAGGCGAACTTCAGGCGTTGGTTATTGGTCGCCTGGAGAAAGCCCCTGTCGATTGGGCGTTCCAGGTACGGGCCGTCATCGTAGTAGTACCAATCGAAGATGAAGGCGTCGATGCCGTGATCGGCGGCGGCGGCGATTTTTTGCGCCATCACCTTGGGATCGGATTCATCGCCGTATCCCCACAGCGGTACTTTGGGCTGTTGGTGGCCGGGAAAGCGCGGTTTGGCGGCCTTGACCAACTCCCACTCGGACCAATCTCGCCCCTTCATTCGCGTGTTGCGCGGATCGCCGGGGTGATAGTTGCCAAAGTAATAACTGGCGACGGCGATGGAGCGCGCCCCATTGGTCTGCGCGGCGACGAAGCTGGGGGCGATCAGCCCCAGCCCGATTGCGCTCATCAAAACCGATAACCACGTCTTCATAATTGCTAATAATTCACACCCATTCGACGGCCATGCGGCGCCAACGCGCGCGGCGTTTCACTTCCAGGACAGCATGTATCTTCCCACCCCGGCCTTGCCTGGTTGGAAAACGAACCGGCCATTTTCCATCGTGAAAGGGACCGCGCCTAAATCCTGCTGGGTTCCCACCGCCAAGGCCCGCAGTTTAAGTTGGCGAAAGTCCGCCGTCGGAGCAAGCGCTTTGAGCTCCAAGGCTACTTTAAACTGGCGGTCGCGAGGATAAGGAAAGAGGACCAGCCGGTTAGCCTCGCGGTTAATTTTCACCGCGCCGTCCGTCGCCACTTTGCCAAAGTCCACCCAGGTTCCCGCCGGATTCAGGTGCGCCGAGAAATCCGCTTCACCAGGCGTGGCACCCAGTGCTTGCGCCACCGGTTTCTCGGCGGCGATGCGGGTTATGGTCCCGTTTTCGCGCTGGACCACCAGTTGCGCCAGCCGGATGCGACGTCGGCCATCGTCCGGGCCTTTCAACCGTAACCGTTCGGATTGATATAAACCGATCGATAGCTCGATGGTGTCCCCCGTCCCAGCGATGGCCAATTCGTAAGGACCGTCCGTGATGACTTCGCCGGTCCGCCATTGGGAACTGGGTTTGGGCAGGGGGTGGTCTTGTTGAAACACGATGTTATCTGGGGCTTCGCCTTGGCCGGCTTGCGAACCATGCACGAAGCAGGAATAATCGCGGTTCACCGTTTCCCCCACCAACCATTCATAAGTCACGCGCACCCGGTTACCCCCCAGATAAGCGAAATCTTTTAAGCGCGGTTCCAGGTTCACCGCTCCCCGCCGATAAGGCATAAAGGCGTAGGTGCGGCTGTCCGCAAAAACGTATTCCGGGCATTCCGCATAGTCGGCGATATGCCCATCGCGCAGGAACGTGCTGACCTCGGTGTCCGGGCCTTTAGCCAAGAACCCCCATTGGGGCAGCGTGCGCCCCTCCACCACCCAGGGCTCCGCTTTCCAATTGACCCACAGCGACAAGCCGGAATCGTAGCGGATACGTTGGCGCGCGGTGTCTCCAGCGGGTAAGGCCACGCTGGCGGACACCAATTGGCCGGCCGTTTCGTAAAGGATTTGCGCTGGCCGGGCGGTTCCATACAGGCGCTGCACCGGGTGCATCAGGTGATGTTCCCGCGCCACCCAATGCCAGTTATGATCGTGCGGCGTACTCACGAAGCCCGCGTGACCATACGCCAGTTCCATCGCGCGGTATTTGTCGATTTGCTCCATCGTGCCCGTCTCGAAGCCGAGCTGGTGCTGGTATCCGCTACGGAACCAGCGCTCGTAATAGCCCATGCCGTGATTGACCATGCGCGGATGGAGGCGTAGTAAATCGAGGTCCAGAAACGCCTGGTGATCCTCCCCGCCCTGGACTTGGGCTTCCACGCCGTCACAGAGTCCCGCCCAGTAAAATTGAATGGCCCCTTCGCCAAAGAGCGGTCCCTGATGGGTATCGCGCTGGAATTGGAACAAGGCGGCGTCGTTTTGCGCTTTGGCTAGGGCCATGGACGCCAGGGGCTGATTTGCTTCGTGATCCAATTGGTGCCAGGGAATCACGCTGGTATGAACGTCCAAATACGCCGCCGTGGTGGCGTAACGCCGATGGATTTCCGGCGAATTTTGTCGGGCATATTCCAAGGCGCGGTTGCATTTGAGCCCGAAGCTTTGGACCTTGGTGCCCGGGTTATACCAAGCCGGCGAAGGGCTCCCATCCATCCGTAGCACGCGCGCGGCGGGATCATAGGAGGGCGCGTCGGGATACAAATCAATATAGTTTTCATGAACCGACCAGCGGTAGCCGCACTCATTGGCCGCCTGGCCGAACAGCTTCATCCCGTCATCGCCGCCATAGGCGGGATTGGCGGGGAAGTGGTCGGGCAACTTGACATCGTAGCCATACCGCTGCCAGTCATGTTGAATGATGACAAGATGGTCAACCCCGAGGTCTTTCAGCTGGCGCAGATTCTCGGCGTCGCCGGCGAACGTGCCTAGGTGATG
>DBTJ01000116.1:0-59338 GCA_002306985.1 Verrucomicrobia bacterium UBA1319
GACGTGTTGCCCCGCTGGCACCGAGCGCCCCCCCCTGCATCCGACCAAGCCGATGAACCCAGCCACTAGCCCAACGGCCAGCTTTACCAGGGTCCGTTTTTCCAGGCTGCCCCGGATCTGCGTCGCGCGCGCGCTTAGGTTTGCTTGCTGACGGAATATCGGATGCGCGAGCATACGATCTTCCCGTGTGTAGATTGCCAGCTCCGCTTGACTGGGATCGGTAAAACGAACCCGGTTGCGGGACGCCAGGTCTATGGTTAGTCGGGCAAAGGGAATGGCCCAAACGTCCGGCCCGGATTGGAATCGGATCCCTTCCGGATCCACCTGGATTTCCCCGGCCAGTTCCCCGCCGAGCGAACCTGGAGGTACGCAAGCTCCTTGATACCCGGTGGATCGAACTTCGCTCACGCGCGGAAAGGGGTTAGAGTTTCTGGGCTACCTCGACGACGGCGTGCACCGCGCGCTCATCGGTGGATTTCCAGGCGAATTCGGGCGGACGCAACGCTCCGCCCATAAAACAGCGGTTATTGCGATATCGCATGCGGCTTTCCGTGCCGGTGCGGGCGCTCATGTGAATTTCTTTGACGCCGGTGGTTTGGACGATTTTTTGGAGGTTGCGGGGGGTTACGCCGCCGCCGGGCATGATGATGATGCGGCCGGCCGCTTGTTTTTGCAACGTGGCAATGAGTTCCATTCCTTCAAAAGCCGAGCCTTCCTGGCCCGAGGTAAGTACCCGTTCGATGCCGAGCGAAATGAGCTGTTCCAGAGCGGCGTGCGGATCGCGACACATGTCGAAGGCGCGGTGAAAAGTCACTTTCATCGGGCGCGCCGCCGCGAGCAGCGCCTGGGTTTGCGGCAAGTCGATGTCGCCTTCGGCGGTGAGGCAGCCAATGACAACGCCATCGGCGCCCGATTCTTTGGCGAGGCGGATGTCTTCGAGCATGACCGCGGTTTCCGTGCTGGAATAAAGAAAATCGCCGCCGCGCGGGCGGATGATCACATGAATAAGGATCTTGGAAATGTTGCGCGCCACCTTGAGGCAGCCAGCGCTGGGGGTGGTGCCCCCTTCTAGGAGATTATCGCACAGCTCCACTCGGTCCGCCCCGCCCCGCTCGGCGGCCAGGACCCCTTCGGCCGAGTCCACACAGATTTCGATTTTCATGCCGCCAATATAGCAGGCGGGCGAGAAATGGCAGCAGCAAAACGCCGGGGACCAAGAAATTCGATCACGCTTGCGTTGCCCGCCCCCGGGCACTTTAATGAGAATGTATGGCGCAAGCGGATTTTGTCCATCTACACCTGCATACCGAATACTCGCTGCTGGACGGCGCGTGCCGTTTGGATCGACTGGTAGCCAAGGCTAAGGAACTCGAGTTCCCGGCCATGGCCATCACCGATCACGGCGTGCTGTTTGGCGCCATCGATTTTTACAAAGCCGCCAAGGAGAAGGGAATCAAGCCCATCATTGGTTGCGAAGTTTACGTGGCGCCCGGTAGCCGTTTCGAGAAAAAGACCTCCGCCGGCGGCCGCGATGTGTACCACCATTTGGTGCTGCTCGCCGCCAATGAACAGGGTTATCGCAACTTGATCCGGCTGGTTACCGCCGGCCATCTGGAAGGCTACTATTACAAACCCCGCATCGACAAGGAACTGCTGGCGAAACATCAGGAAGGTTTGATCGCGCTGACCGCGTGCCTCGGCGGCGAGATCCCCGAACTCATCGTGCGGGATGAGCCGGATAAAGCCCGCGCCAGCATTGATTGGTACAAGCAGGTTTTTGGCCCCGAGCGGTTTTATCTGGAACTGCAAAATCATCAGCTGGCCGAACAGCAAAAAGTCAATCGGCAGTTGCTCGAGTGGTCCAAGGAATTTGGCCTTAAGCTGGTGGCGACCAATGACGTGCATTACCTGGAAAAAAAGCATTCGCACGCGCATGACACGCTCATTTGCATCGGTACGCAGACGGTGTTAAGCGACACCAAACGGATGCGCTACGCTCCGGAGCAGTTTTATTTGCGATCGGCGGAGGAGATGAAGGCGCTCTTCAGCGAGGTTCCCGAGGCGATCAAGAACACGCTGGCAATCGCGGAGATGTGCAATGTCAGCATCGAGTTCGGTAAGTTGCATTACCCGGTGTTCGATCCGCCCAAAGAATTCACCCGGGAAGCCTATTTGCGGCATTTACTGGCCGATGGTTTGAAGCTCCGATACGGCTTGAACACCCACGTCGATGGTAGCGAGTTCGTGGTCGAATCCGTGGAAGATCCCCGACAATTGCCAACCTACGCGGCGGAAGTAGAAAAACTGGGGACAACGGGGACCGGCATCACCGATCCAGCCGTCAAAGCCGCCATCGACGCGGTTATTAACCGGGTGCAAACCGAGCTCAAAACGATCGAGAAAACCGGGTTTGTCAGCTACTTTTTGATCGTCGGCGATTTCGTGCAATACGGCCGCAAAATGGGCGTTTCGTGCGTGGCGCGCGGTTCCGCCGCCGGTTCCATCGTCACCTACTTGCTGGCCATTTCCAACGTGGACCCGTTGCGCTATTGCCTCCTGTTCGAACGCTTCCTGAATCCGGAACGCGTTAACCCGCCCGATATCGATATCGACTTCGCCGATGACCGGCGGGCCGACGTCATCGAGTACGTGCGTCAGAAATACGGGCGGGATTCGGTGGCCCAAATTGTCACTTTTGGCACAATGGGCGCCAAATCGGTGGTGCGCGACGTAGGCCGCGCCATGGAACTAGGCTATGCGGAGTGCGACCGCCTGGCGAAGATGATTCCTAACGAGCTGAAGATGGATTTGGAAAAGGCGCTCAAAACCTCGCCCGAATTCAAGGCCGCTTACGATACGGAGGAAGCCACCCGCGAATTGCTCGACACGGCGTTTGTGCTGGAGGATCTCACGCGCAACGCTTCGGTGCACGCGGCGGGCGTGCTGATCGGGGATCAGCCCCTGGTGAATCTGTTGCCCCTCAAGCAGGATGAGGATGGCTCGGTGGTCACCCAATATCCGATGGGCCCGGTCGGCGAGATGGGCCTGTTAAAGATGGATTTTCTGGGGCTCAAGACCCTGACCGTCATCCGCAACGTCGTGGAAATGGTGAAGCAAACGAGGGGTATGGATATCCCCATCGATAAGCTGCCATTGGACGACGAGAAAACGTATAGCTTACTCAACCAGGGCAACACGGTGGGCGTGTTCCAATTGGAATCCGGTGGCATGCGGGATCTGTGCCGCAAATTCCAAATCAGTTCCGTCGAGCATATCACGGCGTTGATCGCGCTTTATCGCCCGGGTCCCATGGACCTCATACCGGACTTCATTAAACGACGGCATGGCGAAGTGGCCATCGAATATGCCCATCCGTTGCTGGAATCCATCAGCAAAGAGACTTACGGCATCCTGATTTATCAGGAGCAGGTCATGCAGGCCACGCAGGTTTTGGCGGGGTTTTCGCTGGGCGCCGCCGACGTGCTGCGGCGCGCCATGGGCAAGAAGAAGATCGAGGAAATGCAGAAGCAGCGCGACAAATTCGTCAAAGGTTGCGCGGCGACGCATCAGATTCCCGCGGACAAGGCGAATGAGGTCTTCGATTTGCTCGAAAAATTCGCCGGGTACGGTTTCAATAAATCGCACGCGGCCGCCTACGCGATAGTCGCCTATCAGACGGCTTATCTTAAGGCCAATTACCCGGTCGAATTTCTGTGCGCCATGATGACCAACGACATGGGCGACACCGATAAAGTCACCATTCTCATCAATGAAGCGCGCATCATGGGGGTTTCGGTGCTGCCGCCCGACGTCAACGAAAGCCAAGTGGTCTTTGCCCCCGCCAAAGAGGGAACGGCGGTTCGGTTCGGCATGGCCGCCATTAAGGGCGTGGGTGAAGTGGCGGTGGAGAGTATTCTTAAGGCGCGCGCCGCCGGGGACCGGTTCAAATCGCTGGAAGAGCTCTGCGAACGGGTGGATAACCGAACGGTGAACCGCAAGGTGTTGGAAGCGCTGATTAAGAGTGGCGCCTGCGACGTGCTAGGCGGCACGCGCGCCTCTATGTTTGCCCGCATTGACCGCGCCCTAACCCGGGCGGCGAGTGTCAACCAGGACAAGGCGCGCGGCCAAGGTTCGCTTTTTGACAATTTGTTTGGCGGCGACCAGCCGGTCACCGCCGGCCCCGCTGATACGCTTCCCGAATGGCCGGAGAGCGAACGCCTGACCGCCGAGAAAGAATTGCTGGGCTTCTACGTGACCGGCCATCCGATGATGCCTTTCCTGCCTCTGGTGCAGAAATACGCGTTAACGGACATCGCCGGCTTGAGCAATCTTCCCAATCGCAGCATCACCCGGGTCGGCGGCTTGGTATCCGTCGTCCAGCAGGGTAATTCGAAAAAGTCGGGCAAGCCGTATGCGTTGGTGACTTTGGAGGATATGGAGAGCAACGTGCAGCTCCTCTGCATGAATGAAAACTATGACAAATACCGGGAATTATTCACCGTAGGGATTCCTTTGCTGGCGGTGGCGGAAGTGAACCGGTCGGAAGACAAACCTAAACTGTTTCCGCAGGAATTAATGCGGTTGGAGGAGGCCCCCCGCCGGTACACGAAACAAGTCCACGCGCGGTTGCATACGGATCAGATAGATGAACAAGCGCTGGCCGATTTGCGGGACATTATCCAAGCGCACGCGGGAACTTGCCCGTTTATCTTGTGCCTGATTCGGCCGGAAGGCCCCATCGTTTTCATCGAACCTAATTCCCGGTATTCGGTGAGCCCATCCATTGAATTGCAGCAGGCCATCGAAACCCGGTTCGGCAAAGACGCCTACTATGCGAAGGCCGATACTTCCGTGCCCGAACGCGCTTTGCGCAAGTGGGAAAAGAAAAACGGCGATGAATAAAGACGTTTGCCCTGGAAACCGGGAAACGGCTAATTAAGGCTTGCGTGCCAGGGTCCTTCGGAGGCAAATAACTCGCCAATGAAGATTCCCTCAAACGAACAGGATGCGGCCCGCGAGGGTTTTCCTCAGCTCGGTTGGATTCGCTTGTTGGCCGTGGGTGCGCTCGGTCTGTCCTTGTTTTTGCTGTGGGGTTCGCTCTCGGGAGAGAAATTGCCGGGTTGCGGGCTGGAATCGGGTTGCGGTACCGTGCTTCATAGTAAATGGTCCAAGTTGTTTGGGTTGCCGGTCAGTCTCCCCGCCTTGTTGCTTTACGCGATGATTCTGGCCGTTACGGGATTGCTCCCCCGGGCATTGGGAGTGAAGCGCCAAAGGTACTGGCGTTTCTTGTTGGCCGCCGCGGCGGCTTTGATTGGGGCGGCGGTGTGGTTCATTAGCCTGCAATTTTTCGTCATCAAAGCGATTTGCCCGTTTTGCATGGCCGCTCACACCTGCGGCCTAATTGTGGGAACCTTGCTGTTTTGGGCGGCGCCTAGAGGTAAGACGCGGCCATGGGTGACTGGAGTTGCCTGGCTGGGCTGGTTGGGAGCCGTATTGTTGGCGCTGGGCCAGATAGCCTATCAACCGAAAACATTCGACGTTTTGGCGGTGGCTGCGGAGCCGTTTGGCCGGACTCGGCCGGATACGAATCATTTCTCGGTAGTCACGACGAATAGCTCCGTCATTGGGGCGGCCACCAACGCCGCCAAGTCCACCGCATTGGTAACGAGCTCGGAAATGCCCAAGGCGCCCCGGACTATTGAATTGCATGGCGGCGTGTTCAACTTGGCGTTGGATGAAGTGCCGTTGATGGGATCGCCGAACGCGCCGTTTGTCATCGTGCATCTGTTTGATTACAGCTGCCAGCATTGCCGTCGGCTGCATCCTATCTTGACGCGCGCAATTCAGGAGCTGAGCAATCAAGTGGCCATTATCAGCTTGCCCGTACCGCTGGCCACCAATTGCAACCGATTGGTCAAACGGCCTATTCCCGACCACGTTAATGCCTGCGAATACGCCTATGATGGCTTGGCGCTATGGCGGGCGAAACGCGCGAAATTACCGGAATTCGAGGATTGGATATTCGCCCCTTTACGCCCCCCCGCCCCCCCTGAGGCGCGCGCGGAAGCCATGCGCTTGGCGGGCACCAATGATTTTGCGGACGCGTTGAAAGATCCCTGGATCAAAGAGCAATTAGCGGTCAACATTCGCATCTATGAAACCAACTATGCGCGCTACCGCCGGTCTCAATTGCCGCAATTGATGATTGGCACCAACATTGTCACTGGGGTGCTGCGCTCGGTGGATGATCTCTATCAACTGATATCGGCGCAATTCCCCATCCAATTGCCCGTCGGGGCAATGGCAAATAAAACCAATAGCTCCGCGCAATTTCCGTCGAAGTGATCGGTTTTCACCGGGACTGCGTCAGGCGGAGCATGGGTGGCCGATTATGGTTTTCGGCTCAGCGTCAACGGCCCGACCCAGCGGGTGTTGTAATTCGTAATCCAGCCGTCATTGGCAAAAACGGGACGGAGCTGTCGGCCGTAGGCTTGATCTTCCATGCCATGGAACGGTAGGGGCTCGACGGTGGTGCCGCATGCCACATGGAAATCGGAGTCCTTATCCCAGCCCACCGAATAGAAAAAGAACTCGCGGACGTAGCCTGGTGGTTCGGACGCGATTTTATCCGCCGCGAAAGCGAGGGTCAGCTCATCGCCGCCATTGATGAGCACCAAAGAATTGTCTTTCGCCGCCACCAGTTCATCGACCGAACCATAGCGCGTGCACCAGCCGGCCGGGGTGATTCGCCAGTGGGCGTCCGGCCGCGCTTTAAGGTAATCGGGCGTGAGCGGGCAATACCAGGGCAAGGGTTGGAAATCGCTGAACCCGCGCCAGTGCAGATCGGTTCTGGTGGGTGCCAGCCGCGTTATTCGGAGATCCGGATGGGCCGCTTTCTCGAATAGACTGGCTTGGTCCCAATGAAGCTCGTACGCGGTGGAGATTCGCAAACGCCGGGCGCCTTCAGGCAGCTTGCCGGATAAATCAACCAAGATGGTTTTGGTCTTACCACACGGCACCCCCATCATAAGATCGACCGGTTTCCAAGTTCCTTCCTTAGTGGCGCTGTCGATTACTTCGACTTCTAATTTCGGAAATGGGAAGGGCAGATTCGGATCCTGCGACGCGGCCACATTCGCCATGCCGCCCCCGAATCGTAGCCAGCCATTTAACACCAGCACGAGCGGTCGATTCACAGGCAGCGGGCCGAAATCTAAGGTCACACTGCTCGGTTCGGCCAAGCCGCGCAATTGCGGCACTCGCAACTGGGTGGGGGAAACAAACCGGCCGTCGGCTGCCCGCAATGTTGCGGTGACATCGGTTCCCCAATGGTTTTCGGCGCGCAGGAGCGGATGCGGGTTTTCAAGTCCCACGAGTTCATGGGGCACAAAAGGTTTTCCGGGCATCATCTTGCTCGTCGTGTAGACCCGGATGCCCGGCGGATGATCCACAATCACTAACTTGGCTTCGTCCAAGTACAAAACCTCGCGCAATTCTTCGGTGGTTTGGAGCAAGTATTCGCCGGATTTAGGGATAAAAGTCGTTTTATCGCCCAAAGCGATGTATTCCTCCGGATCGGCCTCGACGAAACGATCATCGGAAACACGCAAGCCCAAAGGGGACCCGCCTAAAATATCCGTCACAAACCGGAAGGTTTCACCATTCCATGCGTACAAGTAGGGGCAGGAACCGGTGGGTTGCTCGATTTCCATCACGGTCCAGACGGTTTTGGGATCGGCGCTTAATTCAAAATTCACCGGGAGCGCCAGGTCGGACCAGCGAGGTTTGACCACTTCGGGCTTCACCTGCTTGCCCAAGCCAATCTCAATCGGCAGTTCCGTCACGGTGCGCAAGGCGCGCCAGTTGCCGGCTTTGACTTCTAGGCGTACGCCCAGGCCGCTGGCATTGGAGCGATTGCCCGCCAGCCTCAATTTAAGCAAGTGATTCGCGTTGCCGCCTTCGTTTCGCAGGAAACGCAAGCCGCCGGCTTCCAAGCCCAAAATAAAGTCAATGTCTCCGTCTTGGTCGAAGTCGGCTGAGAGGATGGAAGTGAAGTTGTCCTGGGCCAAGGCTTGCAGTCCGAGTTTTTCCGTCATCTCCAGGAAACCAGACTCGCCTTGGTTGCGCCAAATTCGCAGCCCTTTGCCCACCGCGACGATATCCAGCCAGCCGTCGTTATCGTAATCCACTAATTTGAGAGCGTTCACGGGCCAGCCATTTATGGGGAGGGATAGTTGCCGATCCATGCCGCCAAAGACGATTTCGATCCGATTGGCGGCTGCGATGATGAGGTCGGTGCGATAATCGTTATTAAGATCGCCCACGGCAATAACGTTTCCCGCCGGCCAAGCGGCGGGTGGATTGGTGGGGATGAGGCCTCCCCCTCGTTGCTTGAGCAGGATTAACGGCGGCTGGCCGTCGCGCGCCACAATGAGGTCCATGAGATCGTCTCCATTCCAATCTTCGACCGCAATTTGGCGGGCATTCGTGAGGCTGGCGGGAATGCCGGAGGTTGCGGTGATATCCTTAAAATACAGGGGCCCAAGATTGCGGAGAAACTGAGGCTGATGGTTAGTGGGGGAAATGGTGAAGAGATCGAGTTTTCCTGTTAGATCGATATCCGCCAGCGCTCCCTCAATGCCCGCGCGCCGTTTCATGCCGGCATTGGCGGTGACCTCGGTGAAGGCGCCATTGGTGGCGCCCTTAAACAGCTGAATACCCAAGTCACTGCATACGGCCACGTCATCGAAACGATCATTATTGATATCCGCCACGAGGCAGCGCGTATATTTTGCTCCGGGCAAACTCGGGAATTTAGGCCCTTGCGGTCGGAACACTCCGTTGGAATTGAGCAGCACCCGAAAGCCGCCGTCCCTTTCCTGGACAAATAGATCGTTTTGCCCGCGTTGGTTAATATCGATAATGCCCGCCGGCCCGCAATAATTCCGCGCGTCCGCGCCGAAGGCGACGGCGGTGATATCCTTAAACACCACCGGTACCGCGTTTGGAACCGGTTCTTCAATTACGAAAGGGGCGCGCACTTCCAGGTAGACGCATTTCTCCGGGTTGGAGATCGAGGCAGTGACCGCGCTTTTGATTTCCGCATGCCGCCGCGCTTCTTGCTGGGCCTCCTCGGTTTTGCCCTGGCGGGCTAGCACTTGGCTCAACACATAATGGGCTGAGGCATGTTGCGGTTCCCATTGAATGACGCTGCGCAGCAACTCGGCGGCCTCCGGGTAGTGCCCGGAATTTTGATGGGCGCGAGCGAGTTGAAAGCTCACGGCATTGATTTTCACGTCCATATCCAGGCATTCCTGCAAGAATTTGATCGCGTCTTCATTTTTACCCAAACGGAGACAGGCGCAGCCGGCCACATACCGGGCTGCCGCGGAATTCGGGTCCAGTTCGAGGGTGGCGACGGCCATGCGCCAGGCGGGTTCATTCAGGCTGGCCAAAAGCAACGCGCTGGCCAAGTTGAGGTGCGCTTCGGGGCTGGCGGGGCGAAGGGCGAGCGCTTTCTCGAAGGCGGCAATGGCGTTGGTCTGGCCTTGTTCGTATTGGTTTTTCCCCACGTTCATCCAGTGGTTGAATTCATGGGGCTGAGTGGCTGCTGGCTTGCCGCAAGAGACCAGCGTTAAACAGTAAAGACTGGCAAATGCCAACCCTAGGAGGGATCGGGCCATTTCACGGGAGCGAGGCATTGAAACCATCAAGTTCATGAGGTCTACCATAGGTTTTTTTGCTGCCAGGCGGCAAGCTCAAGCCACTCGGCTCCTCACGGGCAAAAGCACGCGCGGATGGGTTTTAGCTCTCGGGTATTCTCAGCGGCTCTTTCTTTCTGAGTTCACTTGGAGAAAGGCCGGTTTTCTGCTTTAGAAAACGGGAAAAATAGGGGGCGGATTCGAAGCCCAATTCTTCGGCGACCGCATGCACGGGTTTATCGGTATGTTGCAATAAATCTTTGGCGCGACGCAGGCAAACTTCCAACGCAAACTGCCGAGGCGAGAAGCCGGTTTGAGCTTTAAACAACCGTCGGAAGGCCGAGTAACTCATATGCAATTGGTCCGCGAAATGTTCCAGCGGGATGGGGGCTACGCTTTGGCGGCTCAGTAGTTGTTTGGCCTCGCGGATGACCTGATCCACCGGGCGCCCCTCATAACTTTTTTGCCGGATCGCCGACAACGTATGGGCGATAATTTGGATGGCCAAAGCGCCCAAGAGGTATTGGTATTCGGCTGGCTGGCAGCGGGTCACTTCGACGGAATCCAAAAATAATTGAAGCAATGGTTGCTGCATTCCTATCTTCAGGATCGGGCTCTCCGGCTTGAACGCGGCGTGGAGCATCAGGCGGCGGACATAGTCCCCGTCGAATTCCACCCAGTATTCATCCCATCCGGTATCTGGATTGGGGTGATATCGGTGCCAGACTTCGGGATAAATGATGAATAAATCTCCAGCTTGAACGGTTTGCGCACTCCCTTGGCTGGATTCAAAGATGCCTCCGCCGCGGGTAATGTAGAGAAACTGATAAGAATGCAAAGTGCGGCCTAAATCCCAGGTGAAATGGTGGCTGGCGGGATGCTGGCATGGGGGATAAGCCGACCGTGGCGGCACGAGGGCGAATCCCGCGTCTAAAATATACGCTCCCCAAGCCCGGTTTTCCGGGCTTACCGGCAAATAACGGAAAAAGGTGCGCGCATCTTTCATTGGTTACAGATAGGTGTCAGAAAGTGCAATAAATCGGTCATTTCGTGTATGGCATAGACTTGGGCTTTGGAATAGACTGTGGAAATACCCATGAGTTGTCAAGGCAAGGGAAAGTGTTTGCGATTGAATTGATAATCAATGCAGTTGGAATTCGATCCGACAGGAAAACAAGGTCTTCGTTGATGGTATTCCTGTGGCCAGGATCGATGTTCCGCTAGGGACAGCTCAGGAAGACAGGACCTGATATGAACATTAAAAGAAATCTAGCGATTACGGCGATAGCCCTCACGGGCATGCTGAGCCTTCCCAGTGCTTCAGCGCAAATCACCAATACCGTCTTCTCCGAAGACTTTAGCGGCACTACGCTCGACACGAGCAAGCTGGTTTTCCAAGACCATTCATTGGAAGGTGGAAAAGGGGATATCAATTATGCGCTCCACGATGGGGTGGTAGAGTTTACGGGTGAAGTGACCCAGCAATGGTGGGCCGGCGCAACCTTACGGGTAGTGCCCACTTTTTCCGCGAATGCGGAAACCAATGTCATGGTCACCGTGGATCGGGTTAGCGAACTGGGAACTTTCATTGCCGGGTCCGCCACCCGCAGTTGCTTGTGGATCATGGATGCCTCGCGGACTTTCTTTGTTTTGTTCGCGGATGATCAAAATGAAACTTTTTGGGAATATAACCGCTATATCGGCCAAAGTAACGATAGTCAAACTGGTTCGGGCACTTCCATCTCTGCTTTTAGCGATGCCATGTATCGGGATGAAGGTTTACATCAGATGAAAGCCATCGCTAACGGCAAGACGGTTAAACTGTATTTAGACGACGTATTCGGGGCTGAAGTTGCCTTTCCGTTCAGCGACTTGGTGGTTGAAATCGGCACGGGCGCGCGAGCTAAAACGGACGTCGCCGACACGACTTTTGACAATCTGGTAGTCCAAACCATTGGGGCGGCGGGTTTTTCCGATACTTCGCTGACGATGCTTTCCGGGCAAACGGTGTCCGATTTGAAAATACGCATTCCCTCCGGCCTTAATAAAACCTCTCCCGTTACGGTGCGAGTGGTCACTAGCGATCCAACGATCGCAGTACCGGTCGGTGCTTCGGGAGATACGCTGGCGGTCACCTTCGCGGCCGGAGCCTCGAACGAAAAATCCATTAGCGTTAAATCGGTGGGTTCAATCGGTGAAGCTCAGTTAACTTTGGCCAATGATATCGGCCTCGCTAGCGCCAATTCAGTCACTATATTGGTGCAAGAGGGGGCGGGAGTTCAGTTTTCTGACGACTTTTCGGGTTCGGCTATCGATACCACGAAATGGACTACCAGTGATCTAGGTTTTGAAGTTGGCTATGGCACCTTTACGGCGGAACAGACCGGGGGGCAGTTGGTATTAAGCGGCAGTCTCGATCTGAGCGCCTATTGGGGTGGCTATTCTTTGAATTCAGTTAAAACCTTCACTGCCAGTCCTGAATTACCGCTCGTTTTTGAAATGGATCGCGTTTCCATCGATCCCACCATGGCCGATGGCAGCGGGCCTAGTACGGCTGCGCGCACGGGCGTTTTCGTGAAAAACGGGGATCGTGGAAACTATTTCTTCTTTGGCCAAAATGCTTGGGAAACCGGTTGGGAATACAATCTGAATGCAACCGGCGGCGGGAATAGTGTCGCGGCGTTCTCGGCGATTACGAATACGGGGTTGCACCACATAAAATTAGTGGCCGACGGCTCCAGTATTAAGATGTATCTCGATGAAATATATGGCGGGTCGGTAGCCTATGCGGTTCGTTCGGGCATTCAATTTGAAGTGGGCGTCTATGCGCGCGCTTTAGGCGATGCGGTTAAAGGCGTTTTTGATAACGTCACAGTGCAGCATAATTACTCCACCGTCCAAGTCTCGCCCACGAGCATAAATGCCCTAGCCAATGTGAATACCAACACGGTCACCGTGACCGTGCCGAGACTTTTGGTGGCGAATAAAGCGATGAATGTGACGGTCACCAGCCTGAATCCCAGCGTGGCGATTCCGGCGGGAGCGGTGAACGGCGCTCTGACGTTGACCTTTGCGGCCGGGAGCACGAATGTTCAGACTTTCCAAGTCAATGCGTTGGCCAAAGGCACTACTTCACTCACCTTTACCAACGACCAATCACTGGCGACGGATAGCCATGTCGAAGTCACGGTTTTGCCCACGCCCAAGGCAATATTTACGGATGACTTTTCGGCGTCGACATTAGACACCAGTAAGTGGAAGCTGGATTCCACGCCACTCGTAGCCACGGGCACACTCACCAATTCCAGCGTGTATATCACCAACGGAGTTTTGAAGATGGATATCACTTGCTTGACTTCCGATTGGTCGGGTATGGCGATCTTTACCATGGCTTCCTATGCCGCGAGCGAAAACTCGCCGGTGGATTTTGAAGTGGATCGCACCAAGTTGGAATACGATTTGGGTGGTGGCACGGGCACCTTGGAGCGAACGGGTGTGTGGGTCAAAGATGGCACCACCAACTATGTGTTTTTCAATTTCCTGGACAACCATGACGCGTCCACCGTGGGTGGTTGGCAATACAATGCGGTGGTCGGCGCCGCGGGCGATATTGCCCTGCCGAGCTCGGGCACGGTTATGTCCCCCTTAACCGGGACCTCGTTCCTGGATCGGGGCAATCATCACTTGAAAGTGCAAGTCAATGGCAAGGAAGCCAAGCTCTACGTGGATGGTGTTTTCGGCGCGGCCGCACCCTTCCCGTTTGCCACGGGCATCATCTTTGGGGTGGGTTCCTATGTGAATTACGCGAACGACAACGGCGGCACCGTCCGGGGCTATTTCGATAACGTCGCGATCAGCACCTATGCGTCGGATTCAACCCTCGGGTCTCTGTCGGTTACCAAACAAACGAATGGGGATCTGCTCATCTCGTGGACGGGCGCGGGCACGCTTCAGTCCAGTTCGGCGCTGCCGGGCAATTGGAGCGCGGTCACTCCCGCCCCGACGGGCAAATCTTACACTGTGTCCGCTTCAGCCTTGAAGGGGCAATGGTTCTTCCGGTTAAGCCAATAACCCTATTGGTTGATCGGGACATTACCTTGCTAAGCAGGTAATTCTGGGTAGCTGGCAGCTTGTTTCGGCAGGCTGCCAGTTTTGTTTTTTGGGAAAGCCCCCTCGCTCAGGTTCAAATGATGAAAAGGATCCTCGCGGTGGGAACAAGGGTCCGATATCCGCTCGAGTTTCGCCGCGCCGCCGGCGCCCCCTTCCACAATTTTCGCGGCCCGAAAAAATGGAGATATTTGATTGGATGTTTTGCTTTCTTGCCTCAAAATACGAGGTATCCAAATCATCCATGCGCGGACCTTTTATTATCTTGGCCTTGCTGTGTCTGGTGGCAACGGTAGCAGCTGACGTCGCAACGTTGACCTGGGAACAAGCGGCAGGCTACCGATGGCGGACGCTGGCCATATCTCCGGATGGAAAGGATGGGTTTTCCGAACTTGACCCCGCGCGAACGGGCATTTTATTCACCAATTGGCTGCCCGAGGCGCGATATTTGACTAATCAGATCCTACTCAATGGTTCCGGCGTAGCGGCGGGGGATATTGATGGTGATGGTTGGTGCGATTTGTTTTTCTGTGGTATCGACGCGCCTTCGGCGTTGTATCGCAACCTGGGTGGATGGAAGTTTCAAGATATCACCAAAGAAGCAGGGGTAAGTTGCGCTGGGCAGCCATCCAGTGGCGCGGTATTTGCCGATGTTAATGGCGATGGGAAACTCGATTTGCTGGTCAATGGGGTTGGCGCCGGCACCCGGCTATTCCTCAACCAGGGGAAAGGCCGTTTTAAAGAAGCAACCGCTGAATGGGGTTTGCTTGGAAACTCGGGTAGCTCCTCGCTTGCTTTGGCTGATATCGATGGCGATGGTTATTTGGATCTCTATGTGGCCAATTACCGAACCACCACTTTCCGGGATGAGTTGAACCTCAAATTCAAAGCGTCCGTCACCAATAATCATTACGAAATATTAGCCGTCAATGGACGTCCCGTGACCGAACCGGATTTGGTGGGTCGCTATCTGGTTGATCCGGTGATGGGCATATTGGAAAATGGCGAGGCGCACGTTTTATACCATAATGATGGAGGGGGAAAATATGCGCCTTTGAGTTGGACGAACGGAACATTCCTGGATGAAGACGGCCAGCCATCAAAGGTGCCTTATGATTGGGGGTTATCGGTCATGTTCCGGGATTTGAATGGCGATGGGGCCCCCGATATTTATGTGTGCAATGATTTTCATTCCCCCGACCGCATTTGGATAAACGATGGCCATGGCCGGTTTCGAGCGATCGCGCGCCTGGCGATTCGGCAGACCAGCATTTTTTCCATGGGATTGGATATTGCCGATGTGGATCGCGATGGGTTCGATGATATTTTCGTCGCGGACATGCTTAGCCGCAAGCACGCTTCTCGACATGTCCAGTTGATGGATCGGCGGGCGGTCCAATTCCCCCCGGGCCTGATCGATAATCGGCCCCAACAGTCGCGCAATACCTTGTTGTGGAATCGAGGGGATGGGACGTATGCGGAAATCGCCCAATCCGCGGGTCTGGAAGCCTCCGAATGGACCTGGTGTCCGGTGTTCATGGATGTCGATTTGGACGGTTATGAGGATTTGCTCTGTGTGACGGGGCATTTGCGCGATGCCCAAAATATCGACATTGCCCGGCGTATCGAGGCCATGGGCAAGGAAAAGCGCCGGTCGCGGCTCGAACAATTGAGTTTGCGAAAAATGTTCACTAGACTCGAGATCCCCAACTTGGCCTTTCGCAACCGGGGGGATCTTTCCTTCGAGGAATGCGGTTCAAAATGGGGTTTTGATTCCAAGAAGGTATCGCAGGGCATTGCGTTGGCCGATTTGGATAACGATGGGGCCTTGGACGTGGTGGTGAATTGCTTGGATGATGGCCCGCTCATCCTGCGCAACCTTTCAAATCATCCGCGTGTGGCGGTGCGTTTGCGTGGCTTGCCCCCTAATACGAGCGGCATTGGCGCTAAAATCAAGGTGAGCCAATCGGGACTGCCGACGCAAAGCCAGGAAATCTTGTGTGGCGGACGCTATTTATCCGGCGACGAGGCGATGCGCGTCTTTGCCGCCGCCCATGCCGATAGCGAATTAACGATTGAAGTGAGCTGGCGTAGCGGGCGGCGCAGTGTGATTGCCGGAGCCCGGGCGAATCGGCTTTATGAAATCGACGAAACCCAAGCGAAGCAGGAGGTGGCTAAACCCGCAAAACCCGGCCCTCCCTGGTTTGCCAGTCTCGGAGAGAAAATGCCCCACGTCCACGTGGAAAATGAATACGACGATTTCCACCGCCAGCCATTGTTGCCGCATAGCCTTAGCCAATTAGGGCCGGGGGTGGGCTGGTTCGATCTGGATGGCGATGGTTGGGAAGATTTGATGATTGGCAGTGGCGCCGGGGGGCGATTGGCCGTGTTTCGTAATGATACCAAAGGCGGCCTGATATCTTGGAACACGCCCCTATTGGACACGAAAGTGGCGCATGATCAGACGGCGGTGGTGGGTTGGTTGGACGCAGCTGGAAAACCCATGATTTTGGCGGGCTCGTCCAATTATGAAGAAGGGCTTTCCCATGATCCGGCGGTGCTGGCTTACAACCTTTCGGGGCAAAGCATCGATTGCGTTATGGCGGGGCAGGCGGCCAGCATTGGGCCGCTGGCGTTGGCGGATTTGGATGGCCATGGACAAATGGTGGTTTTTGCCGGGGGGCGCGTGTTACCTGGTGGATTCCCCGAACCTGTGGCTTCCCGGATTTTACGTCCGCAATCCGGACAATTCCAAATCGATGAAAAGTGCGGCGCGGCTTTGGCGCAAGCGGGTCTCGTCAGTGGCGCGGTATGGAGTGATCTGGATGGCGATGGCGTTCCGGAGTTGATTCTGGCCTGCGAGGCCGGGCCAATTCGTGTGTTTCATTATGATCGTGGCGAACTGCGTGAGATCACTCAATCGCTCGGCTTAAGCGGGTACGCCGGGCTTTGGAATAGCGTGGCCACGGGCGATTTCGATGGTGATGGCCGCCTGGATATCGTGGCTGGCAACTGGGGGCGCAACACTCGCTACCAATCCCATCAACCCATCCACTGGTACTATGGGGATTTGGATGGCGATGGTACCCGCAAAGTGGTGGAGGCTTATGCCGATGCGGATTTGAAGAAAATCGTTCCTCTCCGGGATTGGGGCATCCTGTCAGCGGCCATGCCCTTTATTAAGGAGCGTTATCAGAATTATACCGAATTCAGCACGGCGGGGGTCGCGGAAATACTAGGGGACCGCCTGGCGGAGATGCGCGATCTGCCCCTAAACACCTTCGATAGCATGGTATTTATGAACCGCGGCGGCCGATTCGAGGCTAAAGCCTTGCCCGGCGAGGCCCAGTTTTCTCCCATCTTTGGCCTGGTTGTGGCTGACTTTGACGGGGATGGAAACGAGGACCTAATCGCGGTCCAAAATTTCTTCGAGTTGCCGCCGCAGGTTTCGCGGTTGGATGGTGGCCGGGGAGTTTTGCTGCAAGGCGATGGCCAGGGAGGTTTTAAGGTGGTGCCCGGGCAGAACAGCGGGCTGGCCGTGTATGGTGAAGGACGCGGGGCGGCGGTCTGCGATTTTGATCATGATGGGCGCGCCGATATTGTCGTCGCGCAAAATGGCAACGCTACCCAAGTATATCGAAATAGGGGAGCCAAAGTGGGGTTGCGAGTCCGGTTGCAGGGCGACACGGGCAATCCGGCGGGCATTGGAGCGGTTTTGCGACTGCGCTATCGTGAGGGCCGGTTGGGTCCCGCGCGCGAGCTGCATGCGGGCAGCGGTTATTGGTCCCAAGATGCGGCGACTCAAGTGCTCGGCCTGGGAGGTGAATGCGAGGCGGTCATCACCCGCTGGCCGGGCGGAAAAACCACCCAAACTCCAGTTCCCGCCGGAGCGCGCGAGGTTGGCGTAAAACTCGGAAGCGCCACCGAACCTTGAAAAACTGTGGATTCAATCATTCGACTGTAAACATTGGTGGTCGCTTCGATTCCGGGATTTACAAGAAAAGGGAAATCCCCCAATATCCGGGCCATGCTTTCCCGACGGCCTAAAGATGACATGGATAACAAACTAACCAGCGAGTGTAACCCGCAATCGTCCCAGGGTATGGATTCTAGTCTTTTCGCTATGTTTGCGCATCAACGCCGGCTGGGAATTCGCGTCGATAGTGCCCGCGCCCGCCAGGTTCCCGCCTGGATTATGTTGAGCGTCCTACTGGCGGCTTTGCCTTTGGCTTGCACGCGGAATCCGCCCGAAAAAACCAAGGATTCCGCGGAATCCACCGAAACCAGTGAACCCAAGAAATTCGAATTTTCAGTCACCCCTCCCATCGTGGCGGGGAAAGCGGACATTTTTGAAGACGTGACCGACAAAGCGGGTATTCGATTCGTTCAGCAATACTGTGACGAGCGCATCTCGAATATTCTCGAATCCAACGGTACGGGCGCCGCCATTTTGGATTTTGACAAGGATGGCTTGATGGATATTTACATCGTTAATCCAGGGCCGCTGGACGGAGTGACGCACCATAAGGAGGGAACCCAACGCGAACCGAATCGATTGTATCGCAACCGGGGAGATGGCACGTTCGAAGAGGTCACGGAAAAGGCGGGAGTGGCAGGTTCGGGCTATAGCATCGCCGTGGCGGTTGGCGATTATGACAATGATGGCTACCCGGACATCTATGTGGTCAACGCCGGCAAAAACATCCTTTATCACAACCGTGGTAATGGCATTTTTGAGGATGTCACCGACAAAGCCGGCGTGGGAGACAAGGGCACGGGCATCGGCGCGACTTGGGTGGATGTTGATGGCGATGGCAAACTAGATTTGTTGGTGGCCAATTATTTGACCTACGATCCGAATTACAAACAGTACTTTAATCCCGATGCCTATCCTGGGCCGCTATCCTATAAGCCGGAACTCAACGTGCTGTATCGGAACAAAGGCGATGGTACGTTCGAGGATATTAGCGAAAAGGCGGGAATCAAGCTGCCTGGGCACCGGGCTATGTCCGTATGCGCGTTCGATTATAACGGGGATGGCGCCCCCGATATTTACCTCTGTAACGATGCGACGCCCAACATGCTATTGTTGAACGACGGTAAAGGCCACTTTCAGGACATTGGGCTCAAGGCGCAGGTGGCGTTCAACGCTTTGGGCGAGGCGGCCGGTTCCATGACCGCCACGATCGGTGACTGCAACGGGGATTTGTTGCCCGACATTTTGGTTTCGCGTTTGGGATACGGCTCGCTTTACATGGGCGCGAGCAATGGAGTTTGCGAAGATCGCATGATGGCTTCCGGAATTGGGCCATTAACCGCCCAATATGTGGGTTGGGGCAGTAATTTTATCGATTACGACAACGATGGCAATTTAGACGCGTTTATCGCCAACGGTGACGCGCATCATATGGTGGGCTGGGAAAGCCTGCTGCTGCGCAACCAGGGCAATGGCACCTTTGAGGATGCCGCCGAAAAAGGCGGCGCTTATTTCAAAACGAAAATCCGCGCCCGGGGCAGTTACATCTTGGATTACGATAACGATGGCCGGATGGATGTGCTGGTGACGGCGATGGGAGATCGCGTCTTTCTCCTGCATAATCGGGACGCGTCCGGGAACCATTGGCTGACCCTGAGTTTGGAAGGAACCCAGAGCAATCGCGATGGCTTCGGGGCGCGTATTAAAATCGTCGCTGGTGGCAAAGCGCATGGCGCCGAAGCGCGCTGCCAGGCGGGTTTTCTGGGGACCTCGGATCCGCGCGTCCATTTCGGATTGGGATCGGCGAAAACCATCGATTCAATCGAGATTCACTGGCCGAGTGGCGCAATTCAGACCCTGAAAAACGTGGCGGCCGACCAAATATTAAAAATTAAGGAATCCTAAACCGAACACCTAAAGCCAAGAACCATGACTACGGCTGCGCCACATACCGCGATGAGTCCGAGGGTGGGCCGTTGCCGAAAAGGGCTCGTTCGCGGCGGTTTTTGCAGTCAGGCCGGTTTGCCTGTCGGGCGGAACTGCCGAAAGGGTTTCGGCATTCTTGGGGTAATCCTCGCGGGTATGCTGGCGGGCTGTCAGTCGGAGTTGCCGCCGGGGTCCTTGATCGTTACGCAATCAACGCTCGAAAAAACGGGTGCCGCGGCGGATTCGCTGGAGCGTCTTTATCCCCCTGGCAGCCGGATAGCGTGCATTGTCCCACCCTACAAAGCTGGCCAGGAGCGGATTCTTTCGGCCGGCTTGTATACCGCCGGGTGCCCGATACTGAGTCCGGATGCGCAACACGTTTACTTCGCCGGCAAAGAAAAGGTGGGTGCGGCATGGCAAATTTACGAAAATGCCCCTGGGGGTGGCCGCCTCAAGCGAATGACAGCCATGCCCGGCGGCGCCATGTATCCAGCCCAGGCGGGTAATGGCGACTTAGTTTTCTGCTCACCCGTGCCCGAGGATGGCCGGACTTGGACTGCCAGTAATCCCCCCGCGCTCTATCGGCAAGCTCCCGATGGGACTCCGCGCCGCATTACTTTCGGAGCGGCGGCGGCCATCGAACCCACTGTAATGCGCGATGGAACCATTCTATTTGTGTCGGCCAAGCCAGCGTCAGGAACGGCAGCCGTTCCGCGCCTGGGCTTGTTTACGGTAAACGACGATGGCACCGAGGTTACGGCATATGCGGTGGATAACGATGGCGCGCCTGGCATAAGCCGGCCGCGCGAATTGCTGGACGGACGGGTGGGGTTTCTTGCTTCCGCCGAGCCCGCCAGCCCGGTCAAGTGGGGAGAAGCGGTGCGCCAGGCCCGCCCCTTCGCTAGCCGGGCGCCGCTCTTTTCTTTTCCCACCAGTGCCTGCCGGGCGGTCGAGCCCGATGGCCAGGGCGCTTGGTTAGCTTGTTTGCGGACACAGGGTTTGATGGGCCGGGCGATGAGCGGCTCGTTGGCGGTTTTTCGGGTAACCAGTGATGCGCGGAGCCTGGGGACGCCCTTATTCGACAATCCCGCGTGGAACGAGCTCGAGGCTCTGCCAGTGGCGCCGCGACCAAAACCGATGGGCCACGTATCCGCGATTAAACTGGCGCTAAAGACCGGGACCCTTCTTTGTTTGAATGCCCATTTTACACGCTTGGCGTCCTCTCAGTCTTCCGGCGCCCTGGCGGTTAAGGTGCGGGTTTTGGCCCGCCGTGCCCCTGATAAAGAGATTGTTCTTGGAGAAACGGCGTTGCAGGCCGACGGATCGTTCATGGCCGCCGTGCCAGCGGAAGTTCCGCTTGGATTCGAACTGTTGGATGGACAGGACCAAGTCATTCACCGTCTGTCACCCAGCATATGGTTGCGCCCGGGGGAAAATCGCAGTTGTCTCGGCTGTCATGAACCCTACAACCGCACACCGCGAAATGCGCGACCCATTGCCGCCGGTTTGCCGCCCGCTAATCTAACTGGTAAAATGTTGGCTACTCCTTGAATCGGTATGCGCAGAACTCCGATTATTATTTCTCTGCTGATCGGCCTGCTGGTGTTGGCGGGATTGGGCTGGGGATCGGCCGCGTGGTCTCGGGCGCATGAACGGCGTTGGTCCGGTCGACTCGATCTGGAGCTGGTGTCGTGTAACCATTGTCATCTGAAGATCGAAAATCTGCCCTGGGCACAACCGAGCAGGCGTCACTCGGCTCCGGCGGGATTGGCGGTATCGCCAGATAACCGGAAAGTCTACATCGCCTTGGATGAGCGGAATGAGGTGGTCGAAGCCGATGGCGTCACGCTGGCTATCACCCGCCGACTGGAAGTGCGTGGTGGGCCATTCGGCTTGGCTATCGATGCGAAGGGGGAACGTTTGTACGCCACTTGCCGGGATGGTGATCGGGTCGTGGCGATTGATTTGGCCACTTTCCGTGAAGTCGAGAGTTTAGCGATCGGAGCGGGCCCGGTGGCGGCGACTTATTGTGACACCCAAGAGGGCGGGCGGCTCGTAATCGCCAACTCGGTTTCCGACAATATTTCCGTCGTATCGCTTTCACCCTTTAAGGAGTTGGCCCGTCCGCAAGCCGGGCGGGAACCGTATGCGGTGGCCGCCGCGCCGGATGGCTCCATCGCGTTCGTGGCCAACCGCCTGGCGGTGCCGGAAAACTACTACTCCATGGCCAGTTCGGAGTTGACCCTGGTTGATCCAAGTAAAGGTAAATTACTCTTGCGTAGCCCCTTCGAGTCTGCCCATCTGGCTGAAGGAATAGCGGTGGCGCCGGGTCGCGGCTGGGCTCTGACGCCCCTCATCAAGGTGCGGAATTTAGTGCCGATCACTCAAGTCGCCAATGGCTGGGTCATGTCCAGCGGTTTAGCCATCGCGGATGCCAAAGGCTCGATTATCCAAATGCCGCTGGATGAGGCGCACGATTATTTTGCCGATCCTTCCGGCATTGCTGTCGATGCGGCCGGAAAACGCGCTTTTATTGTTTCCGGCGGCAGCGATACCGTGACGGTGGTCGATCTGGAGCTTTTAGCCCGCTGGCTTGCGGGCGCCAGCGACCAAGCTAAGCGCGAGGCGATTGATGATCTTTCGCTCTCAGCCGAATACGTGGTGGCGCGTATTCCTACGGGACGCAATCCGCGTCATGCCACCCTGAGCCCGGATGGGAAACGGCTCTATGTTTCCGAGCGGTTGGAGGATGCCGTGCTGGCGGTGGATACCGCCGCGTTAAAACCCATCGGGCGGATCAGGTTAGGCGATGGCGGCCAGACCGATCCTATCCGGCGCGGCGAGCGAGTGTTTACCCAGGCGGCGCATACTTTTCAGCGCCAGTTCTCTTGCCGGTCCTGCCATCCTGATGGCCATGTGGATGGGTTATCCTACGACTTTGATGGGGATGGCATTGGGGACAATTTACTCGATAATCGTTCATTGCAGGGCGTGGCCGGGACGTCCCCGTTAAAATGGAATGGCAAGAACCCATCTTTGCAAGTGCAGTGCGGCGTCCGTTTTGCGCGCGTGCTGATGCGCACGGACCCGATCCCGGGAGCTGAATTGGATGATCTGGCGGCGTACTTAAATTCCTTGCCGCCCCCGCGTTGGGCGCGTCGCCACCGGCAAGTATTGACGCCCGCCCAGGAGCGGGGCAGACGGATTTTCTTCGCCACCTTAACGCCCGCTGGCGAGCCCATTCCACGTGAGCGTCAATGCCATGTGTGCCACCGTCCGCCATTGTATTCAAATCGGCTTATGAGTTCCGTGGGCACGCGCGGATCATTGGATCCCAGTGATTTATTCGATACGCCGCACTTGCTGGGCGTCGCCTACACGGCCCCGTATTTGCATGATGGCCGAGCCAAAACGCTAGAGGAATTATGGACGACCTATCAGACGAACGATTTGCACGGCGTCAGCAGTTACATGAATAAGCATCAGCTCAACGATCTGGTTGAGTTTTTAAAGACTCTATGAGAAATTTATCGAGAGCAACTCCTATGAAAATCGCCGGCATATTCTGCTTAAGACTCGCCAGCCTGGTCACGTTGTTATGGCTGACCGCTCCGCTTCAAATCTTGGCGACCGAGGCCGAATTGCCTTTGCCGGTTATTGAGCGATTCGAAACATTTGGTAAAGAGCAAGGCGTACCCACCAACAAAGTGCATGCCGTGCTTAAAACCAGCGACGGCAAATTGTGGATTGGCACCTGGGATGGTTTGTGCGTGCGCGAGGGCGAGGGGAAGTTCAGACGTTATGGTCCGGAAGAAGGTCTGAGCCACAAACTGGTTACTTGCATGGTAGAAGATCCCAAGACGGGCGATTTATGGGCGGGCACCATGCGCGGGCTCAACAAGGTGAGCGGGGGCAAAATCACGAGATATTTCCAGACCGACAGCGGCTTGCCCAATAACGTGGTTTACGGCGTTGATATAGTGAACGATAATATCTGGGCGGCCACCGCGGCCGGAGTGGGAGCCCTCGATCTAAAGACGGGCGCCTGGAAGATCTACGATCACAATAATTCGAATATGCATGAGCCTTGGTGCTACGCGGTGAAAGGCGCCAAGGATCTCATTTACATCGGTGTATGGGGCGCGGGCATTGTCGAACACAATCCCCAAGAGGGCACCTTTAAGGCCTATCGCGATCCGGATGGCGATTTTCATTACGATTTGGTGCCCGATGATGGCCCGATCAACGATATCACCTCCTGGCTGGCGTGGAACGATGGATTGCTCTGGCAATGCACCTATTTTGGCATGTCCCGGTATGATGGTAAGTATTGGAAAACATGGGTGCAGGATAAAACACCGTTGCCGTCCAATTTCACGCAGTTCGCCTGGCCGGTGAATCGCTATTGCTGGATCGGGACGGACAAGGGCGCGTCGGTGACGGATGGCACAAATTGGGTGAATTATTTCGTTGGTGAAGCGGGCGCTGGCTGGGTTGAGATTCACCAGTCGGGCAAGGCCATGGAAAAGCGCCCCATGAGCACCGCTCTGTGCAATGGTTTTGTGCTCGGCATTTGGGCGGACGAAAAGGAAGCCTGGCTGGCGACTTCAAAAGGCCTAAGCCGCGGGATTTTTGCCTCGGGCACCGCGTCGGGCAAAGTGGCCGTGGTGAAATAATGAGGAAACGCCTATGAGAATCTCCGCTTTATTCCTGCTGAGTTTGCTGGCTGTTCACGCGCCCCGGGTGGCAGCTTATCCGGAGCCAGCGGCACCCGTGAAAGCGGAGCCGGATACTTGCGTGAGCGTGCCTATTACGCCGGAAGCCGCGCAAGCCGCCGCGCGAACGAACCAGGCCGCCGCCGCCCAGGCCGAAACGTACCATTATTACGCGGATACCCCGGAAGAAATGGTTCCCTACCGGAATCTGGATCCTTACTACCGCTATTGGCTGGAACGCCTCCCGTTTCGAGGGCCGGGCCGGGATTATCCCGATCCGGTGGATTTAAAGTCGTTGAAAGTAGGTTTGCTCAGCCCCGCGCCCTACGGACCGGAGGGCGCCCGCGGCGAGCGCACCCGCAAGGGTGTCCTGCTGGCGTTTGAAGAAGAAAACGCGATGCGGCAACCGGGGCAAATACCCTTTGAAGTGATTGCCAAGGAGGATGCGCCTTTATGGGGCAGCGCCGCGAACATCACGGTGGAGTTTAAAGATAACGATGTGCTTGGAATTTTGGGGACCATCGACGGCGATGCTACTCACGTAGCCCTGCGGGCTACTTTAAAACTGGAAACGTACATCATCAACACTTCGGACCCGGACCCGACACTGACCGAAACGCAGGTTCCCTGGCTGACGCGCGTATTTCCCGAGGATCGCCAACAGTGCTTCCGGCTCGCGGACATGGTGGTGCGACAGCGGGGTTGCAAACGCATCGCGGTATTGCGCGAAAGCAGTCGCCCGGGACGGGTGGGCGTAATGCATTTTGTGAATGACATTCGCCGGTTGGGTAGTCCAGCGGTGGCCCATTTGCTGTATAAAGCCGGGGATCGCAGCCTGGCGGAACAGATTGCGGCGATCAAAGCCGCCAATCCCGACGCGGTCCTTTTCTATGGGCAGCCCGCCGATGTGGGATTTGCGGCGGCCCAACTTCGCCAAGCGGGCATAACCGCGCAGTATTTTGGCTTCGATCGCTTGATGGAAGGCGCGTTTGTCAAAAATGCCGGGGACGCCGCGGAAGGCATGACCATCACCTATTTCTTTAATCCTGAACGCACCGATAAACCTTGGGTTGAGTTCTTGGACCGCTTCCAGAAACGCTGGGGGGAGAAGCCGGATATTTACGCCGCGTACGGATATGACGGCGCCAAACTGATGATCGAAGCGGTTAATAAATCCGGTCCGAACCGGTTTCGCATTCGTGATTACCTGGCCAACCTGGATAGCTGGGACGGAGTTACTGGGCATATGGTTTTCGATGCGCGTTGGGATAATATCGCGCCGTTTTCCTTCGCCCAATACCAGCGGGGCAAATGGCTCTTTCAACCGGCGCCCGCCATTACGCGTTTGGATAAAAAGAGGTTGTCCCAAGGAATGACCGCGGTTCCCGATGCGCCCGCAAAATAACGGATGCCGCTTCGCCATCGACATTCTATGTTTATGGGACGGTGCCACGCGTTGGTTCTGGGCTTCACTTTATGCGTTTCGCCGTTCGGGGGTGCTCAGGCTGGGGAGGAATCTGGGGCGCCGCATTTTCTGATGGGTTTGTTGCTCCCGCCTGAAGAAGCCGAAGGCGTCAGCATCCGTCAGGGAGTGGAACTGGGGATTGAACAGGCAAACCAATCGGCGAAGGCCCAAGTGGGCTTGATTATCCGAGGTCGGGTGGGCCAGTGGGGAGCCGATGGTGAAGAGGCTGGCCGGATGGTTTTAAACGATGGCGTCCAGGGTATGATCGCGCCCCCTGGTGGTTCACCCGCGCACCTGGCCTTGCAAGTGTCCGGACGCACCGCCACACCGGTGGTTGCCTTGTGTCCGGATTCATCCGTCATTGGCGCGGGCATCCCCTGGATGGTTTGCGCGGTGCCGGGCACGATCGCTGAGGCGAGTGCGCTGTTTGCCTTGTGGCCGTCAAAATCGACCGCGGCCGGTGGTTCCTGGGTGGCACTGGTTCCCGAGGACCGCGAAGGCCGGGAGACTTCGAAGGATTTGCGTAAGGCAGCGGCCGCCACCCAATCAAAATTAGCAGATCCAACGATATTTGACGCAAAAGCGGGCAACGAATCGGAAACCATCAGAGTGTTGTTGGCCCAAAGACCAACGGGAGTATTGCTTTGGTTGGAGCCCGAGCCGGCGGGCCGTTTAGCTAAACAACTCCGGGCCGCGGGATTTGTCGGTCGTTTGGCAGGACCGAGCCGTCTGCGTTGCGCTGGGTTTCTAACCGCCGCAGGCAAAGCGGCGGATGGCTTCTTGATGGTTAACCCGGTTATGGACGTCGCTAGCAGGCAAGTGTACCAACGATTCGACGCCGGATATCGAGCGCGCTTTGGCGTCGAGCCGGATGCCACGGCCGCTTACGCGTATGATGCGGCGATGTTGCTGGCGGCCATCCTAGTGGAATCAGGGGATAAACCCGCTCGCCTGGCGTTCCCGGTTATGGAGGACAGGCCGGGTGCCAGTGGCAGGTTGAAGTTTAAAGCGGATGGTGTGCGCGGGGTGTCTTTTGAACTCCAAGAGTATCGTTCGGGCACCTTCCGGCCGTATTCGGCGAGCCCGGCTGGGCGGGAGGAAAAGCGCGAACCCGCGAACGATCTTGATAAACGCCGCTGAAAGGCAAAGGATATATCGATTGTCACGTATGAAACTACAAAACCAATTAGTCTATATTGCCATAGCGGCGGCTCTAGGTATGGCCGGCTGGGTGGGTTTTGCCCAGAAGGCGGAAGGCCAAAAGAAGAAGCTCGCCATATCCATCAAACCTAAAGACGTCGCGGATGCCTTGCACGCGGTAATTGCGTCGGATCGGGAAGTCTACACTCGCCAAGCGGTTTTGGGAAAGGCCGGTCAAGGAATGGCGAACCCCTGCGAAATGTTCCGGCTGAGTTCGGAGGCTTCCGCCAGCAAAGGGGTGGAATTTTCCTACGTGCTGCGTTCCCTTAAGTCTTCGCGGTCGCGTAATGCGCCTGAAACCGAGGTGGAACGAAAAGGGCTCGCGCGGGTGGCTGAACATCCCGCGGAGGCGTATTACGCGGAGGAAATGCAGGGCGGCCGATGGTATTTTACCGCCGTTTACCCGGATGTGGCCCAACACCCAAGCTGTGTCACCTGCCATAATCAACTAAAAGACAGTCCGAAAACGGATTTTAAACTGGGCGAAGTGATGGGCGGCGTAGTGGTGCGAGTGGCGCTGGAATTATAACACCATGAATGCAGCCTATTATCATCTGGCCACCACGCATCTCCCGGTCATAAGCAATTTGTTCGGCCTCAGTTTGCTAGCGTACGGTGTGATTCGAAGCAGCGAAGAACTTAGGCGGACGGCGTTGCTGGTGATGTTGTGCTCCGCGCTACTGGCCTTGCCCGCCTATTTGACGGGCGCCCCCGCTGCTGGAGTTCTCAAACGGGCGGTGCCCGGGTTGCCGGCTGATCCGGTCGACCAGCATGCGGAGATTGCGATATTAGGTTTGGCCGGCAATTTGGTATTGGGCGCCTGGGCGGGTATCGGCTTGTTGGTGTTTCGCAAGTCCAAGCGGACTTCACGAGGTTATTTGGGCCTGACGTTTATTTTGGCGGGAGTGGCTTTAGGATTCATGGTTTGGACCGCCGCGCTGGGAGGTAAAATCAGGCATTCGGAAATCCGCACGACGAACGGACCGCATTGAATTTATGTGGAACCCGTTTGGCGAGAGCTTAGGGCGAGTGGGGATGGGTGGGGCTAGTTGAGGATGAATAAGAATTCTCGCGCGCGTTGGCCTGACTGGTTGAAAACCCCCAGGGATTTTCTTCGCGGCCTGCTGTTTTTTGGTTTCGTCTTCTACTTTCTTCGCCAACAGGTCGATCTGCGCTTGATTTACCATGGCGGCGGCATGCTGGTTAACTTCCCGACATTTTATTGGGGAGATGTTTTTTTTCGTGAATTTGCGGCGTATCCAGGCGGGGTTATGGAATACGCTTGCGCGCTCGCGTCGCAAAGCTTTTTCGACCCTTGGCTAGGTCCGCTCGTGGTCACCGCAATGGGCTGGCTGCTTTATGCGAGCACGGCCTATTACTTGAGGGTTTTGGGAATGGGTTCGGTTGGCGTGATTGGGTATGCGCAGCCTCTTTTGATTTTGGCGTTGTATGCCCGGTACGTTAATTACGCGGAAGTTCTGCCGGTGGCCGGAACTCTAATAACGGCGGCAATGTCCGCGTGCCTATACCTGAAAATCCGGCCCCATAGTCTCTATCTTTTCGGATGGATACTGGCGCTCTTCACGGGTGCCGTTTATGTCATCGCGAGCGGCGCCGCCCTTTGGTTTATCGGGCTTTGCTGGCTGGGCGAATGGCGCGGCAATGCGCGATGGAAAAGGTTGATGATCGCGTGTCTGGCGTTGGCGGCGCCTTTCATCGTCGGTAAACTCGCCTATGGAACCCCTCTGTCGGAGGTCTGGCCGCAGTTAAATGCCCATGGTTTGAGATGGTTTCACCTTAAGGAGTGGGACCAGGCGATGGTCAATGCCTTGTATTTAGTTTTACCGTTGGCGACGTTGAGTGGGTTAATGCTGGCTCAATTTGGGAAACGATCTCCCGTTGCGCCAGCCGCTGGATTCAGTCCATCAAACGGCAATTCACGAGGCGACTTACTCAGCTCGGTTTTTAGCACCGTTCTTCTGCTCGCGATGGTGGTGGCGACGGGATTATTATCGCTCAATGCCACCCTGCGGGCGGCCTTGAAAGTGGATTATTATTGCTGGCGGCAAAGGTGGTCCGAAGTTCTCAAAATCGCGCCGGAAGCCCCCAGGACAGCCCATGTTATATGCGCGCAGGACCGGGCCTTGTACCACTCGGGCCGTTTGGGCGATGATTTGCCGTTCGCGCAAAATTCCGAGGTTTTGATGCTGAATCAGAAAAAGTACCGGCCGGATTGGAATGCCATCGATTTGTATATCGATTTGGGTTTTATCAATCTGGCGCAGCATCATTTGGCGGAATCCGTGGAATACTATGGTGAACGGCCTCTGCTGTTAAAAAGGCTGGTTTTGGTGAATCGGGTGGCGGGCAACGACGGGACCGCGCGCATCTATTTAAACGCTTTGGCAAAGGTTCCGTTTTATTCGGACTGGGCCAAGGAGTACTTGCGAAAACTGGCGGCAAAAGCGCCGCTCGACGACGACGGCGAGGTGGAGCGATTGCGGCAACTCGCCTTCACGAAAGATTATATCGCGCCACTACCCGCCGAAGCGCTGCTGCTCCATTTGCTCGAACGGAATAAAAATAACCGGATGGCGTGTGAATATTTGCTCGCGCATTACCTGCTGAGCAAAAATCTGCCAGGTTTTGTCAAAGAAATCAGCCGATTGAAAGATTTCAGCCTGGGAGGAATCCCCCGGCTGCATCAGGAAGCCATCGTGCTAGCCGTGCGGGCTCTCGATTTGAAAGTGGATCTGAAAAGCCTTCCCATAGACCTAGGATGTGTCCAGCGACACGATGAGTTCGCGCGGCGGTTGAAGGCATTGGGCGCCGATGCTCCCCATGCCAGAGAAATCTTGCGTCAAGATTATGGCAATAGTTATTACTTTTTCTATTATCTGCAATAATTGGGGCTCGAGATTTTGCGGACGGACTCCGGATGCAACATGAAAACTAAACGGGCTATCTTCATGCTCTCGGTCTTGGCGGCATGTGGCTTGATCTGCGTGGCGGGTTTGGGCATCGATCGCTGGCTGGCGGTGCGCCAGGCGCAAATGGCGGTGGCTGGGGCGGCAGCGCCCAGGCTCGAGCCGGATTATGCCGGCATCGTGATGCCTCCCAATATTTGCCCGTTGAATTTTAAAATCGCCGAACCGGGCACCCAATTTTATGTCGTTGCCCGCGGAACGAGTGGCGAACCGATCTCCGTGCTTAGTGGGAAGCCAGCCATCGCCTTTCCGAAGAGTGCTTGGCGCCGGTTGTTGGAGGCCAACCCAGGCGGAAGTTTGTATTTTGACATCTGCGCCCGGCAAGCGGATAAAACCTGGCGCCGATTTGCCTCCGTTACGAACCTAATTGCCCGCGATCGAGTTGACTCGCACCTCATTTATCGGAAAATCCATCCGCTTCATAACACCTGGAACGAAATGGGCATTTATCAACGGGATTTGACGAGTTTTAAAGAAACGCCCATCCTCGAAAACAAACTATTCGGCAAGGATTGTTGCCACTGCCACTCGGTGTGGAATCAGGATTCCGCGCGTTTTTCGCTGGATATTCGCAGCTCCAAATATGGCAATAGTTTGCTGATGGTCACAAACGAGCGGGGGGTCAAGATCGGCGGAACGGTAGGTTTTACCACCTGGCATCCTAGCGGGCGCATTATGGTGTGCTCTTTTGGCCAGCCGCGCCTACTGTTATGCGGCGCGCGAAGTGAAATGCGCGAGATCGTGGATCTGGAAGATTCTCTGGGCTATTTGCCGGATGGCGGCGTTCAAGTGAAACGCGTTCCCAAGGTGCATCCCGAGAAACAGCTGGCCACCTTTCCCACCTGGTCGCCGGAAGGGCGGTATTTGTATTATTGCGCCACCACGAATCTATGGAAAATCCCTGGCAAAACCCGGAATAATAATTTTAACGAAATAAAATTCGATCTCATGCGCATCCCCTATGAGGTCGAGCGCGACCAATGGGGCGAACCGGAGCCGGTGGTTTGTTCCCGCGATACTGGCAAGAGCGCCGTGCAGCCGAGAATCAGCCCGGATGGACGCTGGCTTAGCTTTATCTTATGCGATTACGGCTGCTGGCCGGTTTATCATGCCGAGAGCGATCTTTATATCGTGGACCTGCGGGCGGGCCGAACGGACGGCAAGTTCACTTATCGCCGAGCGGAACTCAATTCTCCCGAGTGTGAATCCTGGCATGCGTGGTCCAGCAACAGCCGCTGGATGGTGGTTAAAAGCAAACGTGGTACCCCTCTGTTTGGTCGTCCTTATCTTTCCCATGTGGACGAGGATGGGCATTGTTCCAAGCCCTTTGTGGTGCCGCAACGCGATCCGGCCTATTATGATTCTTGCTTGATAACTTACACGATGCCCACCCTGGCTTGCGGTCCGGTCATGGTGGACGAGGCACAACTGGCGCGGGCGATTAAGACCCCAGCTACCCGCGCTTTGATTATGCCACCCCGCGATGACGCCGAACCTTCGCATGAAGGTTTGAATCCTCCGGACGCATACGACGAAGGCGCCGGTTCGCAACAATGAATTAATGGAGTCTTCGCCAGGTTGCCGGTATACCCGCTGAAAGAAATCGTCGGCGAGCGCTTGACACGAACTGTATGTGTGTTACCGTACAGACGTAATATGGCTGTCCGATTGCACATTCAAATCGACACGTTGTCTGGCCTGCCGGTGTACCGGCAAATCATGGACCAGATAAAATACTATATTGCCTCCGGTTCACTGGTGACGGGGGATCAATTGCCATCCATTCGCGAACTCGCCCAGGCGTTGACGGTGAATCCCACCACGGTCGTCAAAGCCTACACGGAATTGGTGCATGAAGCGGTTATTGAGTTGCGCCATGGCAAAGGGGCGTTTGTGGCGTCTGGCTACAACCCGTTAAGTGTTGAGCAGCAAGACAAGGCGGTGCGTCGCATCGCGCGGCAATTAGCCGTGGAAACCGCCCAAATGGGCATGTCGCCGGAGCGGGCATTGCGCATTGTGGAAGAAGAACTGGGGGCAATCTCCAGTGAACGGGCCGAGGCCAAAGCGCCGGTGAAACTCAAAGTGGTAGCTTCTGGAAGCCGATCATGACGCTGCCCATCCAAACGCAGAATCTGGCGAAAACATTCAATGGCGGCGTGGTCGCCGTCACCGGGTTGGAATTAGCGGTGGATCGAGGAACTGTTTACGGCCTGATTGGGCGTAATGGCGCGGGCAAGACAACCACCTTGCGGTTGCTGATGGGGCTGCTTCGGCCCAACGCCGGTTGGGCGCGGGTTTTGGGGTGTGACCTTTGGGAAGCTCCGCGAAGCGTACGCCAAAAAGTAGCCTATGTTTCCCAATCGCAGCAGCTGCCTGGTTGGATGACTTTTGCGGATATTTGCCGTTATCACGCCAGTTTTTATGAGCGTTGGGATGCGGACTTTGCGCAAAGACTGGCGCGGCGCTGGGACGTGGCCGGCAACCGCCCCTTGGCTCGCCTTTCAGGGGGCGAACAGCGCCTGGCCGCCGTAGCTTTGGCTTTAGCGGCGCGGCCGGAAGTGATCCTGCTGGATGAGCCCGCCGCGGGCTTGGATCCCCTGGCCCGGCGTTCCTTGCTTGCGGGGCTCGTGGAAGCGTTGGGTCTAACCGACGGCTGTACGGTGTTGCTCAGCACGCATTTAATCGCCGATTTGCAGCGCGTGGCGGATGCCGTTGGCATTTTGGATCGCGGGCGGCTCATTGCCCACGCGCGGCTGACGGATCTGCTTGATCAGCTCAAAAGAGTGCAAGTGGTGTTCAGCGAACCTTCCCCGCCCCGCGATTTTGCGGTGCCGGGGGCATTGCGCGTGAAAATCGATGGCCCAGTGGCCACGGCGCTAGTGCGGTTCGCCGGGGAATCGCAATTGGATTCGATTCGTGAAATGCCCGGGGTGAGGGTCAACGTGTTCCCCATGAATTTAGAAGAGATCTTCATCGAGTTGTTGGGGCCAACTCAATTGGAAGAGGGCCGGGACGATTTGGCCATGCGAGATTTCGAATTGCTGAATTTGCGGAATGAAGATGCGCGCGTTTAAGCGTGCCCAGTCGAAAAGGGGAAATAGCGGATGGGGTATCATGCCAGACCTCGCGGAGAGGATCGCGCTAGAAACGGAAACGCCAAGCGAGCTATGAAAAAACTTTTTATTGCCATTTTAATCGGAGTGGTTTGGTTAATTGGCGGCCTCAACATCGTGCGGGCCCAAGATGATTCAGAAGAGCAAATCTATGTCTCTCCCGGTCCCGGCCCCGAGCCATATCAACAAGTATTATCCGACTATATTAGCAATTTGCCGTACATCGACTCGATCCAAATTGGCGGCTCGAATGTGGTGGTTTACGTCGTGGTTCCGGATGGGATAAAAAAAGTGACCTTGGAATCCCGCGCTCGCGCCGGAGCGGGCGCTTGGGTGCCGCGTGCGGTGCAGCGGATTGCGCAGGCGGGAACGCTGACGTTTCAGTTGCCCAAAGGGGCCAGTGTTGAACTGCTGCGAGTGAGGGGGGACTTCCAGGAGGCGTTGCCCGCCGCCTTTTACCAAGGTGCTACGAATTTCAATGGTCCGGCGACAACTTACAATCCCGCGTGGGCCTATCCGGTGAATGACGTGGATACCGGGACGGATACCGATACTCCGGAGCGCGCGGTGGTGGAATCCGACATTTGGTCGATTCGGGGTCATGCGCTCTACTATTTTAATCAATACCGAGGGCTGCAAATCGTGGATCTAACCCAGCCGGACGCGCCCGTATTGCGCCAGCAGCTAAGTCTGCCCGCGGTTGGTGAACAGATGTATGTGCTGGATGATAACCATGTTTTATTGCTGGTTCGCAACGCCGCTTCCGGACAAGCGGTGGTGGTGAATGTCGAAGCAACGCCGAAGATAGTCGCGACGCTGTCGATCGAGGGCGATCTGCAAGCGAGTCGCATGGTGGGGACCGCGCTTTATATCGTCTCCCAGACTTACCGGCAGAGCATCACCAACGACCCAAGCACCGGCGGCAACAGTTCGGAGTGGCAATGGGGATCGGTAGTCGCCGCTTTCGATCTAGCCACGCCGGAAACGCCCATCACCAGGGATACCTTCTGGCGTCCCGGCTATGGAAACGTGGTGACGGCGACCGATCAGTATTTATTGGTGGCGGCGCAAAACCGCGAGACGGCCAATTCGGATATTCAAATCATCGATATTTCCGCGCCGGACGGGAAGATGAAATCGCTAGCCACGATTGCCGCCAAAGGATTCGTGGCGGATAAATTCAAAATCAATATCAACTCGAGCGCCGCCACCGGGGATATTCTCACGCTTATTTCCGAGTCAGGCTCGCGCTGGGGAGGCGCTGGCAATACGCTTCGGAGTGTGGTTACGACTTATTCGCTGGCGAATCCCGCTCAGCCTATCCGGCTCGGTTCCATCGAGGTCGGGCATGGCGAGGGATTATACGCCACGCGTTTCGATGGGGATCGGGTTTACTTGGTCACCTATCTTCGCGTTGATCCGCTCTGGATCGTCGACCTTAAGGATCCCGCCAATCCCCAATTGTTAGGGGAACTGCAAGTGCCCGGGTGGTCTACTTACATCTATCCGCTCGGCGACCATTTGGTCACCGTGGGCATCGACAATTCCAACCATTGGCAAGCCGCCGTTTCGCTTTTCGATGTGAGCAACCCGGCCAAACCCGCGATTCTGGGCAAAGTGCCGCTGGGTGGCGATTATTCCTGGAGCGAGGCAAACACCGATGAAAAAGCTTTCACGGTGTTGCCGGATGCCGGGTTGATTTTGGTGCCGTATCAAGGTTGGTCGACCAATGGCTGGGCTTCGAGCGTTCAATTGATCGATTTAAATCAGGACAGTCTGAAAGCTCGAGGAACCATCGAACACTCCATGCAGCCACGCCGCGCTACGCAGGTGGAGAATCGGATCATTTCCATTTCGGGCCGGGAGCTATTGGTGGTCAGCGCCCAAGATCGTGATCACCCCACCACTACCGCCGCCCTCGAACTATCGTGGGCGGTAGACAGCGTTTTTGTCGCAGGCAAGCATGTCATTGAAATCGAAAACGCACCCTATTGGGCGCCGGATGCAAGGCCGACGATTCGAGTGGTTGAGTCCAACCGTTTGGATTCAGTGACGGCTCTTTATTCTTTCACGAACGGCATTCCGATCTTGGGGGCATGCGCCAAGGATAACCGAGTATATGTTATCCAAGGCCGCATGAATTATTGGGTCACCACCGCGGGTGGTGGTCAGGCCGAGGATACCAATTTCTTTCTTTCAGTCTTCGACCTCGGCGGCCTGCCGGATTTGCGGCGCATCGGGTACGCGGCAACGACGGTCACAAATTCCTGGTACTCTGGCAAACTATCGCCGCTCTGGCCGCGCCCGGGATTATTGGTGTGGGTTGGTCAAGGCGGATGGGGGTGGCCGTTCTATACGTTTGCCACGGATTCAGCGTCTCTCTGGTGGGGTGGCGGCAGTGAGTGGCTGGCGGCGTTCGATGTGGCCGACCCGCGGGCGCCCAAGTACGAATCGGGGCTCCATCGCGCGGGGACCAATGGGTGGTGGAATTATAGCGGGGCATATACCGCCAACGGATTGGTCTACCTTAGCGGCCAAGCTTCCGAGTTTGTGAACGCTTCCTCCAAAACGGAGGATGGAACCGGCATTTGGGAAACGCATTATTATCTCGAGGTGATCGACTATGGTGACGCCGCCAATCCCACGTTGCGCGCCCCGGTCAATATTCCTGGATCGTTGATCGGCATATCCACCAATGGCGCCTTGCTCTATACCAAAGGCCCGGTTTGGGATGAAAAAGGGCAAACCGATTGGCGAGAGTATCTTCAAGCCTTGGCCTACGACGGAGTGCAAGCGTTTCTCGTCGATCGCGTTCCATTAGCGACTAATAGCTGGAATTACGGCCTGCCCCAATGCTTGGATGATGGCACGCTGCTGCTGGCCAACAGCCAGTATCAAGCATCCGAAACCGTCTCCCACATTCAAGGCTGGAAACTGAACAGCCAGGGAAAGCTGGTGAATATCTTCAGTCGTAAAATGAGCGCTCCAGTCACGACTCTAGAAAACTGGGGTTCATTGCTCGGGGTGCAACTGAGCCAAACGATTGAGTTGTACGACCTGGCGGATCCAGCCAATTGGGTGCTACTGGGCAGCGGCCAGACCACCGGCTACGCTTGGCCACATTTAGACCAAGCAGACGCCAATGCGTCGTCCGGGTTGTATGTCCCGCTGGGGGACTATGGGCTTTTAGGCATACCCATTGTCCCTCGATAATGAATGGATTGAATCCAGATCTTTGGGAACGATTTGCAGTTCCTGTGTTGGGTCACGACCAAGGGTGGCGGGAGCTTTTGCCCTGCCACCCGGCTTTTTTTATGCGATCGTGTACGGGGCCGGAATGGAAATGAAACAAAATCGAAAAGCGTTCACGTTAGTTGAGTTATTGACGGTCATCGCCATTATTGGCGTGTTGGCATCGTTGATGATGACGGCGGTGACCTCGGCGAATAAAGCCTCTCACCGCGCTCGGTGCATGTCGAATTTGCGGCAGATCAGCCTCGCGTTAAACATGTATGTCGACGACTGCGAAAAACGCTCCCCCGATTTGGGCCATTTGACTTCCAGCCGCTATTTAGGCAACCGCCAAGCGCTGCTTTGCCCAAGCGATAAGACGAGCGGCTGGGGAAATCTGGTGAATCCGAGTCCGTTAACCACCACCTATTTTAATACGGATGGATTGCAGACGACCAATACCGGCGGGGTACAGGTGCCTTTTTCCTATCTCAATCCATTACCATGGGAAAACTGGGCTTGGGATCGATTGGCCAAACTGGGAAGCCGGGCGGGGATCGCGGTATGCCAGCTCCACGGCTTGGGCAAACCGAACCTCGAAAATCCATCCTACCTGAATTATCAGGGTGTGATTTTACGCGCGCAACGCGATGGCGCGGTGGTGCAAAAGGAGGTTTACTGGGACAAATCGACCTTCGTTGACACCGGCGTTTCGACAGCCGCCTCGGATTCGGTAACCAGTAGCGCCACCGGCAACGGTACGACGGTCGTGTTTGCCTACCCTTGGCGATTGTTTAGCGACGATCTCAATCCATAAAGCAAACCATGTCATCATCCGACGCGAATAATGAATCCCTGGCCAGTGGCAACCGCCCGTCCTTGCCGGTGATTATGCCTTTTGAGGCTGGCGCCAAGGAGTCGCGGCGGCCCTGGTGGCGCGGGGTTTTGGCCGGCGAATGGCAGGCGCACAGCCGATGGCTGCTGGGTTTTATCAGCGCCTGGCTGGCCACCGTATGGATTTTGCCTCAATTTGCCAGCCCGGGCTGGATTTTGGTCTTTGGGTTTGTCTTTGCCCTGGCTGCGGGCCCGGCGTTCGGTGGCAAGGATGTTCTGGAGGGGTGCGAGGAATACACCTTCGCGCTGGCCTTGACGCGTTCGGAATGGTTTCTGGCTCGCTGGTTGGTGGGCGCGGGATTGGTGGTGGTGTTCACCGCCATGGATCTCTTAATGTTGGGGCTCGACCTCTCGCAAGCGATGACGCGGTTTTATTTGGATATGGGATTACTCGATACGAAAGGCGCCCTGCAACATCGGTTCCTCTATAGTTTGATCCTGGTATTTCCCCTGACCTGTTACAGCCTTTCGTTTTCCTTGGCGGTCAACGCGCGGGGGCGTGGCGCGGTGCTGTCGTCGTGGATGTGGGGAGGGTTGGGGGCGCTAGCGGTACTCCGCTTGGGATTGCTATACGAGTTTTGGCAGTGGAACGCTTGGACCGGCTATTTTGCTTGCCCTTTTTTGATCCTAGCGGCGTTTGCTTCCGTGGCGCTGGGGTTGCGAGTCTATGGTTTTAAAGAAGTGGTCAATTCCAGCAAACCATGGAACATGCCAGCCTACTGGTGGGCCTGGGTACTCCTGTTTCTGGGTGCATTGGGCACCATAACTTTTTTGGTCTCCTCGCTGGGCAAGGAATTGGCTAGCATGCTGGGGAAGTGAAACCTTCTCGCCAAAAATTCAAAACGGCACGCTTCCGAAGTGAAAGCGTGCCGCGTGATAAATATCCAGCCGACGGCTGATCTCGCTAAATTTGGCAAACGCCAGGCTTAATCAACCTGGCCTTCTTGTTTGCCGTTCTTGCTGTGGACCACATAGCGTAAGCCTTTCATGGAACTATTCGGCAAGAACTCTACTTTGACGCCATCGGGTGCGGCATAGCTGACGTCCAGCACCTTACCGGAAACTTTCCAACTGGCGGAGACCGGCCCTTTGGCGGTGGCCACGGTACCTTTGGCCCAGGTCAAACCGTTCAACCGCGGGCTGAGTTGGAAGGCGGCGCCCCCCGGCGCGGTGGCTTTGATGCCGACGATGATCCGGTTAAGGAAGTAGCTGGGCGCGGAGGACCAGGCATGGCAATGGCTGCGAGTGGGGAAACCATCGGAACCCGTCGTGCCGGTCGGGAAGCTTTCCCACACGGTAGTCGCGCCGCTTTCGAGCATCGGAAGGTAATCGTGATAGATCTGTTTGATGGTCGCATCTTCCTGGCCGATTTTCTCGAAGGCTTCGTACAGGTATAGCATGGCAAAGGGTGATCCGATGCGCACCATGTCCGCCGGCGGTTCTAGGAGGTTCCAGCGGGCCAGGATGTTTTTGTCTTTATCTACGATGTCGTACAACAATGCTAAAATGCTCGTGTGCTGGCAAATGGAGGAACTGACGGTGCCGTCGTCGTGAATGCTGTCGGCGTAGGCGCGTTTCCGCTCGTTCCACAGTCGGTTGGCGCCGGTGACTAACTTTTGCCTCAGTTCAGTGAGCCAGGGAACGTCTTTGTCTTCGCCGAGCGCTTTGGCTTCCTTGAGGGCGGCATCGATAGCGCCGACCATGAACAGGGTGTTGTGCAGCACGGTTTTGGGCCCCTGATCAATGCCGCTCCAATCGAATAAATTCCAGAAAGCGGCGCTGAACAGGCCTTGATCATTCACGTATTGTTCCGCGCCTTTCAGATTGCGGATGGCGTAAGGATAAATGGCGCGCAAGTATTCTTGGTCGCCGGTGTGCCAATAGTAATCCCAGGTGGAAATACCCCACAGGAAACTCCAAGCGGGGAGCAGACATTCCCAGCCGGAGGGGACTTGACAGCCCGCCATGGGGAAACGTTCCATGGATTGGGCGGTTTGCCAGATACAATGGCGGGCGAGGTCCGTGCTGCCGAACACGGGGTAGGCGATCAGCGACTCGTTACGCGCGTCTCCCACCCAGTGAGTTTGCTCGTAGAGAGGACAATCCGTGAAGGTATCCTCCATGCACAATTTGAGCGTGCGGGTGGAAATCGTCCAGATGTTGTCCAGTCGGCTATCGCTGCAACTAAAGTTGCCGATGTAATTAACCGGATAGGTCGATTCAATGAGCGTAAAATTGCGAATGCGCACCGGTGTTTTTTGATTTCGCAAGGTGATAAATACATACCGGCCGGATCGGCGTTTCAAGGAGGTAAAGTGGTTTTCTCCGGCTTTAGTGAGGTAACGCAGGCCGTTGCGGTTGCCCCAGGAATGCTGGATGCGGCCGTCTTCGGCGATATACTCCAAACCATAAATATCCACGCAGACACCGGCGTCCGCCACCAAGTCAAAGGAATAGTAGCCGCAGTTTTGCTCCCCGAGATCGTAGAGTAATTCGATGTCTCCTTGCGGGCTGGGCGTGACCAAGGTGGCGTCCGCCGTATTGTGCATCAAAGCCTGTGGGTGTTGGATCAGGGTAGAGGCATCCCCCACCACTCGGCGATGTTGGAATTGCCAGGCGCTATCGCGCACGAACATTTTGTCGAAATCCATCACGCGGCAGCGTGGCTCGAGTTTTTCTTTCAAGGTTTCGGTGTTGATAATTTCCTTCAGCCAGCCATCGGTGAGCCGGTTGTATTCCGTGATTTTTGCGGTGACTTCCGGCGAACGCGGGAAGCCGATCCAGACCATATCGTTGGTGGCAAAAGCCAAATCCTTGAAGTCCAGATAGCACCAAGGATTGGTTTGCCCGCGATTGATCGGGTTTTCCAGGCGGAACCCCGCCGGGTCCCAAAAGCGCAACGAGCGTTCCTTATTGTGGCTGGTGACTTCGCGGGTGAAGGCGAGCACCACATGGCGCCCCGGCGCCAGGGAATATCGCCCATCGTCTTTCACCACACCGTCGATGGAGAATTTCATGCCGTCCGCTTCCAATTGAACGGGGCAGGTCTGGTCATTGATGAGACAGGCGACCAGGCCGCCCACGCAGCTGGCGCTATGGTTGGCTTCGACCACTCCGGGATTGGCCAGACGGGCCGCCGGTAGGCAGAAGTCGAGCGCTTCGGTCTTGACTAGTTTGGCGCCCAGGAAGGCCTTCAAAGTCACCGGCTGGCGGCTGAGCAAGGCGGTATCCCGGGGGGCCAGGTTTTTCCAAGGTCCGTTTGTGGTTTTGAACCATTCCACGGCGCGCTCGAATTTTAACTCTTCCTCACGCGCGTCATACCATTCGGCGGGTTCCATTTGGATGCTGACCTTTGGGGTGTTGGGCAGCCAGGCTTTGGCTGTGGCGACCTTCCAAGATTTATCCGTAAGTACGCTTTGAATTTTACCTTGGGTAGTTTTCACATCCAACTGGGCGAGCAAACCCGCTTGTTGGGGAAGGTGATGAAAATCCCCTACCCCATAGTACCGGGCGATCACTTTGATCTCGTTTTCGCCTTTGATCAGGTACCCCGTAACGTCGAGGGTGTCGTATTGGAAATGGTCCGGATAATTGCGGGCCGGACCGTCATTGACCCACGCGCCGTTGATATAAAGCCGGTAATAACAATCGGCGGTGATGCGCAGCACCGCTTCGGACGCCGCCTCCAAGGAAACTCGCCGCGTGGCGATGACGGTTTGATTGTAATCCTTGGGGTCCGCTCCCTGCCGCCAAATCCAAGCGGCCGTTAACGGCCGGGGAAACTCGCTGGATGCCGAGGTTCCGGCGTTGGCCGGAAGGATGCCTGCCACCAGTAAGGCGACAGCCCAGATGCGGAATAATCTATGCATAATTGATTTAATTTAGAACCAAAACGGCTGCGATGAGCCTCTTCGTGTCTAGTGAAAGCATTTTACAACGAGCGCCGGTGAACGCAAGCCGGGCATTCATGGCCGTTTATCAGTGGCGGAATATTGGCGGAACGGGTTTGCCTGCGGGCCCAGGCGAGGATAGTTTGCCACATATGAACTCACCCTTGCTTTGCCTGAATCGCCGGTGGATCGTATGGAGGATGTTTCGATTCGTTATCGTCGCTATGATTTTGTCCTTCGCCATGCCGATGGCATCCGCCGCGGATCTAGCCGCCAAGGCGGACCATTACCAGGCGCAGTTGAAATCGAAAATCCTGCCCTACTGGTTGGAAACCGGGGTCGATCGAACTAATGGTGGTTATCTGCTGAACGATGAGGCAGACCGAAAAGCGGGTCCGCCATCCGAAAAGCAACTGGTTACCCAGGCGCGAATGGTTTGGGGTTTTTCTCTCGCCCACCGCAAAGGCTATGGCGACGCCGGCCATGATTATTTGCAAGCAGCCGGGCAGGGATACCGGTTTATACGGGCGCATTTCTATGATGCGGACAAGGGCGGTTATTACTGGACCACGGATTTGGCGGGGACCCCACGGGATACGCGCAAAATTGTATACGGGGAGGCGTTCGTTATCTATGCGTTCGTGGAATATTATCGCGCGAGTGGCGAGGTTCAGGCGTTGAGCCAAGCGATGGACTTATACCACGTCCTGCAAAAGCACGCCCACGAAACCAAGAACGGCGGCTGGATCGAGCATTTCGACCGAGATTGGACTCCGATCCTGAAGCAGGAAAACATACCCGTGGAAGTAGGCGGGTATAAAAGCGCCAATACGCATCTGCATTTGATGGAAGCGTTGACGGAATTGTACGAAGCAACTCGCGATGACGGCGTCCGCCTATCTTTGGCGGAAGCTCTCCGAATCAACGCGGTTTACTTTTACCCGGCCCATGCCGCCGAAGCCTGTTTTCATCGGCAATTCGATTGGCAACCCGTCACGGCACCAAGCAGCGCGGGACTTTCCTACGGACACAATGTGGAGTTTGCCTGGCTGATGGTGAGGGCGGAAAAGGTTCTGGGTCGCGAACCTTCCTGGGGGCATTTCAATGCTTACCTGGAGCACGCCTTGAAATACGGTTACGATCATCAACGCGGCGGACTTTACAGTCGCGGGGTGACGGATCAACCCGCGACCGACACCGAAAAAGTGTGGTGGGTCCAAGCGGAAATGCTGGCGGCATTGACGGACTCGCTCGCTCGCCAGCCCAATTCCGGCCAGGCGATGGCGCTCGAAAAACTCATCGCTTTTGTCGATCGTTACCAAACGGACCCGAAAGACGGCATCTGGCTGCAATCGGTCACCGCCGAAGGCCAGCCTAAATCGGCTTCCAAAGCGAATAATTGGAAGGCCAATTATCATGATGTGCGCGCGCTGGTTAAGTTCATCGAGGCATTCTCGAACGAACCGGCCATGGTGAAAGCGCGGGAGAAGCATCCGTAATTCAAAAGCAGGAAGCGCTCAATAAAACGCGTCCGACCTTGGCTCCGGCGCGGGTCTGCCTCTTGATTTATCGGCGATTGACGCCGCCGCCGCCGTTGTGACATTCTCACGGCCATGAACATGTTTCGCCATCTCGCACTTGCCGGCGTGCTGATAACCCTATCCACGACTGGATTTGCCGCGTCACCGTTGCCGCGTTTTTACGGGGACGCTCCGGATAACCACCATCCATGGACTATTCACGATCCCAATCGGCCACAACCCGCGGTGGTTACGCCCGGCACTTTCAGCACCCAAGAGCAACCCGGCAAACCCCCTTCGGATGCCAAAGTGCTTTTCGATGGCACCAGCCTATCGAAGTGGGAGGCGGATGAGGGCGTGGGAATTCCCACGAAATGGATTATTAAAAATGGCGCCATGGAATGCGTGCCGGGCTCCGGTTTTATCCGAACCAAGGAAACGTTTGGCGATTGCCAGCTCCATGTCGAATGGGCGGCGCCCACCAAAGTCGAGGGTGAAAGCCAGGGCCGGGGCAATAGCGGCGTGTTTTTAATGGGGCTAGTTGAGGTTCAAGTGCTGGATAACTTCAATAATCCGACCTATGCGGATGGATTTGCCAGTTCGGTCTATGGGCAACACCCTCCGATGGCCAACGCCTTGCGTCCGTCCGGTGAATTTCAAGTTTACGACATTGTGTTCCGCCGCCCGATATATCGGGGTGGCAAGCTGATCGATCCAGGCTACGTCACGGTGTTTGTAAACGGCGTGCTAGTGCAAGATCATGCCATCATTGAAGGCGTCACCGGCCACATGGCGCGCACCAAACCGGCGCCGTTTCCCGATCAGGGCGCGCTCAAGCTACAGGATCACGGCAATCCCGTGCGGTACCGTAACATTTGGTATCGCGAACTGCCGCCGCGCATCGTGGAAGGTTCGACCGATGGCTATCTGACCACCAGCGCCACTCTGGCCAAACGCAAGCAAATCGCCGCTTCCATCCGGGCGGATGCCGCCACCCTTAAGAATGATGCGGATATATTACCCGAAATGCTGCGCTGGATGGAGTCCCTCGTTTACGAGAAAAACTCCGAAGCTTCGAAGCGCGTGAAACAATTGAGCGGCCAATATGTGGCCAGCCTCAAAGACTTGGCCCCCGATAAGCTAGCCGCCAAAAAGAACGAGGTTAAGTCAGTGCGGGATGCCTTTAGGTATCTGGCGAAATTCAAAATTCTATCGGAAAACTATGCCGCAAAAGCGGCCTTGGAGCAGATCGTGAAAGATCAAGGCTGGGATAAGAAGCAACCATAGCCGTTTTACTGAGGTTTAATTTAATCCAGCGGCGGCCCGAGCGGCCTCGCTGGATTTTTTTATGCTGCTGATCCAACGCTGTTCGATTCCCGCCGAGTACGTCCTGGCGCGGCGGGTGACTCGCGATTATCTGGACTGGCTCGCCATGGATTTGGCGTTTCAAAACGTGGCGCAGGAGATGGCCGTATTTTCGGTCATGTATGGGTTGCCTAGCGGGGCTTATTTGCTCGCCTATTCGGGGGATCAACTGGCCGGCGGGGTGGGTCTTCGCAAATGGGGACCAGGCGTGTGTGAAATGAAGCGGATGTACGTTTATGAACCCTTTCAGAGAAACGGTGTCGGCCAAGCCTTGTGCGAAGCATCGCTCAACGTCGCCAAGGAAATGGGTTATGGCCGGATGCGTTTGGACACCGTTGCGCGGCTGGCGGCGGCGATTCGATTATATGAACGCTTGGGATTTGTCGATATCGCGGCGTACCGGCATAACCCGGACCCGACCGCCCGTTTCATGGAATTGCGTTTATCCGAAACGGGTCGGCCAGCAGACCGCGATCCAGCGTGAAAAGGCATGGTTTTCGCCGCAGGCGCAAATCATGAGCGGGTCTTGCTGGTTAGGCGCGAGGCGGAGAGGTTGTCTTTTAGAATAGTTAAACCAAAAGCCTGTAGATCGAGTGCCGTCTGGTGGCCAATATCAAGCTGCTGAGGGCTGGGTTTGAAATAGCGAATGGCATCGCCAAAATCAACCACGCAACGAGACGGCCAAAAATGGCGGGAGTGGCGGGGCTCGAACCCGTAACCTCTGCCGTGACAGGGCAGCGCTCTAACCAGTTGAGCTACACCCCCACCGAAGGGGAGCAAGAAGGTAAAAAAACCTTCCGCAACAGTCAACCGCCAAATTGGCAATTTTAAAAAACAAACGATTCGGGCAACGGACGCCAAGGAGGTGGGGGTGGGGAACCCCGCTGAAGAAACGTACCGCTACCCGAATCAAAAACTTCTACAACTGCGTATGTAAACCTAAAAAACGCGTCCGGTTTTGTCAATCGCTCAAATAATAACCTAGAAGCAACAGGTGGCCAATGAGTTACGATGTGAGTATTCGGATTTAAAAAAACCCTTGAGCCTATTCTCATCATACACACTGAGAGTGGATATCGGTATAAACCGGGAATTCTTAAGTGGGAAAATCACTCTGGGCTTGAGATTTACTGAGGTTTTCACGTTTTTCGCCCCCATTTTTACCGCATTTAGTCGAGTTCCCGAGCTTCACGGGGCACGGTGTCGCTGCGCCTTTCGTGATCGACAAAAAGTGAAATGCAGGCCGAAATGGAATAATTTGAGGCCGAAATACCGCGCTTTTGGGGATTGAAGCCCCGGCATGTTGCAAGTCCCAATTCCTTAGTAGCCAGCGATAAAAGCGAAGAGTCAGTGGAAATATTTCCGATTGCGGCTATCTTAGTGGCGTCGCTACTTACGATGAAACGCAAAACTCTGGAAAAACTAGAGCTGGAGGCCGAGCTTTTAAAGCTGAACGCATTGGTTCGTGAACGTCGGGAAGAACTGGCGCGGATCAAAGATTGCCCCAACCATGATTGCCATTGCCGGGCGGTTTGGAAGGAACAGGTCGACAAAACACTAGCGGGACAAGTCCGCAAAATTCGCCGCCGTCTCGATGATGGAAAAAAGAAAAAAACGGGAGCCAAGGTTTAAGCCGATTTAAGCAAAACGGCGCACGCCGTAGAATCCACCAACGCAGACTTCATTTGCCTATTTTTCCATGGCTTCGCGCTGCGCCTCGACTCCTCGCCGAGCAGCCTAAAAAAAAGGCCCCGGTAATTGCCGCGACCGCCTAGCCATGACATAACGGCTGGACTTGGCACCGACGATAGTCTGGAGAGCAATTCAAGCGAGATTGACACTCATTTTAGGTTGTGCCAGCATGCTGGATCATTGGCATGACGGTTATTCGGGCATGAGTACAATTTTAAAAATTGATAATCTGCGGGTCGAATACCGCCGACGGGAATTGGGGCAGCCTATTAATGTGGCCGTTAACGGGATCAATCTCGCGGTCGAAACGGGGGAGGTTTTTGGTTTTTTAGGACCCAATGGGGCGGGGAAAACGACGACAATGAATGTTCTGTTGGGATTCGTTAATCCCACCAGCGGCTCCTGCGCCTTATTCGGGGTCGACACCCGGCAACCCATCGCGCGGCAACGCATTGGTTTTCTTCCGGAATTAACCTACTATTATAAATTTCTGAGCGCCGAGGAAATTTTACGATTTTACGCCAAAATATTCCGAATTCCAGCTGGCGAAGTCGAATCGCGCATTTCTGAGGTTTTGAAATTGGTGGAACTGGACAATGTCCGGAAGCGCCCGATTAAGTCTTATTCCAAAGGGATGCAGCAGCGGGTGGGGCTGGCGCAAGCTTTGATCAATAAGCCCGACCTCTTGATATTGGATGAGCCCACCAGCGGCTTGGATCCGGTGGGACGCATGAAAGTGCGGGAAATCATTCAGCGATTGAAGGAGGAAGGCAAAACGGTTTTTTTCTCTTCCCATGAATTGGGCGAAGTCGAAACGGTATGCGATCGGGTGGGCATCATGTGCGCGGGGCAATTGAAAGAGCAAGGGGCGGTGGCGGATTTGCGCCAGCGCTATCAGTGCGATTTGGAACGGGTCTTCCTGAAAGTGATTGGTTACCAGCCCGCTCATGGTTAGTTTCGATGCCTTGGAATTATGAACAACGCGCTCGCAATTTCGACGATCGTCATTAAGGAGCTTAGCCGCCGGAAGGATTTCTACGTCTTGTTCATCATGACGGCTATCATCACCTTATTGATGGGATCGGTGAATTTCTTCAATCTGCAGGGAATTTCGAAATATCTCAAAGAGATCTGCCTTTTGCTGATCTGGATTTCCTCGCTGGCGATCGCTTTGGCGACCACCGCGCGTCAAATTCCCGCGGAGCGTGAAAACCGGACCATTTTCCCTTTGTTGGCCAAGCCGGTGACGCGCTGGGAGGTGGTGGTCGGCAAATTCCTGGGTTGCTGGTTCGCTTGTGGCTTGGCCTTGGGACTCTTCTATTTGTTTTTCGGCGCGCTGGCTTTGACCCGCGAGGGGCAGTTTCAATTGGGCGGGGTGTTCCAAGCATGGTGGCTGCATTGGTCGATGCTCGCGATTGTGGTGGCGATGACCTTGCTGGGGTCGGTGGTCTTTGCCGCCCCTTCTTCGAATGTGACCATCGTGTTTTTGGGGGTGGCTAGCATTCTATTATTAGGGCGTTATCTGCATAAGATCGCCGTTTCCATGACTGAGCCCGGGCAAACGTTGCTCTCGATTTGCTACTTCGCCATGCCGCACCTGGAGTTTTTCGATGTGCGCGACACGCTGATTCACGAATGGTCCGTTCCCTGGTGGGCTTGTGGCGTCGCTTCGCTATACGCGTGCTGTTACACATTGTTTTTCCTGGTCGCCACCTGGGTCGTTTTTCGCCGCCAGGCTTTAAACTAGCCCATATGGAAAACCCGCCATGAATGCCGATACTTACAGCGGCCAACACCGGCCGCCTGCGGCGGCTGGTTGGCTCCTGGCCCTGCTGCTGGCGGGCGGGTTCACCCTGGCTACCAGTTTACAATTATGGTTTCAGAATTGGTCCGGTAACCGGCTCAACGCGGAGAGTCTGATCGACGTATTGCTGGGCGATAGCCGCCGCCTGTTTGCCAATCACTTTTTTGTGGAGGCGGACGTGTATTTGCACGCGGGTTATTATCCCAGTATTTTCGATCAAGTCCCCGCTAGGGGAAAACTCAAAGTAGCGGCCAACGACGCCCATGCCGAGGAGGACGAGAAGGAGCACGGCAAGGCGGGGCATGAGCACCATGACGAGAAGGATGATTTACCCGATTTCATGAGCACGCCGAAAAATTGGATCGAGCGTTTCGGTCGCAATTTCTATCCCACCGAACACCGGCACATGGAAAGCAAAAAGGACGTCGCCGAAATTCTTCCCTGGCTGGCGATGTCCGCCAAACTCGATCCGCATCGGATCGAAACGATTACGGTTACGGCTTTTTGGCTGCGCAAGCACCTGGGGCGGGTTCAAGAAGCGTTGGATTTGCTCCGTGTCGGCCTGCGGGATAATCCCGATAATGTGGAAATCATGTATGAACTAGGCTTGGTGTATTACGATGGCTTTCATGATACCGTGCGAGCTAGAAATTTATGGGAAGCGGCCTTAGCTAGATGGAAAGAGCATGCGGCCAAAGAGGATAATCCCGATCGGCTTATGCTGGGCAAAATCCTCACTTTTTTGGCGGATTTGGAAGAGAAAGATGGCCATCCAGACATGGTGCTGAAGTATTTAGAAATACTGAAAACCACTTCCCCCTTTCGGGATACCATTCAGCATCGCATCGATGGTTTGCGGAAGGCGCAGGCGGCGAACGAAAAACCCAGCGGTTCCCTGGCAAAATAATGCTCGGCGGCTTCGCGGACCCGAGCTTGGTTTGTAGGCGCTACGGCTAAGCGGCTAGGCGCGCCAGCCGCTTTCCCAGGCCGCTTCCGTTGGGATTAGAATAAGGGGTGCGCCGCGTGCTTGCTTTTAAGCTTCTTGGGGTAAGCGCGGACTCCTAATCATCAGGTTTCTTGCGCCCCGGAAGCTTTAGGAGAGCCCGATTTCATTTGGCCAGCCAGATACCCTTCGACATACAGCAAATTCGCTTCTCCGGCGCGTTGGATCATTTTCAGCAAGGTTTCCATGCTCGAGACTTCTTCCACTTGCTCGTTGATGAACCAATTCAAAAAGCTTTGCGAGGCAAAATCGGTTTCTTTAAGGCTTAACTCCATCAAACCGTTGATTTGCTGGGTGACTTTTTTCTCCCAGCCGACCGATAGGGCAACCGCCTCTTCAGCGCTTTTAAAGCCGCTTTTAGGCGCGGGAATCGCGGGGATTTCGACCGCGCCCCCGGCGTCCAGAATGTACTTTACGAATTTCAAGGCATGCGTGCGTTCCTCATCCGCTTGCTGGGCGAAGCGCGCCGCCAAAATGGGCAGACATTCACCGGTGAAATAGGAGGCGATGGCGGTGTATTGAATGGAAGCGCCGAATTCGTGTCCAATTTGCCCGTTCAGGGCGGCGTTCATGGTTTTGCTAATGATCATAAGTTGGTATAATATTCAATCGGTTAAACAGCTGCGGCATTATTCTACCACGGGTTGCGCAAATCACAAGGCGACCCGGACCGATTTATGCCACTAAATGGTATTCGTTGTCGCGCTGGCGGGGTTCGTAGCCTAGATCTTGGATTAACCGGCGCATATCCGCCACCGACATACGATACGAGGCGCCCGCTTGGGCCACGACGTTCTCTTCGATCATGATGCTGCCCAGGTCATTGGCGCCGTATTTCAAGGCAATCTGGCCAATGGCGGGGCCTTGCGTAACCCAGGAGCTTTGCACGTTCCGAAAGTTATCGAGGTAAATCCGGCTCATCGCCTGCGTTTTCAAGTAGTCGTGAGCCCCTACGGTGGGCGCTTTCAAACGGGTGTTCTCCGATTGAAAGGTCCACGCGATAAACGCCGTGAATCCTCCGGTTTTGTCTTGTTGCGCGCGCACGCGGTCCAAATGCTCGATGCGGTCTTCCAAAGTTTCGACATGGCCGAACATCATCGTCGCGGTGGTTTTAAAACCCAGCCGATGGGCGGAGTCCATAACCCCCAGCCAATCGTCGCTTTTCGCCTTGAGCGGTGAGATGCGCTGGCGCACCCGATCGACCAGGATTTCGCCGCCGCCACCTGGAATCGAGCCGAGGCCCGCGGCGCGAAATTGCGCGAGGATCTCGCCCAACGGCAGTTGGAATACTTCCTGGAAATGCACAAATTCGCTGGGGCTGAAGCCGTGCACATTCAGTTGTGGATACTTGGCCTTTAAGTGTGATAGCAGGTCCAGATACCAGGCCAGGGTCAGCTTGGGGTGATGCCCCCCTTGCAACAAAATTTGGGTCCCCCCTTGAGCGAGCGTCTCCTCCACTTTGCGATCCAGTTCTTCAAGCGAAATAACGTAGGCGTCCGCGTCTTTTTCCACCCGGTAAAAGGCGCAGAATTTGCAGTACACGTTACAGATGTTCGTGTAATTGATATTCCGGTCGACGATGTAGGTCACAATCTCGTTGCCGCGCCCGTCAAAATCGGCGGCTTTGGCCAGTTCGCGTCGGCGGTTAGCCAGACAGCCCAGTTCTTCCAAGGGCCAATCAAACATGCGGCGGGCCTCCAGACGGGAGATGCGTTCGCCGTCCCAAGCTTTCTGTCGCAACGAGTCTAAAGTTGTTTCATCGCTCACGCTGAAAAGGTAACGGTTTTTTTCGCAAAGGCAAAAGTTTGTGTTTATTATGTGTAATTAGTTAATGGAAAGGATAATACGAGGTGCGTGACAAATGGGGGCGGATCCGGCTATAATAGCTCCGCTTATGAGTGCTTTGCAGATGAATCGAGATACACGAGAGACAACTTGCCGGGTTTCACCCCTCAGCTTTAAATCGATAAAAGCTTGGTTAGCGGGCGGCCTCTGTCTAGTCGCAACCTGGAATGGAATGGCGGAAGAGTTTTCCTGGGACTCCGTCGGCGCGCGCGCCGGTTTTTCCATCACCAGCTTTTCGCATCCCTTTGTGCAATCGGAGGCGTATAGTCTATGGAACCTTCCTTGGACTGTCCACATGGGTACCAACTGGTCGCTGAAACCGAAGTTGGAGCTGACCTTAGGCGGTTTGACGGGCCATAGTGACGCATCGTTTGTGGGCACCGTTGGGCCGACCTTGGAACTGCGCCATCAAAAATGCCCGGTATACTTGACGGGCGGCTCGCATCCCACGATTTTGAGCCGCGACACGTTTGGTGATCGCGATATGGGCTGTCTTTTCGAGTTTACCAGCCATCTCGGTTTAGGTTGGGATATCACCGAAAAGTGGAATGTGGAATACCGCTTTCAGCACATGTCCAACGCGGGATTGGGATCGTCCAATCCCGGTCTGAACATGAATTTAATTGGCGTGGGCTATCGGTTTTAGCCGTCCGGCGGGCCTAAATATGCCCGCTTTGCGCCAGATATTCCGCCACCAAGATGGCGCCTTTCGCGGCGCCCATTTTGGTGTTGTGCGATACCAGCACGTATTTGATGCCGTTGACCAGCGCCGGATCGGTTCGGACGCGTCCCACCGTAGTCACCATCCCGCCGCCGGCATCCCGGTCGCGTCGCGGTTGAGGCCGGAAGGGGTCTTCCGTGACTTCGATTAAATGCGCGGGCGCCGAAGGCAGGCCTAACGCCAGGAAATCCGCCCCAAATTGGCGCCAGGCGCTTTTAACTTCCTCAATCGCGACTGGGCGTTCAAGCGATACGTATACCACCTCCGTATGCCCCTCCAAGACGGGGACCCGGGTACAGGTCGCCGATACGGGAAAAGCCGCCGGTTCGATGCGGTTCTCCACGATTTGACCCAGGATTTTCTGGGTTTCCCGCTGCACTTTCTCCTCTTCTTTGGGGATGTAGGGAATGACATTGTCGATAATATCCAAGGCCACTACTCCGGGGGAGCGTCCGGCGCCGGAACACGCTTGCAGCGACGTCATGAGCACTTGCCGGATGCCAAACGCGGCCTGCAACGGTTTTAAGGTCATTGCCATGCCCATGGTGGTACAATTAGGCACGGGCGTGATGAATCCCCGCCAGTCGCGGTTTTTCCGCTGCACCGCCAGCAGTTCCGCGTGGCTTTGGTTAACCCCGGGGATGAAGATGGGCACATCTTCCTCATATCGATACGCGCTGGCGGTCGAAATGACCGGCGTGGCGCGGGCAAAGCGGGGTTCCAACTCGCGCGCCGCGTCGGATTCGACGGCCGCGAAGACGAGATCCACCGTGGTGGGATCGAATTGCGCCGCATCCAAGACTTTCATGCGGGCGAATTCCGCCGCGAGCGGTTCGGCGCAAAACCATTGGCAGGCGCCCGCTTCGCTCGTGATCGCTTGCGTGAAGGTCTTGCCCGCCGACCGGGGCGAGGCCGCCAAAGTGGTAATTTCGAAATAAGGATGGCCGCTAAGGGACGCCAGAAACTGTTGCCCGGCCACTCCCGTGGCGCCAACGACCGCGACTTTTAGTTTACGCATAGGTTTTTGCTTGGAGATAAACAAAAAACCCCGCCACCGTATTCGGGTGGCGGGGTTTTGAAATCTCTCAGGTTTGGTTCTAAGTTCTTTCAGCCTGCCGACCGAAGACGAGGGTGGTCTTAGTCGTAGTCTTAGTAGTTTTAGTGTTGGTTTTGCTGGTCAAAAGGCGAGTCATCGAAACCACAAAGCAGCCCTCGGCTTTCGTAGTGTACGAAAACCCTGCCATCATAACTGACTCGTTTGGTCGCATCAACCAGCCTTACTTTTACCTCTTACGGCAAGAACTGCAAATGCTTTTATTTTTGTGCATTCGCAAAAGGTTCATTGGAGCCCTTTAATCGCCACGGCATTCTGAAGTTTGATGAGGTCTTGGGTTGTGTCGATCCCCGCAACTTTGACAGGTTCATCCCAATCCTGTTCCCGGTTTAAACTACGGAATCTCCAGATTTCGGCATGGCCATCGGCGAAGGACCACTCGCAAGCTTGGGCATGTCTGATGGAAGGAGAGTTTTGCCAATTTAAGGTTCCTGGAGGTTTGGTGGCAAAAAAGCCATCGTCGATGCATAGGTAACTCTCCTCGATGAAAACAAACGCCTCCGATGGACCTGGATGGGTGATGTCTGTAGTCTTTATCCGTATCGGGTATTGAGTACCTAAAATAGATGTTTGGTCGCTGTGAGCGCCCATACGGCCCGACATGGAGTAACTTCTCACTCGAGGTAGGCCTTGTTTCAAGTTTGGAGGATTTTTGACATCTCGTGGGCATTTGTAGATCGCTGCAGAGCTGTTATAAGGATAAAGCTTTCCTTGCATGATTACATTAATGTTGGTGGCGTCCGGCATGAGGTTAATATTCCCATTAATCCAGGCATTGGAGCTATCTAACCAGTTAAGGACAACTCGGTCATTATAATCGTTAGCATACATCATCCAAGAAAGGGTGAGTTGCTTCAAATTGCTCATGCAATAGGTGTTGTTAGCCTTAGCCTTGGCTTTGCTCAAGGCCGGCAGGAGCATGCCCGCCAAAATGGCGATGATGGCGATGACGACCAGCAATTCGATTAGGGTAAAAGCGCGGGCGAGGCGTGCGCTTGATGCTCGACAGCTTCTTGGCGTGCTGTTGGGCGATGGGGCGAGCCGGGTAACAGAAGAATTGCTCCGCTCATCGGCTGCGACGAGATTTGCTTGTGTTTTCATGGTGCTGTGTGGATCTGCTTTAATAAAGCACACAAAAGAAGGTTTGTCCTTTACGATCTCGCCAATGATTAGCACGAAAATGCCAGGTCTCATGAAGGAGAAATTAGGGCTAAATCTTGAATTTAATAAAATGTAAGTGATTAATAAGCAGATATATAAAAAACGGATAACTGTGTTTTAGCCGCTCCACAATGGACGCGAATTCTGGACAAGCTTGCCTGTGTCATTTGAGCGCACAGGGGATGGGATTGAGATGGTGAAAGCCGGATTACTCATGGCAACCCTCGAAGCAACGTGGCCAAGGCGAGTTCCGCGAGTCGCCGATTTGCTGGTATAGCATTGACGCTTCACCGCCGAAAACGCAGACTGGAATGAAATTAGGTAAACAATTTAAACAGGATTGGAGTCAACTTGGGCGCCCAATGGAAACAAGCCGGTCGTGAGGCCAATGCGCAGAAGCGCGGCCAGATGGTGGTCAAACTCACGCGTGAAATCATGGTGGCCGCGAAATTGGGAGGGCCGGACCCGGACCTCAACGCGCGGTTGCTAGCCGCGGTGGAAAAAGCGCGGAAAAGCTCGGTTACTCGCGAAACCATCGAACGCGCCATCAAGAAAGGCGCTGGCTTGACCGAGGAGAAGATCGCCTTCGAATTGGTCACTTACGAGGGGTTTGGCCCGCATAAAGTGCCGGTGGTCGTGGAATGCCTCACGGAAAATCGCAATCGCACGGCGCCCGAAATTCGCAATTTATTCAAGGCCGGTTCTATGGGCCAACCGGGCAGCGTGGCCTTTTTCTTCAACCACGTGGGGGTGGTCGAAGCGACGCATGCCGAGAAGGGGCGCGATTCCGAGAGCGACGCCATTGAAGCAGGCGCGCAGGAAGTCGAGGAACTGGAGGCGGCCGAAGTGCCCGAAGGTCGCCAGGGGGCGCGCTTTATCACGGAAATCAAAGAGTTGGACGCGGTCACCAAGGCACTTAAGACGGCTGGCTGGACCATTGTCTCCTCCGAAATGCGCTATGTGGCCAAGAGTTTTCCCGAACTGAGCGAAGCCCACCATAAGGAAGTCGCCGATTTTCTGAATGCCATCGACGATCACGACGATGTGCATCGAGTCTATGCCGCTTTAAAATAGACGGGTCGGCGTTTACCGCCGACTGATCGACGAAAAGCTGATCAGCCGTTTGGGAGTTAGGCGCCCAATTTGCCGAGTTCGGCTTGCAGCAGCAACTGAAATTCCTCAACGTCTTGCGGCGAGGGACGATAGCCGGGCGTTTTGGCGCCCAAGCCCAGCCGCCCCATTTGATCGAGCATCCAGGTGGCGGTATTACCATCGCTAAAGGTCACTCCACCGCTAATCAACGATCCCGATCGCGGGAGGGTATCCACGGAAATGGTTACTTTGCCAGCGCCCGCGGGAACGGCATCGCTCAAATCCGTTTCCGCGTCAGCCGGGCTCGTTTTTTCCGCGGCGGGAGGCTCCACCGGAGTGGCGGGTTTGGGCGGCGGCGTGGGATCCTTTGGGCTGAGCTTCAGGTCATCCACGAGGAGCCGGGCTTCCAAGTAAGTCATCTTCAGGCCGAAATCCTGCTCCAAACGCTTTTGGATTCCGGAAAGTTTTTGCCCTTCTTCGATCCACTGCCGCACCTTGTGTTTTTGCGCCTCGTCCAAATTCATGGGCGGATTATGCCATAACATTTAGGCATGACAAATGATTATCTGACGAATAACCCATTCTCCAACGACCGGGCGAGGCGTGGCGGCCGACCGGCGCTAATAGTCGTATAAGCCGCTGTCATGGGTGTATTCACCACCGCCCGAGGCGTGACCGCCCAGTCCATCCATGGCTCCGCCTAAAAGATCGCCCATATCGGCCTCGATCTTTTCCGGGTCTTCTCCGGCTTCCAGCCGTTTGATGGCAATCTCGAACTCTTTGGGCATGGCTCCCGCAGGCATAAGCTCCTTCATTTTTTTCATCATGTGGGCCATATGCTTGGGATTATTCTCGTCGAGTTGCTCCATGTCGCGCTCGATTTCGCCCATGGCGCGCAGCACCCGGGGATCGTCCATATCCGGCAGGGGCGGCTGTTCCTGGCCGTCGGTGGCGGACGCGGGCTCTTTGGCGCCTCGCGGCGCCGCAAAGCGGCTCATTTGGCGGGCCAATTTGGGGTTGCCGCATTTGGGGCAAACCGGCAGACGGCCGGGTTGGATGCGCTTGGACAAAAAATTAAAAATGACCCGGCATTTCGGGCAAGCATACTCGTAGATTGGCATACTCCGTAATCCTAGCAAAACCTTCGCTCTTTTACGGATATTAATATGCGATAGGACGAAAATACTGTAAAGCGCCATGATAGCCAGCGGCGGGCCGCCGGATTCGCCGGGTGGCCGAACCCTTTCGGATGGATGGTTTACGCTTTCCCTGGAATCGGAGATTGCCTAGATTGATAGCCAAGCGTTGTCAAAAAAGTCCGATGTTGCCGGTAAATCAGGGTTTACATAAGGGTTAACGCGCCGGCTCCGTTTGGCTTTGGTGACAAGTTCCGCTTGAGGCGGTCTAAATTACGAAGGGATCGAAATTCTTTTGCGCGGTCCTAAACTGCGCTGGCCTGGCGTAACCTTATGAATCTAGCTGCATTATCGGCCTTGTCGGTGGCGTTGCGCGAGTTGCGCGTTGCGGCCAGGCGGAAGGGTATTTATCGCGTCCGTTTTTGGGCGGCCGTGGTGGCTGTCGGCCTGGTAGCCTGGGTTTTTTTCAGCGCCCTGCTTTCCCCCCAATCGCCCGCCCCGGCGACCTTGGGCGCGGAGATATTTTATTCACTGGCTTCCGTGTTGATGGGGTATTCGTTGCTGGCTGGCAGTCGCGCCACCGCCGATTGTTTGAGCGAAGAAAAGCGGGATGGCACCCTGGGGCTGCTGTTTCTAACGGATCTGAAAGGCTACGACGTGGTGGCGGGCAAAATGACCGCCAATTCGATGAGTTGCACTTACGGTTTGTTAGCGTCTTTTCCGGTGCTTACACTACCCCTCCTTTTAGGTGGGGTCTCCTGGGAACTGGTTTGGCGGGTACTCTTAATCTTGGCCAACGCCCTCTTTTTTTCGCTGGCCGCCGGGATGCTGGCCTCCGCGGTTTGCCGGAAAGAACGCTTGGCTTGCGGGATGGCCTTTCTTTTCGTGGCGCTCATTGCCGCCGGCTTGCCTGCGCTTGGGCTGTTATTTCGCGAATATGTGATCAAGGACGATGCCCTGCCGGTTCCGGAGTGGTTTTTGTTCCCCAGTCCGCTCGCCCATTTCATCCGTACCCTGGAGGGTTTTTCCAGCTTCGCGGTCGCGGGAAAATTCAAAGGCGTCGAATATTGGGGATCGCTGGCTACGGCGCATCTGCTCGGTTGGCTGTTTCTGTGGGGGGCCTGCCGGATTACGCCCAAATCCTGGCAGGATGTACCCGCCAGTCTATGGCTGGAGCGCTGGCGGCGTCGCTGGCAATATTGGTGCTACGGCGGCTCGGAGACGCGCGCGGCGTTACGAAAACAATTGCTGGATATAAATCCGTTCGTTTGGATTTGCGGCGGGCGCGACCGGTTGCAGCGGACCTTATTATGGGGTTTTCTGGGTTTACTGGTCGTTGGCTTCCTCTATGGGCTGGCAAAATTGCCGCATGACTGGCTCTGCATGCCGGTGGCGGTGACGACAGCTCTGGCGTTTGGTACGACCGTCAAATACTGGGTGGCGGGCGAAAGCACCCGCCGTTGCCTGGAAATTCGGCGCGATGGCGCCTTGGAATTGCTCGTCTGCACCCCCATGACCGTTCGGGAAATGCTCCAGGGCCAATGGCTGGCGATGCGGCGCCTGTTTGGCGCGGCTTTGGTCATGGTTGCGATCGTGGATTTTATCATGTTAGCGGTGGCGCTCAGCGATATCAGTAATCAATCCGAACGAGTTTCCACGGTGATTGCCTTTATTTCGGGCTTGATCCTTCTGGGAGCTGATTTTTGCGCCCTCGTGTGGGTAGGCAGTTGGCAGGGGTTGACGGCGAAAAACGCCAAAACCGCCAGCGGCACCACCGCTTGGCGTATTTTGGTCCTGCCTTGGGTTCTCTGGGGCATGTCGATCCCCGTTTGGGGATTTTTAATTCGTTTCAGCGTGGGGATTGGCGGCGAGTCGAGCTTCAATGTCTTCATTCTCTGGTGGCTGGCCATCGGGCTAGTCATCGATTTGGCATACGGGGTATCGGCTTACCGCAGGCTGCACGCGGAATTTCGCGCGATTGCCGCCCAACGGTATCAGCCAGCCCCGAAAAACCCGTGGTGGAAGTTTTTGAAATATGAAAAAAACAGCCCTCCCCCTATCCTCAATCGCTGAGTATTGCGACCGGATTTTGCGCGTCAAGGCCATCACGGATTGGCCGGGGGCGGTCAATGGCTTGCAGGTGGAAAACCGGCGGGGCATTTCGCGCCTCGCGGCGGCGGTGGATGCCAGTCTAGTCACCGTGCGCTTGGCTATCGCCGGGCAGGCGCAATTGCTGCTGGCGCATCATGGTTTGTTTTGGGGGCCAAGACATCCCTGGACGGGCGTGAATTACCAGCTGATGCGCGAGTTGATCGATCATGACGTGGCGGTCTATAGTGCGCATCTCCCCCTGGACGTGCATCCCCGATACGGGAACAACGCGCGGCTTTGCGCCGCCTTGAATTTTAAACGGTGCCAGCCCTTCTTTTTTGAAAAAGGCCAGTACCTGGGATTGCGTACAGCCATAGCTCTCGACCGGGACGAATTAGCCCAGCGCTTGGGAAAAGTGCTAGGCGTCCCACCGCGGGTGTTGCCGGGCGGACCGCGCATTTGTCGCAAAATCGGGGTGGTTACGGGCGGGGCTGGAGATGAGATCCGACTGGCGGCGGCGGAGGGCGTCGACACCTTCATTACTGGGGAAGGCAGACACTGGACGCACGCCTTGGCGGAGGAACTGGGCTTGAACGTTTTTTATGGTGGTCATTATGCGACAGAAACCTTTGGCGTGAAGGCTTTGGCGGAACAGATATCGCGGCATTTTCGGATCGATTGGTTTTTTGCGGATCATCCGACGGGGCTTTAGATGCCCTCGTAATAGCAACGGAGTAGAGGGGTGCGTGGCCGTAAGTTCTCGCTAGGCCATTCGCATTTCGGGGGAATTTTACGCGGACCCAATACTAAGCGCCCACCTCGCTCTTGCTCTCAGCTTAAGAGCGTGTACCTTGGCCTATCGACAACCCCGGAATGCTGCCCTGAAAAGCCATCGAAGTCGCTCGATTCAGGGTTTAAGGTTGTTTTGTAACCTATTTATATCAAAAGATATAAGCTAATCCGGAGACGCTCGGTGCTGGGAAATTTTTTAAAGAATCGTTTGACACTGATCGATGGGAAGGTGTATATACGATGTCAATTGTCGTATATTACGATTTAGTTGACCGGTTCGGGGAGCCTGTTTGAGGGCGCGTTTGCCAGCGCTTTTTCCGATAAGCTGGGGGGAAAAGCCAAGCGAAACCGGAAAGATGGCTGGCGGCCAAGAGCTCGCTGAGGCGAAAACCGAAAAACGACCGGGAAAATAGATGATACAATCAAAGCCAGGGTTTTAGACGACTCGGCTGACCACACAAAGGACATCCTATGTCACGCATATTCAATGACATCACAGAAACCATCGGGAATACACCATTGGTCCGGCTTAATCGCACGGCAAAAAAACACGGGGCGCTAGCCGAGATTTTACTGAAATTGGAATTTTTTAATCCCCTTTCCAGTGTGAAAGACCGTATTGGGGCCGCCATGATCGATGCGGCAACCAAAGCGGGGCTGATTAAAGAGGGGACGGTGCTCATTGAGCCGACCAGCGGGAACACGGGTATCGCCTTGGCCTTTGTCGCGGCGGCGCGGGGTATTCCCTTGATTTTGACGATGCCGGAAACGATGTCGATCGAGCGCCGCAAGCTGCT
>DBTJ01000116.1:59580-63898 GCA_002306985.1 Verrucomicrobia bacterium UBA1319
GTCGATCGAGCGCCGCAAGCTGCTCAAGATTTTGGGGGCCAAGCTAGTGTTGACCGAAGGCCCGAAAGGCATGCGGGGCGCAATCGCCAAAGCGGAAGAGCTGCACGCCAAGATTCCCAATAGCATTATTCCGCAGCAATTTGCCAATCCGGCGAATCCCGAAATCCATCGCCAAACCACGGCGGAGGAAATCTGGCGCGATACCGATGGCAAAGTGGACTTTGTCGTGGCGGGAATCGGCACCGGCGGCACGATCACCGGCATTGCCGAAGTGCTTAAAAAGCGCAAACCGAGTTTCCAAGCCATTGCGGTCGAGCCCGCTTCCTCGCCCGTGCTGTCCGGGGGCCAGCCTGGACCGCATAAACTTCAGGGCATTGGCGCCGGTTTTGTGCCGACGGTTTTGAATACCAAGATTCTCGACGAAATCATCAAGGTGAAGGAAGAGGATTCCGGCCCGATTTCCAAACAGGTTGGGATGATCGATGGTATCCCGGTGGGCATTTCCAGTGGCGCGGCCATTTGGGCGGCGTTACAGATCGCAAAACGGCCCGAAAACGCGGGTAAACAAATCGTCGTCATCGTGCCTTCATGCGCCGAGCGTTATTTGTCGTCGTGGCTGTTTGCCGACGTGAACGTAGAGAGCGATACGGTGGAATAGTGGCTTTTCGCCAGGGCCCGGAACCGCCGTCCCACCACGGTTCCGGGCATGGCTAGGTCCGCGGCTTGCGCCAGCGGCTAAGATTCCGGGTTGCCGGTTGGCCAATATTCGTTATTTTACCGGCATATAAATGAGCAGCGAATCACGAGCGGGTTTTAGCACGCGGTCGGTGCATGAGAGTCTGGGCTTTGGCGGAACCACTGGCGCGGTTTCACCCCCGGTCTTTCTCACCTCGACTTTTGAAAATGGCAATCCCGATGGGTTCGATTACACCCGTTCGGGCAATCCCAATTTCCGTTTAATTGAGCGGACATTGGCTTCCCTGGAAGGCGGACGGCATGCCACCAGCTTTGCTAGTGGCGTTTCCGCGATCACCGCCGTGGTCTCGAGCCTAAAAAGCGGTGACTTGGTGCTGGCGGAGGAAAATATTTATGGCTGCACCTATCGGTTATTCGCCCGGGTATTCGCCAAATTCGGCCTGCAAGTGCGGTACACCGATCTGAGTCGCCCGGAAAATTGGGCGCAAATCGAGCAGTCTAAGCCCACTTTGATCTGGCTGGAAAGCCCCACGAATCCGCTCCTAAAAATTGTCGATATCGCGGGTGTATCGGCCATTGCCGCTCAGGCGGGAGTGCCGGTCTTGGTGGATAACACCTTTGCCTCGCCGTATTTGCAACGCCCCTTGGAACTAGGCGCCACCCTGGCGCTTGCTTCGACCACTAAATACGTCAATGGGCATAGCGACTGTTTGGGCGGCGTGGTGGCCACGAACGATCCCGCTTGGCACGAGCGGATGGTCTTCGCCCAAAAAGCGCTGGGCTTGCAGCCCTCCCCTTTCGATGCCTGGCTGACCGGCCGTGGCCAGCGCACCCTTGCGTTGCGCATGGAACGCCATAGCGCCAACGCCTTGGAGTTGGCGGGCTGGCTCGAAAAACGCCCCGGAGTGCGGTGGGTCCGATATCCCTTTTTGCCCAGCCATCCGCAGCACGATTTAGCTCGGCGGCAGATGAAAGCGGGCTCCGGCTTGTTTATCGCCGAATTGGCCTGTTCGTGCGAGGCGGCGCTGGCCTTTTGCCGCCGCTTGCGCTGCTTCACTTTGGCGGAGAGTTTGGGTGGCGTGGAGAGCTTGATTTGCCACCCGGCTTCGATGACCCATGCCTCGGTGCCGGCGGAAGTCCGCCGCCAAGTGGGCATTGGGGATGGGCTGTTGCGGTTCTCGGTGGGTATCGAGGACGTGGAGGATTTACGCCGGGATATCGATCAGGCCATGGAGGGAATTAGCCGATGAGCACGCGCGATTTATTGCACAAACCCATCTGGCAAGCGGATGAATTGGGCATGCCTATTCCCCCGAGCCCGCACGCGGTTTCAATGGCCTTGCCACGCTGGCAAGACGTGGTGGGGTACGAAGAACACCGGCCCGAGACTGTGGCCAAGTTAACCAGCGGTTATCCCCGGTTTTTAATCCACCCGCTTGTGCAAGCCTTGGCCCGGCGAATCAGCCAGGGAGCGCACTGTTTGCCTTTCCCATCGGAAAGGACGGCGATGCTCTGCGGCGAGTATATCACGCGGGCAACCGGAGAACGCTATCGCCTCGCCAAACAAGGCGGGGTTTATGGGGTGGTGACCACCGAGGCCGGAGCGCAAGCCCTCAAGGATTTTTGGCAGCACACCGGCATGATCGTCTCCAGCCGCCAAGCCGAGGCGGAATTAAAAGGCCAAGGCGAGATCCCGGACGCCAAAGCCATCCGCCATTCCCTGCGCCAGCAACTCGCCGCCTTGTATGATTGCGCCGCGGACGACGTTTTTCTCACCCCTAGCGGTATGGCGGCTCATTTCGCCGCGTTGCAGGCGGTGGGGGACCGCCGCCCGGGTTTGCCCACCGCCCAGCTGGGTTTCCCCTATGTCGACACCTTCAAATTACAAAAGAAAGTGGGGGTCGGCAGCATCCTGCTCCACGAGCTAGCCAACCTCGAAACCGGTTTGGAAGAACTAGTGCGCCAGCAACCCCTGGCCGCCTGCTACTGTGAAATCCCCGGCAATCCTTTACTCGGGTCCGCCGACGTGCGCCGGGCGCGGCCCATTCTGCGCAAATACGGCATCCCGCTCGTGGTCGACGACGTGGTGGCCACGCCGTTTAATATCGATCTCAGCGCCTATGCCGACCTGATTGCCACGAGTTTGACCAAATTCATCGTGGGCACCGGCGATGCCATGGGGGGCGCGCTGATTTGCAATCCCCGCTCACCTTATTACGCGGAATTGAAGAAATGGGTGCAATCCCGCCACGAAGAACTCCTGTGGGGCGCCGAAGCGGCCGTGATCGAAGCCCAAGCGCATGGCTTTTGCGAACGCATGCGCCGGCATAACCGCAACGGCCTGGCGATCGCCGAGCGACTTCGCCGACATGATGCCGTGGAACGGGTATGGTATCCGAAATGGGAATTCGCCGACGTTTACGAAGCCGTGCGACGTCCGGAAGGCGGTTGGGGCGCTTTAGTCACCTTCCTGCCCAAAAACGCCGAAACGCGGACCGAAAAAATCTTCGACGCCCTGCCCATCTGTAAAGGCCCCAGCTTAGGCACCGTCTATACTCTAGCGTGTCCATTCACGGTGCTGGCCCACTACAGCGAACTTAAATGGGCTGAAGCCTGCGGCGTCTCGCGATATCTCATCCGCATATCCCTCGGTCTGGAAGATCCGGAAGAACTCTGGCGTCGCATAGAGCCCGCTCTACGAGCGAGTTAAAGAAAAAACGCGCTCCCTGTTTTTTTGCGCGTGACAATTCGCCGTCGCCCAGTATGGTATTCCCTCCATTGGATGACCCTATGGTCTAGCGGTTAGGACACCACCCTTTCACGGTGGTAGCTCGGGTTCGATTCCCGATAGGGTCGCCATCTTCAACTGAGTTAATTTAATCCCAACGTTTTACACGCCGTTTTGCGGTTCCTCGCTGTTTTCAGTGGGATTCCCTTCGGCTAAAGAGGCAGCGGAGAGAATGGAACTGAGCAAAAAGCTGTGCCCCCTGAGTCTCTTGGTATCCCGAAGCGTCCAAGTGGGGGCGTATTCAATCTATAAGCCTCTTATTAGCAATGGATCACGCCAGCGTGGTGACTGCCAGAACCAACCGCCGTCCCCTCGACCATGGGAAAGAAGTTCTCCCCTGCCACAACGTGGGCGATTGCTTCTATTCCACTGAAAACAGCAATGAACCAAATAATTCCGCTTCAGACTTGCTCCAAACGACCCGGCTCGAAACTGCCACTCTTCTTGGGTTGAAGGTGAGGAAATCCCGCGCATCTTGAAGTTCAATTGAGTGGTCCGGGGAGTATGCGTTTCAAGGGGGACACTTTTGAGCGCCAGGAGGAGCATCGATTCCGAACGGTATTTCAACCCACAACCGCCTTAGTGTTTCAGGCGGTTTTAATGCGGGGGTGGGCGGCTCAGCCGGCGTTCGCTTCGATTACTTCCCGCACTTTTCGGGTCAAGGTATCGACGGCGAATGGTTTTTGGAGAAAGACGATGCCCTCGTCCATGACGCCATGATGGGCGATTACGTCGGCGGTGTAACCCGACATGAAGATGCAGCGAATGCCGGGCTTGAGCGCTTCGATTTTGAGTTTGAGTTCCTTGCCGTTCATGCCCGGCATGATGATGTCG
>DBTJ01000116.1:64140-64375 GCA_002306985.1 Verrucomicrobia bacterium UBA1319
GTTCATGCCCGGCATGATGATGTCGGTGATCAGCAATTGGATGGGATCCGGATGCTGTTCCGCGAGTTTCAAGGCGGCGACGGGATTTTGAGCCGCCAGCACTCGATACCCGTATTGGCTCAGGATACGGCGTCCCAAATTGAGGATTTGCTCCTCGTCCTCCACGAGCAGAATGGTTTCATCGCCGCGTAACGAGCGAGTTTGCTTGCGGGGCGGGGCGGGGGCGGCCGGCGCG
>DBTJ01000108.1:0-319 GCA_002306985.1 Verrucomicrobia bacterium UBA1319
AGCGCATCGCCACCATGTCCTGCGGTCAGCGCTCGCAAGTGGCCTTGGGGCTGATCCTGGCCCAGCGGCCCGATTTGATCATCTTCGACGATTATTCCATGGGGTTGGACCCCGGCTACCGGCGGCTCTTCGTGGAGGTGATCCGCGATTACGCGGCGGACGGCCGGCGCAGCATCCTGCTGACCTCGCACATTATTCAAGATTTGGAGGGCCTCATCGACGACGTGATCGTGTACCAGCGGGGAAAAGTGCTGCTCGATTGTCCCGCCGCGGAACTCGTGTCCAGGTACCGCAAACATTCGTTCGCGCCCGCCACACC
>DBTJ01000108.1:558-33856 GCA_002306985.1 Verrucomicrobia bacterium UBA1319
TTCGTTCGCGCCCGCCACACCCGTGACGGAGGCGTTTGACGCGGCGCGCGGCTTGCGCCTGGAGCCGGGCGCCCGGCGCTCGGCGATCTACGGCTTTCTGGACGCCGGGGCCGCGCGGGCGGAACTGCTCGGGGGGGGGATCGAGCCCGCCGATTTCCGCCCCGAACCGCTCAGCCTGGAGGATATTTTCATCGCCCTCACCGGGAAATATTGAACTTATGGAAACCCCGACCCTCTCCGCGGCGCCGCCCTCCGGCGGCTCGCCTTTTCAAGCGATCCTCTTCAAGGAGTGGATCAAACTGCGTTTTTGGTGGGCCCTGCTGCTTTTGGGCAGCACCGGCTGGGCCGCCTACCTGTGCCTGCGGCTGCGCCATGTGCATCAATTCAATGACGCGGTCAGCGTGTGGCACGCGTGGATTTTTAAAAGTTACCTCTTTTTCGAAAGCTATTGTTACGTGCCCCTGGGCGCGGGAGTTTTGTTAGGCACGCTGCAATTCCTGCCCGAAACCCTGCAAAAAAAAGTGCGCCTGTCCTTGCGCCTGCCGCTGGGCGAAAACCGCGTGATCGGCTGCCACCTGCGCGCGGGGCTTCTGGGACTGGCCTTGATCCTCGCGCCCGCCGCGGCTTTGTTCACGCTCACCGCCAGCGTTTACTTTCCCGCCGAGTTTCGCGCGAACCTGGCGCTGACCCTGGCGCCCTGGGCGCTGGCGGGATTGGCGGCTTACTTATGGACGGCGGCCCTGTTGCTGGAATCCTCCTGGTGGCGCCGGGTGATATGCCTGCTGCTGGGGCTGGGCGCGCTGCGGGTGTTTTTTCAAGCGGAGTTTTACGACGCGGCGGCCCGGTTGCTGCCCGCGCTCACCCTGTGGTGCGCCGCCTCGGTGGCGCTGCCCCTCTATGCCTGCCATCGTTTTCGCAAAGGGTTGTAACATGACATTAGTCGCGAGATTCTTATTGCTGCTCACCGGCATCCTGGCGCTGGCCCATTACGCGCCCGCGGGCTACTGGCTGGCCGCCGCCAAGCCGCGGCGCGCCCCCACCGTCTTTTACAGCTGCGTGGAGCAGCGGTTCCTGCTGCTGCGGAGCGAGCGCGGCGAACTCCTGCGCGCCGACCCCGGGGGCAAGAGTTACACCCGGGAGGATTTTGAACGCCTCCTGCCGCTGGATAATTACCTGCAATTGTACAAGGATGGCCGCATGCCCAAGGAAATCCGGGGCGTGGCCATCACTCCCGAAAAACTGCGCCGCGAGCGGGTGAACCTGCGGCTGAAACCGGAGGCGCTGGACAGCCCCGGCGCGCCCTTGCACCCGCTCTTCGAGTCGCAGAGCGGCCGGGTCCGCCTGGAAACTCCGGCGGATATGCTGCGCCTGGGCGCGGGCGCCGAGTTTATCGAGATCAAGAGCAACGCCGTTAACCGGGCCAAAAGCGAAAAACTGCGGCTGGCGCTCGCGGCGGCGGAATTCACCTTCCCGGTGTCCGTGGCGGGCGGCAATCCCACCGCGCTCAAGCCTTACGATGAAGGCCTGTTCGTGGCCGACGCCACGGGCTCGGTGTTCCATTTGCGGCAGGTCAAAGGCGAATTCGAGCTGGATCGCCTGGCCGATAAGGCCGCCCCCGAGGACGCCGCCCGCTGGCGGGCGCTCCAGCCCCGGCATATCCACGTGCAAGAGCAAGATAACCGCGAATTGCGCGCGTTGATCATCGACACGGCGGGCCGCGCGCATTTGTTGGTGGGGCCGCAATACCGGCTCGTCACCCTGCCTTTCGAGCATTACGACCCCAGCCAGATGGCGTTGACCGTGCGGGGGGACATGCTGAACCGGCTGGCCACGGCGAGTTCGGCCGACCGGGTGGAGGCCCTCGTGTTCGACCGCGACTACCAAGTGGTGGACCGTTATACCGAGGCTCTGCCGCCCGCCACGGCGCAACCCGCCGGGCGCTGGGCGAAAACCCTGTTCCCTTTCACTCTGGAGTTGGCAAGCAACGGCTCCGGCTACCTAGGCTGGCATTTCGAGGCGGGCAACCCTTGGGCCTGGGGGCTGAACGCGGTTTGCGCCGGCGGCTACCTGGTTTGGGTGCGGAAACGGCCCTGGAACCGGGGCCGCGCGCTGGACCTGGCCGCCATTTCGTTGGGGGGCTGGTACGGATTGGCCATATCGGCAGCTCTGCCCGGGGAGGATTGAGCGTTGGCTCCGGGCGGCCAGGCGGAGGTGGTATCTCAGCTCCCGAAACCGGCCGCAAACTCAAACCGAGTGCAGGGCGGACTTGAACGCCGCCAAGGTCTCCGGGCTGACGTGGTGTTCAATGCCTTCGGCATCTTTCTCGGCCACCGGCTCCGGAATGCCCAGGGAACGCAAGAACGCAACCACCGTTTGGTGCCGGGTTTTGCACGCCGCCGCCAATTGCAAGCCGACGTGGTGTTCTATTCCGGACTCATGCTCGAAGGCCGCATGACGGACACCTTCCTGAAACTGTCCCGCAAAGGCACGCCCGTGTTTTCCGTGACGGAGTTGCTGGATGAGAAATTCTTGATCGAACCGCCGGAGTTGGCGGGGCACACCGATCCGCGTGTTTGGATGGATGTCCAAGCCTGGATGGATGTCCAAGCCTGGATGGAAGCGGTCAATGCCGTGGCACGTTCCCTCAGTGAGATAAACGCGGCCAACGCCGGCTATCACCAGCGGAACGCCAGCCGGAACTTATTTTCCGGTCGGAGGCAAGCCGCCCGCCCAAGCGCAGCCGCGCCGCAGCAGTTCCGGCACCCCGGGGTAACCGTAAGCGGCGGCGTCATGGCCTAACACGCAATGGAACACCCGGCCTTTACCATAGTTGAGCACGAAGGCCATTGGATAATACTGGCCATCGACCTTGGATTTAGCCTGGGCTAATACCTGGATTGGCGCGGTACCCTCCAAGCAGGTGTAGAGTTCGTCGGTCGTTTCGAAAGCCGCCAAACCTTGGGTGATCGGATGACTCGCCTCGGCGATTTCAACGCGGAAGGTTCCGTGGGGATCGTGCTGGCGGCCGCCGTTGAGGCCGTACCAGGCGCGGCCCGCCAGGTTTTTGAATTCCGGCCATTCGCCATACCAGGCGCCGCAGGCAAAATGAGTCAACACCAGGCCTTTGCCGCTTTCGACAAAGTGTCGCAATTGGTTCCGCGCCGCGCTCCCCGGTCCGGGCTTTTCCCAGTTCTGAAAGTGGAGAATGACGACATCCCAAGCGGCCAATTGCGGGGAGGCCAGGGCGTTGGGATCTTCCACTATCCGGACGCTCAGGCGCGGATCTTTTTCGAGCAAGGCTTTGAGCGCCGGGGCGGTCTCGCGCCAATGATGGCCGGGGTAATCGATGCCCGTCACGAGTAGCACTTTTGTGCCCCGCGCGGGCGGCGTCAGGTCCGCGGCGGCCGCCACCGGGGCGGGGGTCGCCGGAGGCGGGCTATCGGCCGCGCGGACCAGAATTGCGCAGCAGGCTATTCCCAAAAGGGCGAGCAAACTGGAGGTTTTGGCAAAAGTGAGCGGTTTCATATTAAAGCGTGACCCGCGATGGTGAGCCCGTTTTTCGCGGGTAAAAAGGTTTAGATTAACACGGTTTGTCCGGGTACATAGACCGGGTAGGCGCCGTCGGGACCGGGCTTGACCGGCGGTTCCATATCCATCCGGCAGTCCTCCGGTTTGGGCGCGTAATAAAAATTCGATTTCGAGATGTCTTCCCATGCGACGTCTTTGCCCGTGTAACAGGAGATTTGCCCCATGATGACTATGAGCGTGCTGCGGGCCATGTAGGCGCCGTTGTTGATGGGGTTGCCGGAGCGGATGGCGGCGAAGAGTTGGTCGTGCTCAATTTGGTAGGGGTTGCCCTTGCCATTCCATTTCCAGGGTTTGGCCCCAGTGATCTGGCCTTGCAGCAGCGAGGCTTTGCCTTTCGTGCCGAACACCAGGCTGGAGACTTCCTCGTAACAGTTGTTTTGGGTGCGGCAGAAGGCGTAAACCCGCGCCCCATTGGCCCATTCGTAGATGACCGAGTGATGGTCGAACACGCTGCCATACACCGGATCGAAGGAGGAGGAACGCCCGCCGAGGCCGTGCGCTTTCACGGGCGCCGTGTCGCCCAGCACCCAGCTGGCGCGATCCATATTATGCACCAGCGATTGCACGACATCATCGCCCGAGAGCCAGTGGAAATGGTATTGCGCGCCGCATTGCCATTCGACTTCGCTCAAACCGGCGCGGCGATTGATGACGTTGTAGGGCGCGCGGAGGAAGTTCTCCTCGATGGCGAGGACGTCGCCAATATCGCCGTCATGGATGCGTTGGACCGCTTCGATATACCCGGGGTGATAGCGGCTTTGCAGCCCCGAGACCACGCACAGTTTTTTGGCTTGGGCCAGGGCGCAGGCTTCGGAGAGTAATTTCACTCCGGCGGGATCGATGCCGTGGGGCTTTTCGACGAACACATGCCGCCCGGCCGCGATGGCCGCCTTCACGTGTAACGGGTGGAATTTGGCGGCGTTGGCGATCAGCGTCACGTCGCAATTCTCGATCACCCGTTGGTAGCCGTCGAATCCCGCGAAACAATGCTCGTCATCGACTTGCACTTGCTCGCCTTTGCGTTCCTTGAGGTGCTTGCGTTTTTCATGCGCTCGCTCCAGGAAGATATCGCACATCGCGGTGAGCCGCGCGCCGGGATCGGCGTTCAAGGCTTCTTCGGCCGCGCCCGTGCAGCGTCCGCCGCAGCCGATCATGCCGACGCGGAGGACGTCGGAACCGGCCGCGTGCGCGGAGCGGGCCAAATCGAGCGCGCCCGCCGAAACCACGGCGGTGGCGGCGGTGGCGGTTCTTAAAAAGGCGCGCCGGGTGAGGGCGCCAGCTTGGATTTGTGGCGGGTTCATAGCTCGGATATTGGTTTCTCATATTCCTGTCCGGTACGGCGAAGAATGCAATCAAAAAAGCGGCTTTTTCACGGCCGGATGGAATGTGGAATCGCGCTGGGGTATCCAGCCAGAAGGAGGTTTGTTTCACGGCCGATTCCTCCTCCCAAGGAGTCGATCGGGAACGACCTCGGCGGATTCGGCCCGCTAGGTGGCGGATGCGCCGCGCGGGATGGCTGGCTGGGTAAACACCGGAATATAGACTTGGAAAACGCTGCCTTGCGCGGGTTGACTGGTCACCACGATGGTTCCATCGTGGGCTCGGACAATGCCTAATGCCGAGGCTAAGCCCATGCCGCGCCCCATAAATTTGGTTGAGAAAAAGGGTTCGAAGAGTTTTTCGAAATCCGCCTCGGATATGCCGGCGCCGTGGTCGGTCACTTCCAGGCAGGCATAGCGATTTTCATGGGACTGCCAGTCGATGGGGAAACGGCGAAACAGGGGGATGTCTTCCGCGGCGGCCGTTTTAACCCGGATTTGAATGGTCCCCGGTATGGTTTCATGGGCCTCGCAAGCGTTGGCGAAGAGCGTATCCAAGATGCGCAGGATTTGCGCGGCGTTCGCGTTAATGCTGGGGCCGGGCGCGGGCAAGTCATCAGCTAAAACGAGGTGGTTGGGCAAGGCGGCCCGGAGTTCGGGCAGTCTTTGCCGGCAGGCTTCGGCAAGGTCAAACGGTTCGCGCTTGGCGAAGGAATTCCCCATATAGGTCAGCATCAGGCCGCTCACTTCGCTGGCCTGGCGGGCGGCTTGCATGGCGTTGGCCACCAGGTGCGTGGATTCGGCCGGTTTGGGCATGGCGTTCAAGGCCAGTTCGAGGTTGCCCATCACCGCCATGAGCAAGTTGTTGAAATGATGGGCGATGGCCCCGGCCATGCGGTTCAGACTTTCGCTCTTTTGCAATTGGTGGTTTTGAAATTCCAGCTTGGCTCGCTCCTCTTCCGCGCGCTTGCGCTCGGTGATGTCCGCGCGAATGGCCACGTATTGCCAGGGTTTGCCCTCCTGATTGAGAAACGGCACGATGGTGGCGTCCACCCAGTAAAAGGTGCCATCCTTGGCCTTGTTCTTGATTTCGCCGCGCCAGATGCGGCCCTGGGTGATCGCGCCCCATAAATCCCGGAAAAACGATTGGGGATGATAACCGGAATTGATGATGCGATGGTCTTGGCCGATCAGTTCCTCACGGGAGTATTTGGAGACCGCGCAGAATTTATCATTTACGTAGGTGATTTTCCCTTCGGCGTCGGTGATGGCCACAATGGCGTGCTGATCGAGCGCGGTTTTTAGATCGATCACTTCCTGGGTCGAGGCCCGCAGGTCCGCCTCGGCCTTTTTTCGCTCGGTAATGAGCGCGCGGATCGCCATGTATTGCCGGGGCTTTCCGGTCACATCAAGCAGCGGGACGATGGTGGTGTCGACCCAATAGAAGGAACCGTCTTTAGCCCGGTTGCGGATTTCCCCATGCCAGGGCTGGCCGCGGGAAATGGTCGCCCACAAATTGCGGAAAAACGATTTGGGATGGTGGCCGGAATTGATAACGCGATGATCTTGGCCCAGGAGTTCCGCGCGGGAATATTGAGAGACGGCGCAGAACTTGTCGTTTACAAACGTGATTTTGCCTTGGGGATCCGTCGTGGCCACGATGGCGTGTTCGTCCAAGGCAGTCCGCAAATCATGAGCCTCCTTGATGGCCGCCTGGAGTTGTGCCGCCATAAGATTGAGCCGTTGCTTTTCCTCCGGTATTGGCGCGGGGCATGCCTCGGGCCCGTTGAGCGACGGGAGGGATTCCGGTGGCGAAGGCGGAAGGTTCCCCAGTTGGGATTGCGGCGGTTTGAGTATGCGGGTATCAAGGCAATTGGCTTGCCCCGGAACTGAACTGGTTGGTGGTTGGTCTGGCATCTTCCTTTATCAAACTATAGCCGGCGCTGAAATTGACGTTCAGCGAAACGCGGCCTAATCTACTCTCGGAGAGTGAAAAATGCCAGCGAAACCGGCTGAAATCAGGCGCGATGGACGCCTTGCGGTTTGCGCCGCCAAGGATGACGGAAGTTGTCCCGGTGCATTCAGGCCGTCCACACCGCGGCGCGACTCGGGGATGGGTTGAGGATTGTTATGACCTGCCAATGTGGTTACTCGTTCGCAAAAAACGCCCGCACTAAGCGGCGGCAATTCAAGTCGTACGCCGTGATCCGGGACCACGATTATCCGGCCTTTCTTAAATCCGAAGTGGCGGTGCTGGGCGCCCGTGGTGAAACGGCTAAACTGGAAGCCATCGGCCGTTCTTCCCTTTACGTTGGGTGTTTGATGGAATGCCCTGCGTGCGCCCGGCTGGTGCTGGTTAAGCCCGGCCGGGGGGCGGGCGCCGGCGAGAAATCTTTTTACCAGCCGGAGGCAATGCGGCCGAACGGGGCGAAATCTTAATTGGATAGACGGGGGCTCGGAGCTTACTTTTTCGCCGGCGCCGGGCCCCAGGCGGCTTGAGCGAAGGCTTCCAGGGAATTGTAATTGTTGAGCCAGGTGGTGTACATGACGCCCACGACGCGCGAGGATTTGCCCGCCTTGGCCAAAGTCGCCCGAATGTCGCCTTCGGCGCCGTCGCCATAGCCCGCCAAGATTTGATCCACATCATGCCGGGCAAACCAGGCGACCGATTCGTGGTCTTGGCTGTTCAGATTCACGACCGCCAGGTTTTTAGGCAGGAATTTCCAGGCCAGCTTCCAACCGCCTTCACCAGTCAAGTAGTAAGGGTCCTTGCCATTCACGGCGGGATCGAAGAGATCACCCCAGACAAACACGCGGGCGGCCGGGTTTTCCAGGCGCAGGGTGGTTTCGCAACGGCTCAGGCGCTGGCCTAGCAGCGCGCTTGAAGTCAGGTGGAGATTCGTGCAGGAGCGGCACCAGTTGGCGTTGCGGAGATCGCGAACGTTTAACAAGAAGCCTTTGGGCTGCAGCAGCGCGTTCACGTGCCCGGCGGCGCTCTTGAATAGCTCATCCACTTCGCTGCTAGCCAAGCACAGCGCGCCCGATTTGCCGCCCAGGTCCACCGCGTGGTAATAGCTCACGCACAAATGATCGCCCTCGCGCAAGCGGGTGCCGGCCAGCAGGCGGATAGGCGGCGGTTCGTGCGCGTCGTCCATTTCCTCGTCCAGTATGGGCCGGTAATCGGTGCCTTCCCGGTACAGGATCGATTCCTCTTTTTTATCCTCGGTTTTACTTTCGACGATCAGCGGGCAGCCCTCGCGGCGCAACACGTTGAGCAGGCCCACTTCCTCGAATTTCGCGTCGTCGAGCCAGAGTTTGCCCGTCGTGGCGCCCGTGAGGCTGATGCGGAAGTTTACTTTGGTGAAGTTCAAGCTGTTGAACACGGCGAAAAGCTGGGTCCATTCTTGCGCGGGGCTGAGGGTTTGCGCGACGGGCCAGAGCACTGGTTGGCCTTTGAGCCCGTGGGCGGCGAATTGCAGTTGGGCTTCCGGATTGAGGGCTTGCGTTTTAACCCAGACCGACACGCGGTATTGACGGAACGGGGTGACCGACAAGGTTTGCCCTATCTCCACGACGCCCGTTTTGGGGTCTCCGGCCCGAAAATTCTCCAACCGTAGGGAAAGGCCGTCTTCGCGGTAGACAACGTCATCGGCGAAGGTGCTGACCCCGGGCGCGGTCTGCGTGGTCCAACCTTCGAGCCGGTTGGTGCGGACTTGTTTGAAATTGCCATTGGTCAGCCGGCAATCGGGGTCCGGCACCAGGGTGGCCCAAACATCGCCGACCCGATAGTGAGCCTTCCGCACGGGTAAGCCTTCGGCCAGGTTGGGGTTTAAATCCCGTTCGCCCTGGTTGAACACCACCGGGTAAATGGCCAAGCCCAGGCTTTCGGCGGTGGCGCGCGTCGTTTCCGCGTTCGTGAAGTACGACTCGTTCATTTGCTCCAGTTGGTGAAAACCGGGGTCCTGGATCACCACGCCGTTGTAACCGGCGTCTTTGGCCCGGCGCAAAATGTCCAGCACGATAGGCACATTCGTGTCCACGGCCAGGTTCGACCGCAAGAAAACCCAGCGATATGGGAGTGGGTCCGGGCTTTTGGCGGACGCCGCCACCGCTTTCCCTGGAGCTAAGGCCAAGAGTAAGGCGGTGAACAATAAACTAATGGTTCGTAACATGAAAATCCTATTCTACCGTGAATTGGCGCAACGGTCACCGGGCCTTCCCGGCCGCCGTTAGTGGATAAATGGCAGAGACGGGCGCGCGTCAATCGCGCAGGGAGCCGGAGAATGGTTATTAGACCAATCCATGCCCGTCACACTAGCAGGAAGCTTGCCACGGTCAAGCTTGGCGGGAAGCTGGGGGGGCATGCGGGAATTGGGGCGCGGGCTCGCGGTTGTGGAAACGTTCGCCATTCGGCATGCCAATCTTCCGGCAGGCGTTGTGAACCCGGGTCAAGCCAGGTACCGTGGAGCCCCGGGACTGCCGATCAAACCCGGTAACAATCCGCTCGTTTTCGTTAAGGAAGCGGATTATGATCGGGGCATCAAATAGCATGAGCCTGAGCACTCAGACGGCGGCTGGCGGCGGGGCGGGCGTGTTTCCCAACACGCATTGGTCGGTTGTGCTCGCGGCGACACAGGGCAATCCGCCAGCGGCGGCGGCGGCGCTGGACGCCATTTGCCGAGCTTATTGGTATCCACTCTACGCTTACGCGCGCCGTAGCGGCCAGTCCCACGCCGACGCCCAGGATTTAACCCAGGAATTTTTCCGCCGGTTGCTGGAGAAACGCTGGCTGGAGTTGGTGGATCGCGAGAAAGGCAAGCTGCGGACTTATCTGATCGTTTCGCTTAAGCATTTCATGAGTAACCAATGGCGCCGGGCTCAGGCTCAACGGCGGGGTGGCGGCCAAAGGCTGGAATCCTTTGACACTTCGCTTGCCGAAAGCCGCTACGCGGCGGACCGCCAGGCGCTGGCGCCGGATGAAACGTATGACCGCCAATGGGCGCTCGCGTTGCTGGATTTAACCCTCGTCCGGCTACGCGAGGAATACGGCGCCGCCGGCCGGACCGGCGATTTCGAGGCGCTCAAGGAATGCTTGATGGCGGCTCGGGGGGGCATTGACTACGCCGCGATGGCCGGGCGCCTAGGCGTTTCGGAAGGGACGGCGCGCGTAGCCGTGCATCGGCTGCGGAAACGGTTCCGGGAGATTTTTCGGGAGGAAATCGCGCGCACGTTGGCGGATGGCGCGGATTTAGACGCCGAGCTGCGCCACCTGGCCGCCGCCCTGGCCCGCCAAGAATCATGAACCCGCCGTGTAACAAACGCCAGGCCGTTGGTAAGCATCGGGCATGAGCAACGAAATGAGCAAATGTCCCCAGTGCGGCGCGCCCCTGCCGGCGGACGCGCCGGATGGCTTGTGTCCCCATTGCCTCATGGCGCTGAACCTGAACCCGGAAACCGTGTTCACCGACGATACGCCCCCCTCCCAGGCCGCGCTGCCGCCCGAGCGGATCGCCCCGCATTTTCCCCAGCTGGAAATCCTCGAATGCCTGGGGCGCGGCGGTATGGGCGTCGTGTACAAGGCCCGGCAGAAAACGCTGAACCGGTTCGTCGCCCTAAAACTGCTGGCGCCGGAACGGGTGCGCGACGCCCAGTTCGCCGAGCGTTTCACGCGCGAAGCCCAGGCCCTGGCGGCGTTGAGCCATCCCAATATCGTTACCATCCACGATTTCGGCCAGGCGGGCGGTTTTTATTACTTGCTCATGGAGTTCGTGGATGGGGCCAACCTGCGCCAACTGCTGCGCGCGCGCAAATTCACGCCCGAGGAAGCGCTGGCCATCGTGCCGCCACTGTGCGACGCGCTGCAATTCGCCCACGACCGAGGCATTGTCCACCGGGACATCAAACCGGAGAATCTCTTGCTCGACAAATCCGGACGCGTGAAGGTGGCCGACTTCGGCATTGCCAAGATGTTGGGGGCGCCGCCGGAAGGCGAGCCGGGGAGTGCGGGTGCCGCCTCGGCTGAAGCCACCCCAAGCGTGATGGGCACGCCGGGCTACAGCGCGCCCGAGCAAAAGACCGATCCGCGCCGCGTGGATAGCCGGGCCGATATTTACTCCCTCGGCGTGGTGTTCTACGAGTTGCTCACGGGCGAGTTGCCCGGTAAACGCATCGAACCGCCCTCGCGCAAAGTCCACATCGACGCGCGACTGGATGAGGTGGTGCTGCGCGCCTTGGAGCAACGCCCCGAACTGCGCTACCAGCAGGTGAGCGAGGTTAAAACCCTGCTGGAAACGCTTGCGACGTCGGCTCCGATGGCGAACGCGCAGGCGCCTTCGTTCCCCGCCGCCAGCGCCGCTTCAGTTAATCCCGCGCCGCCATCCGAGCGCGGCTGGGAGCGGTTTAAAAGACGACTTTGGCTGCCGCTGGTGGTGCGTTACCAAGACCGGCGGATGATAAATGCGCACGCGGTGGCCTTGAGTTTCATAAAGGCATTGTTGATGACGGGATTGGTGATGCTGGTTTGGTTGCGCTGGGCGAGGGTTAATCATTTTGACAAACGTTTTACGCTGTTGGTTGCCGGAGGCTGTTGGGGCTCCATTTTGGCGGTGGCGTTATTTAAAAACAGCGTCCGAATTTTGCGGAGCTATGCCCGGCCGCTGGCGGAGTTGCCCGATTATGGCGCGCCGTTCGCCGCGCGAGGGTTTGACCGGACTCGCTGGCAGGTGAATTACCGAACTCAACGGACCTTATTTGGCTGGCCGCTCGTGCATATCGCCACCGGACAGGATCCCGTTAGCGGCAAAGCGCGGGTGGCGCGCGGCATCATCGCCATCGGCGGGGTGGCCCAAGGGGTGGTAGCCATTGGCGGGGTGGCCATGGGGGTCTTTTCGCTTGGCGGACTTGCCTTGGGCGGTTTGGCCTATGGCGGCGGCGCTTTTGGCCTGTTCGTCATTGGCGGCCTGGCAGTGGGTTTGATCGCCGCCGCCGGCGGTTTGGCTGTCGCGCCCATTGCCATGGGAGGCGGAGCGTTTGGGCTGTTGGCCTACGGCGGGGCGGGCGTGGGGTTGCACGTGTTGGACGCGGCCACCAAGGATCCGGTCGCGCGGGAGTTTTTCCTGCCGTGGGCCAAACACCTGCTGGATAATTTTCAATACCTTAACGGGCTGTGCGTGGTTTTGACGCTGGGCGTAGGCGTCGGTCTGCCAATGTGGCTTGCGTGGAATAAAGTGGGTACTGATGAACCGGGAGGCCATGCGGGTTTGGGTCGCGGTGCTCCACCCATGCCGGGAGGCCTGGGGGATGGCGTCGATTCAACGGGTAAAACCAATCCCACGTCGTCGACCAGCCCGAGGCTTGGCGCTTCGGATGTGGGGTGGAGTGAAAGTTCCGTTTCAAAATCCTTCCTGTCCGGGGCGGGCGCGGACGCGTTGTTCCGATGGACCCGTTGGCTTGGCGGCGGTTTCATGGCGTTAACCATTGTCATTGCCCTCGCGGGAAGGGGACAAGGCTGGGCATTAATGCCAATGGGGCTAGGCCTGCGGTGGGTGTTGCCCATAGTCATTCTGCTGGACTTGGTGGAATTGCTGCTGAATCCAAATCGGCGGCGATCTTCTGGGCGCGCGACGAGCCTGGGCTTTTCTTTCGGGCGCGGCGCGCCCGCGCTGGAATGGGATCGGAGGGTTGGGTATTGCCTGATAGCCATTACGTTGGTTTTGGCCGTCCTAAACGGACGAAGCCGGTCTTTGGGGCCGCAAATGCCGGCGATCGTCCCGCTGTTGCCCACCTTGCTCCTATTGGCTCTAGCAGTGTTGCTGCTGAAAAACGAATGGGGCCGCGGGATAGGGTATGGCATCGTAACGCTAGTAATTTTGGGCATTGGGGGTGGCCGGTTTGTGATGCCGCTCGTGCTGGTGGCGAGTTGGCTCCTGCCAGCGTTATTACTGCTGTTTTTCGGGGCGCGGCTCCTCAACCACGCGGGGGCACCGCCGCTTGGCGATTCGCTCGACCACGCGGGGTTGCCTACCGGTTGGGGCTGGGCTTCCCAGTGGTTGCGTTTGATCGGCGGCGGTGCGCTGGTGGCGCTCTTTATTCTGGCTTTCGCGGGCAGGAATCCAAGCGGGTTCGCCCAACCCTTCTGGCTCGCCTTTATTTGGCTGTTGCCCTTGGTTTTATTGCTTCATTACGGGTTGCGATTGCGGAATAAAAAACCCTTTCAGGCGGAACTCGACTCCCTGATGCGCGACCCGGCCAGCTGGCGCTGGGGAGTGGTTTATGGCTGTAAAAGCGATCCGCGCCTGGTGGTACCCAGACGCATTACGGGCTTCGGATATACCTTGAATTTCGGCAATCCATTATCAATCCCCCTGGTCGCGGGCATGGCGGCGTTGGTCTATGCCACATTTGTACTGCCCAATCGGGTGGGGTTGAATGGCAATTCGCTGTTCGCGGCCGAATTGCTGGTGGTTACGGGTTTATTATTGTTTTGCCACTGGCTGACGTTGCCCCCTCGCTCGGGTCCGGGAAGCGAAGGCTTGCGCCCCCCATTTTGGGTTTGGCTCATGGGAATATTGTTCATCCTTTCCGGGCTGCATTCAGTGTGGGATACGATATCCCAAATGGGACCCCACGCGTTGCGGTTCGATCCCAACGTGTTTTGCTTGCCGATCGGCATTGGGCTGTTGCGGTTACGCGAGTTTTGGCGCAAATGCGCGCTGACCTATTTAGGGGTGGGCGCGGTCGTGGTGCTCTTCGTGTTTTGCGTTTTGCTCGGAGGCGGGCTGGGAATTCCGCACTTCGCGCTGTTTGGCCAGCCCATAAACGCGAGTTTTGGCGTCCAGACGATCCTTACATTCCTGTTTTTACTGGGTGCGGCGGCGGTATTGGCGGGGGCGATCAGCCTGTTGATGCGGTCGAGAACTAGAGAATTGTTTTTGCGGCGTCGCGACCAGGGAAGCGGCTGGGTGGAATTGGTTGCCGTCGCCGTCGTAGCCCTATTGCCCATGATTAATGGGGCGCGCGCGATCGGACTTCATTTTGGCATCGAAAAACCGGCCGCTGTGGTTCAGCGAGCATTACCCATCGCTACGGCTCGCCGAGAGACCGCTACCGCCGTTCCCTTAGCGGGCCAGCCGGACTCTTTGACCTTTGATCCAGCCAAGGAATTCACCCTGCCGATGAGCGACTCGGGCTATAGCTATTCATTGGATATTGACGAGGGTGTCGCGGAAGCGATGCCTCCCACGCTGACGCGGGCCGATTGGAACCAGGGTGTTGAATTGTCCGACGGCATCGTGGTGATCGCGCCTGACGCCAGCCATGCGCTCTCCGTGACCGGCACGGGCATGGACTTGTTGCCGTTGTTGGATAGTGTTCACTCGTGGGATAGCCCTGAAGCATCCGATTTAAGCATTCCCGGTTCGCCACGATCGGGAAAGACGGTGAGTGTGGCGGGAGAACGAAACACGCCCCCGGTCACGTTTGCGTTTCGCACCGCTAAGGGCGCGCGCGGATTGCTGCAAGTCATGGCTTTTAGCGAGGCGCCGAAAAGCGTAAAAGTGCGCTATAAACTCTTGGCTGGCGCCGCTCAGAAACCGCGCAAAACCCGGCTCCCGAGCGGGACAAAGGCTTTGCAAGAATTGCCTATCCCCGCTCAGCCGCCGCTGGAAGCCGCGGAACCACAGGTTGAAAAGGAAACCGGAGCCAATAAGGAACCGCCTCCCGTGCCGCATTCGAACCTAATCGATGGCCCCGCAAAATGATGGACGATTCGATCGTTGCGCCCCGGTAATCGGCTAGCCCAAGCACCGGGGTTGAGCTCGCTGGCGTGGGGTAAACGGTCGGGCCGCGTCATCGCTGCTTATTCCAAATCGCTGTCCAGTTGAGACTAATCAACTTGTCTTCCGGGCCTCTGGCGTTGTTATTCGTCGGTTGCAGATCACTTTAGATATGCGCCTTCCTCATGCCTAGCCAGAGGCCCGGCATCCGGCGTGTCTTAGTCTCAACTTGATCGCTCATTGGAATTAGATTCAAACCATCCCCTATCTCGCTTGGCTTGACGGAGGTTTGAAAGTGGCTTTCCCTCGCTGACATAAAATTCCCCCGTGATTTGCGAGCCGGAAGCGCAGAGAATGCTTGTTGACCTTCGCTCCTGGCGTTAAGATGCCACCACCAATTGATGTCCGTTTTTGATGAGGCCAATCTGAGCGGTGGGGATACCTGAGGGAGAAAAATTCTTAATTGGGGAATGGGACGGGAATCCACGCTATTAGCGGAGCGGAGGGATGGTTTGGCGGCCAGAAAACGCCGGCCAACGTCACCGGGGAGGACATGAAAAAACCGCGCATTTTGATTGTTTCGGAGGCGGGGGCCGACGAGCTTAAAACTCGTCTGGAAAGCCTCGGTTTTGAGGTGGCGGGCGTGGTCGCAAACGGCCGGGATGCCGGGTTAATGGCGGAACATGCGCCGGTCGATCTGGCGTTGCTGGACTTGGGTATGGCTGGCGACGAACGGGCCATCGACCTGGCCCGACAATTACGCGATCGGTGGCAAATCCCGGCCGTTTATTTGAAGAGTCCGGGGCAACCGCCCGAAACCCATCTGGCCACCGGCGAGTCCGTGCTGAGCCTTGCCCGACCGCTGGAAAACCGGGAACTCCAGCTCGCCCTCGAGTTCGCGCTTTATAAACGGCGCGCGGAGGAGAAATTATGGCGGAGCCAGGAACGGTTCCGCCAATTGGTGGATTCCACTCATGATTGGGTTTGGGAAGTGGATCCCAACGGCGTTTACACGTTTTGCAGTCCGCAGATCCGGGAAATCCTGGGGTACGAACCCGCGGAATTATTGGGTCGAACCCCGTTTGATTTCATGCCGCCGGAAGAAGCGAGCCGGGTTCGCCTGGTGTTCACGCAATTGGCGGCCCGCCGGCAGCCGTTCCAGGGAATGGAGAATATCAATCGGCACAAAGCTGGCCACCTCGTGGTGCTCAACACCAATGGAGTGCCGTTGTTCGATGAAAAGGGTCGCTTCCAAGGGTATCGCGGAATGGACCGGAATGTCTCGCCCGTCAAAGCGATGGAGGCGCGGATTCTGGAGAGCGAAAAATGGCTCAAAGCGTTGCTAAATAACATCAAGGACCCCGCGTGGTTCACCAATGTCGACGGCCAATTCCTGGCGGTGAACGAGGCTTGGTGCCAGTTGTTCGGACTCCAGCGGGAAGCGGCGGTCGGTAAAAACAGTCGGGATTTGCTGGCGCCGGAGCTGGCGGATCGGTTTCTGGCCGAAGACCGCGAATTGATCCGCACCCGGACCGTGTTGCGGCAGGAGGAAATGGTGGCCACCCAAGCGGGCGAATCCCTCTGGTTCGAGACCATTAAAAGCCCGTTGTTCAACGACCACGGCGAGGTGATCGGGATTACGGGTATCGCCCGCGATATCACCGCCCGCCATCGAGCGGAGCAAGCGCTCCGGCTGAGCGAATCCCGGTTGCGTGAAAGCCAGGCGATCGGTCATGTGGGTAGTTTCCATTTCGATGCTCGCACGCACGCGGTTTGGTGGTCGGATGAAATGTACCGCATCTTGGGCCGGCCGACTTCGGGCAACGCCCCGACGCTGGATGAAATTAAGGCGATGACCCATCCGGAGGATACCGCGCATTGGGAGGATTTAATCGCGGAGGCCGTTCGGGAAAACCGGGGTGTCACGATGGAAAATCGGGTGAGTCATCCGGACGGCACCTGCCATTACATTAGTGTTTTGCTGTCGGTGAAAACCGCGAGCGATGGCCGGCCGCTGGAGGTGGCCGGCACGGTGCAAGACATCACCGAACGTAAACGCGTGGAGCAAGCGCTACGGGAGAATGAGCAAAAATACCGCGAGCTGGTGGAAAACGCCAACAGCATCATTTTACGCTGGGGTCCCGATGGCAAAATCCGCTTTCTCAACGAATTCGGTCTCCGTTTTTTTGGCTACACCGAGGCGGAAATTATAGGCCGGCACGTAATGGAATCCATCGTGCCCGATTACGAGAGCACGGGCCGGGAACTGCAATCGCTCATGGAGCAAATTTGCGCTAATCCCCGTCAATTCGAGAATAACGTTAACGAAAATATCCGGCGCAACGGTGAGCGGGTCTGGGTCGCCTGGACAAATAAAATCGTGTTGGACGAGCAGGGCCGCGCGCGGGAAATTCTGAGCATCGGTTCCGATATTACCGAACGCAAACGGGCCGCCGAGGAGCTATTTCGGAGTCAGGAACGTTTGAACCTGGCGTTACAGTCCGCCAAGATGGGCGTGTTCGAGTGGAACCTGGCCGAAAACCAGCGCATCTGGGACGACAATGTCCATCAACTGATAGGCATCCCCAAGGAAACGTTTACCGGGAAATTGGAGGATTTATTACCCGCGATTCACCCGGAAGACCAAGTTCGGGTGCGCGACACGCTGGAGAAAGCCATCCAACAGGGCGACACCTACGAGCTGGAATACCGGGTCGCTTGTCCCGAGGAGGAGTGGCGCCATATTTCCGAGCGGGGGCGAGTCGCGCGCGATGCCTCGGGCAAAGCCGTCAAACTAACCGGAGTGTGTTGGGATGTCACCGCCACCAAGTGTTTGCAAGACCAACTGCGCCAAGCGCAAAAGATGGAGGCCGTGGGCCAGTTGGCGGGTGGCGTGGCGCATGATTTCAATAACATCCTCACCGGTATCATGATGAACGCCTATCTGTTGAGAGGCGAAGGCCGGCTAACGGATACCGCCGCCGGGCTGGTGGCGGAAATGGAACATTCCGCTCGGCGGGCGGCCAACCTGACCCGCCAATTGCTCCTGTATAGCCGCCGTCAAGCCATGCAATTCAAGGGGGTTGATTTGAACCAGGTGCTGGAGAATTTGCTTAAAATGCTGCGCCGTTTGCTCGGCGAAAACAACCTGCTGGTGTTCGAGCCGGGTAGCCCGGGCATGCGGATCGAAGCCGACGCGGGCATGATGGAGCAGGTGGTCACCAATTTGTGCGTCAACGCTCGCGATGCCATGCCCAGCGGCGGCAAAATCTTACTCCAAACCAGTCAAGTCGAAATTGACGCCAAACACGCGCGCGGCCACGAAGACCGGCGGCCCGGCCGTTTCGTGTGTCTGGCGGTCTCCGATACCGGCTGTGGCATCGCCGAAGCCAACCTAAAACACATCTTCGAGCCGTTCTTCACCACCAAAGAGGTTGGCAAAGGTTCCGGGCTTGGCTTGGCCACCGTCTACGGCATCGTCAAACAACATAACGGCTGGGTGCAAGTCGAAAGCGGGGTGGGGCAGGGAACCGTTTTTCGAGTCTATCTGCCCGCGTGCGCCGACGCTCAACCCGGCCAGGCCGCCCCCCCGGCCGAAGCCCTGGTTTCCCAAGGCCGGGAGACGATTCTCGTGGTGGAGGATGAGCCTCTGGTGCGGCAGACCGTGGGTAAGTATTTGCGCCTGCAAGGGTACCGGATTTTCGAAGCCGGCAACGGCATGGAAGCCTTGTCGGTCTGGAAACAGCATAGTGCCGAGATTCAGTTGTTGTTTACGGATGTTGTGATGCCCGAAGGTATGTCCGGTTTGGAACTGGCCGATCGGTTGATGCGCGAAAAGCCGCAATTGCGGATCATTGTGGGCACGGGTTACAGCGACGCTATTGTCCGCAACGGCGTGCCCACCTATCTCGGAATCCAGTTTCTAGGCAAACCTTACGAGCCCGGCCCGTTGGGAGAAGCGATTCGCAAAGCGTTGGATCAAGGACGCTAGCCATGGCCGCAATCTCGGTGGGTTTGGCGGGACGCGCTCGCGGGCAAAGAAATAACCGGCGACCCTCAACAGATCACCGGTTATCGACAGCCTTGAAGTCAACTGAACTCATCGTTCAGGGCGTGGGACGCTAGTGGATTTTTGCCGGCAACTTGACGCTGCCAACGGATGGCTTGGGTGTGTGTTGTGTGTGTTCATCTAACTGCTAATTTTCGCATGCTCCTTGTTAAACAGCGAAGACTACATTTAGCTTATCGTCACGCGCGCGTTTTCCTTAAATTTATTTTTAACCCTCTCCATGACCGCCAATCAGGGCTCTGTGACGTCGTAAACCGCCGGCTCAATTCCCTGACGCACAAGCTGTTTTAATTACTATTATTTACGCAAGTTATGCCCGCTAGGGGGGGGAAGAGGCCGCGCGAACGTAAAAATTTTCAAAAATTTGGGGCACCCGCCGGGTTTCGCGCTCCCGCGGCGCGCGTTTACGGGGGTAAAATGGCTGGCCAGGCGCGTTTCCCCGGCGTAAAATCCGCGTGTATGACGTGGATTTTTTTGGATAATCGACCGCTAGCCAGCCGCCCACGCGATCGGCACGCCGGTTCCCGTAAAGCTTGTATTCGGCGGTTGGCCGGGCTGATGAGCTTGGCTTGGCTTTGGCTCGCGGGTTTCAGCTTTGCCAACGCCCCGGTTTCCGCCGCGGAAACTTTGGCGACGCCCGCGATTCAGATTCAGTCTAACCTGCTATATAAGACGGATGGAACCATTTCCGAATATGAAAAGGAGCGCTGTCGCCTGGACCTCTACTGGCCGGCGGGGCGAACCGGCTTTGCCTCGATCGTCTGGTTTCACGGCGGGGCCTTGAAGGAAGGCACTAAAGATGACGCTTTTAATCGGCGTATCGCCCAACGGTTTGCGCAAGCGGGCGTCGCGGTCGTGATGGCGAATTACCGCCTCAGCCCAAAAGCGAAATATCCCGCCTATATCGAGGATGCGGCGGCGGCGTTTGCTTGGACGCGGGTCCATATCGCCGAACACGGCGGCGATCCCGCCAAAGTGTTTGTCGGAGGCCATTCGGCGGGCGGGTATCTGACCCTCATGATTGGCTTGGATGCGAGCTACCTAAAGCCCTATGCTTTGGCCCCGAGTGCTATCGCTGGGCTTATCCCTGTCAGCGGCCAAACCATGACTCACTACACCGTGAGGGAAGAGCGTGGCCTAGACAAGGATGTCATCCTTGCTGACGATGCCGCGCCGATTCACCATGTAAATAAAACGGCGCCGCCCATGCTGGTGCTCTATGCCGAGAATGATATGCCGGCGCGCGCCGAGGAAAACCTGTATTTGGTGGCGGCTCTCCAAGCGGCGGGCCATCAACGGGTGACGCAGCGGCAGTTCGCTGGCCGCGATCATGGCAGCATCGCCGGTCAAATTCCGCAAGCGGGCGATCCGGTGGCCGAAGCGATCCTCGGCTTCATCGCGCGTTCGCCCTAGCTAACGCGCGGCGTGGCGGGCGCCGGCGGCGGTTGAATTCGTAGGTAAGGGTAACCAAATACGAAGTTGACGTTCGAGGGTGGGTGGTGTTATGTTCTGGCAAATGCAAACGGAGGTGAACTATTAATTACAGTCACAAATTGGCGGCTGGCATAGTCATCGGAGTGGCCTGCTTGGCGGTTCACGCGGATGCGACACTGATTGATTTTGAAAGTTTTGCGGATGGGGACTTAGTGAGTGGTCCGGGGATTTTTGGTGGTGTCGCTTTTTCGGCGACGGGGGACACGATTAAAGTAACCAGTGTCGGCGACGCTTCCAAGGTGGCGCGCCACAGTAATGAGGCGCTTACGCCCTCCTATACCGCCACGTTCCTTACTTCGGGCGTTAAGTTCGTAGCCGTCTCCTTTAGCAATGACAGCCCCTTGGAGAGTTCCCTCTGGCTGAATGCTTACGATTCCTCGAATCATTTGGTGGCTTCCGCCGCCGGTTATATCGAGGGTTCGCCGTTCTGCGATTTTACCCTCCTCCTCAGTTCGAGTTCGGATATTTCCTACGTGACCTTTGGCAGTTGCGGCCCCTCTGCCGGTGGCTTGTATTGGGATAATTTCGAATATCACAAGTATACCGTGCCTGAAGTGGGGCGATCCGTAATGTTCTTGGGCCTTTCCATGCTTCCATTAGCCTGGTTTAACCAACGCCGCAGTTGGACGGGTAAATAATTCAGGCCTGGATATTGAATTCATGTGGGATCGGGGAGAATCGCTGAGCGACGGGCTCCCGTTAAACGGGGTTTTCAAACCCCGGCGAGATTCTGGTTGGCGCGCTCGACAAAGCGGAAAAGGTTGTCGCCGCAATCCCTGTGGTTAAACGGTTTTGTGGAACCGCCCGGAGGAGGACCGACGGCGGATGGCCAGCTTTTATGAATCCGCGCGCTACCCGCGCCCGAACAACGGACCCAAGCTTCGGCCAGCCTGACCGGAAAAAGTTCGTCGGGTGCGCCGTTGCCGGAAGGCCGGGCTTGCTTCCATAGGTTTGGGCTCCGTGATAAGGCGGGGAGAGAAAGAAATTTGGATAACTTTCGATGCCGCTAATTCTACTCCGGCAAACGGGTTGGCCGCGCAAAACCTCGAGGCTCGGATCTTGACTTGGCCCGTGACCAACGTTCCATTCCATGTCGATTCACGGTTCCGGGAGTACGAGCCGGGTCCCGTAATTATCCTCTTCTCGAATCGGCCGCCGACCTTTGGATCATTGTGGCTGTACTACCTTCAGTCTTGGCGTGATCGGCGAGGTTGATGAGGCTGGACGGGGGTTGACGGTTATCCAGCAGTTCGGCGTTTTTGCTCTGGCAACCCTCCCAAAAGACGATAATCTGAAGGCGGTTGAAAAAAGCCTGCCCCAGTTGGAGGGTAAGCGTCCTTAGACGCGGCCTTTTTCTCCACAGCCCAAAAGAAATATTATGCAAACGGTAATGCCTTCCGAATTCAAGCGCAACCTGGTGATTATGCTGGACGGCGCCCCGCAGACGATTTTGGAGTTCCATACGTCTGGCACGGCGCAAACCCGGCACAAGCTCCATGTGCGGCTGCGGAACTTGAAATCGGGCCGTATCACCGAGCGGGTGTTCGCGGAAACGGAACGCCTCCAGGTCGCCGATCTCGCCCATCGCCAAGTGCAATTTAGCTATACCAAGGGTGACAGCTGCGTCTTCACCGATAACCAGACCTTCGAGGAATTCGAGGTGCCCATTGAACTCTTGGGCGAGCGAAAATGGTTCCTGAAGGATAGCATCGACTACACCGCTTTGATTCTGGACGGCAAGGTGATTGACGTCGTGTTCCCGCCGCAGGTGGCTTTGAAGGTGGTGGAGACCACTCCCGCTCAGCGTGGCGTGGCCGAGTCGTCCTGGAAAACCGCCAAGGTCGATAGCGGCCTGGAACTCATGGTGCCCTTGTTTATCGACCGTGGGGACCCCATCCGCATCGACACGGAGACCCGCAAGTATTTAGGCAAAGACAACACCTAAAGCGAGCCGGAACTCGGGGTAATATCCCGGAGGTTTCCAAAGTGGCGCCCAAGCCGCGCGATTAAGATCGGCTTCCTAGTGTAGTGTCTCGCAATTAGCTGGAGTATTGTTGCGTCGCTCTCTGGTCACCGATCCTAGCGGAAATGCTCCTCGCTCGCGCCTTGTCTATGCCCAAAAATCCTGGGCGCAAAACTCCAGCCAATGGCGAGATACTACACTAGAGTCCTTGAAGCCCAAAACACGTTGTGAACAGATCCAGTTTCAGGAAGCCGGACCGTCAAATAGTTGGGCCCAAGGCTCCGCCTCGCTAAATTATGCATGCGGGGCCGGCCCGTTTCGCTGGCCCCTCCAGCGCCGCCATCCTCTAGGGGTGTTTACTTGCTGATCAAGTAATACACGACGTTGGGCTTGAGCTTGATGGTTTGCGCGTTGCCCATGGTCGCCAAGGGGTAGCCGTTGAGGTCCAGCGGGGTGACTTTCAATTGGCCGGCGTCGGCGCGGTGGAACGTAACGGTGCCGGAGAGGTTTTTAACGATCCACGGGTCGCGCCCGAGATTGAGAATGCGTTTGACGTTATCCCCCGCGGCCTGAGTTGCGAAGTCGGACGCCATTTCCTCGGACATCGCTTGCAGCAGGATTCGGCCGGCGGTGGCCAGCGGTTGACCGTCCAGCGATACCGCGATGAGGTGGCCTAGTTCCAGCTCGGAATCGATCTCGAGATCGGCCAGTTTGGTGTTTCTGATCGTGTTCAAGGCGCCGCTTACGCCTTGGGCTTGGGGCGCGTTGATGATGAGCGCGCCCTTGCCATAATTGAGCTTCAGCTCGCCGGTGGAACTGGTGACGGTTTGCGTCGCGCGGTTACAGAGCGTTTCCCCTTGGTTGATTCGGACCGCGCCGGGGCCGTTGGTGAAGCGCACCACGGTGCGGCCGGCGTAGTGGAGCAGGGGATCGAGCCGCTGCCCGGGTTTGAGCTCGCCGCTATTTTGGGGCACATCTTTAAGGCGCAATTCATCCAGCGCGGCGTCTTGCGGCAGTGGTGTGCCGCGCAAGCGCAACAAATCCGCGCGATTCAAATCCACTTCCGCCACCACCGCGCCCGGGGCGACCAGGCCGCGCCGGTAGATCAGCGCGGCGGCGGGGAATTGGCCCATCATCGCCGGGGTCATCAAGGTCCAGGGTTGCATCCAGAATTGCGGTTTCACGCGCCAGCGGGCGCCGTCGAACGAGAAATGGACGATCGCGTCGCTATCTTGCATCGCGCCGTAGGCGGCGAAATACAAAGGCGCCTCCGAGCGGAACCGGTTGGGCCGGGTGAAGGTTGTTTCCGAGATCATCGAAGGCTTGCCGTCGTAGTGCGGGTCCATCACCGGATGGACGAATTGCCGCGGTTTGGCGGGATCTTCCGCGTCGAACCTCAGCGCGCTACGGTCCGAATACGTGTGGTTGGCGCGGATGGACCACGCCGAGTCCGGACCCTTGTGATTGCAGGAAAAATACCCGTGGCGATCGATGAAATCCCCCGCCGTGTAGCTGAGTTTTTCCAACGGCCCGAGCGTTTCCGGACTGGCGGTGTACCAGTTGCCGGCGGTGATGGGGCCTTTGAAGCCCAGTTGCCGTAAATAGGCGATGGTATCCGTGAAAAACTTGGTCTGCAGCTCTAGCAGAAACGCGGCGGTCTCCTGGTCGCGCGCGGTCTTGTCATTGAACATGGCCCACAGGGGGCGGAAGCCCGCGCGGCCTTCGGCGGGGGCATCGCGTTTCACGCTCGCGCCGGGCCAACTTTCCAGGGCGGCGGCAACGGAACCGTGCTTGGCCGCGAGCCAATCGCCGAAGCGCTTTTCCAAAAGCCGTAGTTGCGGGTCCGGGATGTTCTCCTCCGAGAAGGTCCAGAAGAAAAAGGAATCTTCGTTCTGCAATTCCAGGCCGAATACGGCCGGATCTTCCACCAGGGTTTTGCCGGTGGCGGGATTGGGCGTGGTGAGCAGCGCTTGCCACCAGGATCGGTATTTTTCCTGAAACTTGGGGTTAAATTGCAAGGCCGCGAAGGGGTGTTTTTTGCCGTCGTAACCCGCGAGCCAGGGCAAGTCCGCTTTCGGGGTGAACCATAAGGGGAAATAAATGGAGAAATGAGTGTAGATGCCCTCTTGTTTCATGGCTGCCACCACTGCTTGCGCGCGCCGTACCTTCGTCAGGTCCACTTCGCCATCGGCGTCGAACAGGGCGCCATGGACCCGGGCCAAATTCACTCCGTATTTGGCGAGCACGCGCGCCGCGCGCCGCAATTCGCCTTCGGCCAAATCGTGCGGCGGGCCGTTCACGGCCCAAAAACGCACGGCTTCGCCATTGGCCGAGTGGACGAAGTGGCCGTTTTTGACCGTGATGGCGCCCTGTTCGCCGGCGGTTTTCTCGTTCAGAAAACGCAGGTCGATGGGGCTGTCCGCAAAGCCATCCAATTCGGGATCGAACGGGAACCAACCGGGGCCATCCCCTTCCGCCGCCCAGCCAGTCCAGCCGATCAGCAATCCCACCCAAAGTAATAATCGCGCGCGCATGCTCGAATGGTAAGGGGATTGGCCTTCGAGTCAACTGCGCCGACGGCAAAAGAACGGTCGAGCGAATCGGCGGGGGGACCTTCTCTCGCCGTTGGAACCTGGATGAATTTGGAAGCGCACCGCCAGAATTTTGGGTTGAAAGTGACGAACGGGGCGATGCTCGTTTTGCGCTTATTGGCTATATTGAGTGGTGGTTTCCGGTCAGGCTGGCCAAGAATCGCCAGCTTCCAAGCGTGCGCAATTCCGATGTCTTCCCATTTTTAGGGAGGGCGGAGGATGGCGCCCGGCTTATAAAATTCGTGGCATTCGAGTTGCTAAGATCGATCAGGGTAAGGAATGCCACTGGGTTCGCTCATTTTGTATGGTCAAGCCGTTGCTGATTATCAAGGCTGGGGAAACGTTCGCCCCGACGCGAAAGTCCCTGGGGGATTTTGAGGATTGGATCATCGAAAAGCTCGGCGAGACGGAGGTGCCGTTAAGCACGGTGGCCGCCTATCGCGGGGTGCCTCTGCCGCCGGGCGAGAGCGTGTGCGGAGCGATTATCACCGGCTCCCACCGCATGGTGTCCGACTGCGAACCTTGGAGCGAAACCATTGCCGCCTGGCTGCGTCGGCAGGTGAACCGGTTGCCGTTGCTAGGCATTTGCTACGGACACCAGTTGCTCGCCCACGCCTGCGGCGGGCGCGTGGGATATCATCCTTTAGGCTCTGAAGTGGGTACCGTGACGGTGCGATTGAATGGCGAGGGCATGGCCGACCCGTTATTCCAAGGTTTACGCGAATTTCCGGCCCACGCCGCGCATCGTCAGACGGTGCTGCAATTGCCCCCGGGGGCGGTTTGCCTGGCGAGTAACAGCTTTGAGCCGCACCACGCCTTCCGCATCGGCCCGCAAGCCTGGGGCGTGCAGTTCCATCCCGAGTTCGACGAGCGCGTCGCCCGCGAATACATCATCCATCAGAAAACCACGTTGGAAGGGGAAAAACAGGATTTGTTGCGTTTGCTAGCCAGCCTCCAGCCCACCCCCGAAGCCACCGCGTTACTGGGGCGCTTTGCGCGATTGGCGATTGGGGCCGAGTCGTAAAGGCTCTCGATCGAACGAATTTTTCCCTAGCCAGCCCGGGTTCGATGGGAGAAGAAGATAAAATGGCCGCCCTTATTTCATGGGCGGATAGTTGGCGAAGTGCTGGAGAATGAGCGTTTTGATTTCCTCGACGCCTTTGACTCCGGGAGTGTTGCCGCCACTGGTGGCCCACTTTCTTCCCGGATGCAGAGTGTCCCAAGACGATCTTTTGTTCGCGCGGGTTTTAGGGTCGTCGCCATGCTTGCCGAAGCCCTGGCAAATTTTAATTTCCTTATTCCAAATGGGTTTAAAGTGTTCGATCAAGTGATCTTCCGCGGTTTCGATCCAGGCGCTCCTCACTACCAGGTAGCGGCAATCGAAATCCAAGACCGACAAATTAGTCGTGCCTTTGAGGCTGCGAACATGGTCGCGCAAACGGCTCGACAATCGTTCCCCCTGGGATTGGGGGGTGGGGGCGTGCAACTCGTCCGGGTCCGCTTTGCCGGGATACTGCCAAGACGGTGGGAGAGAATACAATTCATGGACAGATATTTGGCTGTCCGGCTAGGCGCGAACGAGGGAAGATGCCCCCAGCGGCCTCTGACCGAGTGAGCAACGCCGCCGGGCGGCCAAAGAGCCGACAGGAAATGTGTTCTCTCCCACCGTCTTGGCAGAAAATGGGGTGATTGTGTCCAGCTATCGGGCGATAGCAGTCAAAGTCGCCATGGTAATAAAGCGCGTAAACTCCGGCTCCATAAAAGCGTTTTTCGATAACCTCATGCAAGGGCTTGCGAGGTTGCAGTAAAAGCGTGTCCGCGACCAGTTTTCCCACGATTTTGGGCGCGGTGGGATCAAAGACATATTCCGGCATCGACACGGGATTCAGCCAAATTCGCAGGGCGTCGATTTTTTGAATGGTTTGTTCCAGTTGTTGTCGCAGTCGCCGGCGCCAGCCCGTTATACCGTGGGCTCGGAATATCGCTATGAGGCGCAGTTCCGTCGTCTGGTTTCCTTCCGCCCGAACCGCCGCCATGACTTGCGAACGTTTTTTTGGAGAAAGAACATCCATCGCGTTTTAATTTGGGAAAAGCCCCGAAAATTACCGCTCCGGGTTTCGCGGACCGAAGCCCAGATAGGGGTTGAGGGGGACGACACTGACGACTTCGAGCATGCCGGCGGCGATCAGGGGCAGCGTGGCCAGCTTTTCCCGCACTTCCTGTTCGGAGGCGGCTTCCCAAAGCAGACAGGCGCCTTTGACATCGCCGCGATGCCAGATCTGGCGGATAAAACCCGCGACATACAGCGCGCGGGCGCGCTCGGCTTCGGCTTCCAGCCGGGGAGCGAATTCCTCCTCGCTGAAACGTTCGGTGCGGCGGCGGGTAAGCGAGATAAACTGCATGCGGGAAAACTAAAAGTCGCGGGTCCGGTCGACAAGCGTAAAACGCGCCTTGCTTTAGCCCTTAAGCCGCTCCGCTGGTTTGTTTGCGCGAGTAATAGATCGATACCCCCAGCAGCAGCACGCTGAAGAGTAATTGAATTTGAATCACCGTGCGGAAAGCGGCTAGCAGTTCCATTCGCAGCAACATGGCTTGGGCGCCCCAGAGGGTCAAACCGTAGCCAAGCGCCAACACCACCAGCCAGGGCACAATGGCAAAAGCTTTTCGGGCGAGTAAATTGGCGGCTAAAACATTGGCCACGGACAACGCTAGCAAGGTCCACACCGACCACGGGATTAACACGGTGGCGGCCGCCACTTTCTCAAAGCTGAAGAAATACACCACTCGCAAGGGCAGCGAAGGCATCACCGTGCAAGCCAGCGCCACCAAGCCGCCCAACCCCAAAGTGCTTTTCAAAGTCAGCGCCAGAGCGTCCGATTTTTCGGAGCGCGCCAGGCTGCGCGCGATTTTGGGGAACATCACCAGGGAGAGCGGAACGGTGATCTGGCTCAAGGCAAAGCCGCTGTTTTGGCCCGCCACGTAGAGACTGCGCCGCTCGTCCGCGAACAAATTTTGCACGAATTGGGAGTCCGCCAGAAAGACAAAACTGACCGCCGCGCCGCCTACCGAAAGCGGGATGACCGTTTTAAGCCAGGGCCGCCAGGCGAAAGGCTCGCCGTGGCCCAGCCAGAGGTCGCGCGTGATCCAGGCGCCCACGGAGATCGCCGCCACTTGGCCCAGCAGAGCCGCCGTCATGACGCTGGCGGCTTGACCGTGCAGCGCGAACACCAGCCCGCAAACCGCCCCCAAGCGGATAACTCCGTCCAGGATGGCCACCAATCCGAGCCCGGCGAAGTGTTGCCGGCCTTGGAGCAGACCTTTAAAAAGCGGCATCCAGAGCGCCGGCAATCCCAGCAGCACCGTGCAAAGCAGCGCGGCGAAAGACGTGATTTTCAGCGCCGAGGAGAACGTGGGCGCGAAGATCAGGATGCCCGCGCCGGCCAGCAGCCAGAGGCCAAAGGTTGCGGCCAGCACGACTTGGGTCAGGCGCGCCAACTGGCGCGTTTCCCGGGCATTCACGGCCGCCGCCGCCTGTTGGGCGAATACCGTCTGTAGCCCGTTCGCGGGGATGCCCATGAACAAGAAAAATTTGATCAAGGCGCCGAATAAGGCGTATTCCGCCGCGTCCAGGTGCTTGCTAGCCACTGAGTGCACCAGGATCATGAACACGCCGGAAATGCCGGTGGCCATGACCATCCAGCCACCTTGCTTGAAAAAGGCCCACTTGCTCTCGGATGCGCTCATGCGATTAGGATTCGCCGGCGCCCGAATTTTTCCGTCCCTGAGGTCGAGGTTGCGCTCATCCCTTAAACACCCGGTGTCGTCACCCAAGGCCGGGTGGTTTGCGGTTTCGTTTTAGCTTCCATTTACTGGCCGCATTATTGAGATAATCGCTCCGTCTGCAAACCTAAACTCAAGAGTCGCAAAAGGGGCTTTTCGTTGGGCCCGGCGAGCCGGCTTGCTTGGCGGCTGGGTTTGCGCCCGGTCCCTCCCGGTTTTTGGGCGGGGATTAACCCGATGTTAGCCTTGCGAACAGACGGAATTAATCCTATCCTCGGTGGTAAATCGCATGTTGAAAGACCGTTCCCAGGTGGGGCGCGGAGGCATGCGGCGCGGGCTTTTAATCTATGAATACGAGTCGCCGGACATTTATTAAACAAGCGGGTTGGGGGCTGGCTGGGCTGGGATTGGTGTCGCCGGGAGCGCTGGATTTGCTGGCGGCGTCGGATGGCCGACTGCCCCGGGCCACGCCGGAATCCCAAGGAGTTGCCACGCGGGGAATCCTGGATTTTCTTGAGGGGATTCGCAATAGCGGTCACGAGTTTCACAGTTTCATGGTCGTGCGCCATGGTCACGTGGTGGCCGAGGGTTGGTGGGCTCCGTACCGGGCGGACGTCACGCACATGATGTATTCCATGAGCAAAAGTTTCACTTCCACCGCCATCGGGTTTGCGGTGGCGGAGGGGCGGCTCAAGGTTGACGACCGGGTGGTGAAGTTTTTCCCGGGCGAGTTGCCGGGCATCGTGAGCGAAAACCTGGCGGCTTTGCGGGTGAAAGACCTCCTCTCGATGTCCGTGGGGCACGCGCAGGATTCGATTGGCGCCGTAGTGCAATCACGCAACTGGGTGAAAACGTTCCTGGCGCAACCGGTCACCCATAAGCCCGGCACGGAATTCATGTACAACAGCGGCGCCACCTATTTGCTCTCCGCCATCGTGCAGAAGGTGACGGGCCAGCGGGTGGCGGATTACTTACGACCGCGCTTGTTCGAGCCGCTGGGCGTCGAAGGCATGTGGTGGGACGAATGTCCAATGGGCATTAACACGGGCGGCTGGGGATTGCATATTCAGACGGAGGGGCTGGCGAAGTTCGGCCAGTTGTTTCTGCGCAAAGGCGTGTGGAATGGCCGTCGGATTCTCCCCGAGAAATGGGTCGAGGAAGCCACGTCGTTCAAGATCCAGCAGCCGGGCGGCCCCAAGGATGACAACGACTGGCTGCAAGGGTATTGCTACCAGTTCTGGCGCGCGCGGCATAACGCGTACCGCGGGGACGGCGCCTTCGGGCAGTACACCATCGTGATGCCGGATCAGGACGCGGTGGTGGCCATCACCAGTGAAACCAGCGATATGCAGGGCGAGCTGAATTTGGTCTGGAACCATTTATTGCCCGCTATGCAGGGCAAATCGTTGCCGGCCGACCTCCCGGCTAACGCGGTGTTGCGCAGTCGGCTTTCCGCGTTGGCATTGCGGCCGCCCACGGGCCAGACCACATCGCCGGAGGCCGGCCGGGTTTCCGGGAAAGTATATGAGCTCGAATACAACGACCTGGGCATCCGGCGTCTGACGCTGGAATTTTATCCGGGCGGGGCGCGCATGATTTGGCGAGATGCCCGGGGCAGCCAGGCGGTCGAATGCGGACTGGAGCGCTGGGTATTGGGCAAAAGCTCCTTGCCATTTCCCACGCCCAATTTGGTCAAAGCCCTCGGACCGTTCAAACCGGTGGGGTCGAAGATCGCCGCCAGTGGCACTTGGAAGGACGCGCACACCTTTCAAATGATGTGGCGCTACTACGAGACCCCGCATCACGATACCGTTACCTGCCATTTCGATAGCGGCGAGCTGAAAGTCGCCTTCCTGGACAGCCTGACGCAGATGAATCCTCAGGGCAAAGACGCGCGCGCGCCGTTGACGGGCTGGATGAAGGAAACTTGAGCCGGTTGAGTCAACCCCGCGCTCACGGAATGGGTCAATAACGCCCCGAGCGTCCGGCGATCCCGATCGCCGCGCGAGCGCTGGCGCGTGCTTTGCGTTACTCGGCGTGGGTTGGTGATGAAGCTGGGGTTTAACTGGCGCGGCGCCGAAGCCTATCGAGGCAACGGCGCCGTTTGAGAATCCTGGCGGCTATAAAAGAGTAGGCTGCGGGCAAAAGCCGGATTATTTTTTGCGCGCCGCCCAGGTAAGCAGGCCGGTCAAAGCCATTTGCATGGCCAGCGGGATCTGGCCGGCGTCGGGCACGTGCGTTTGCCGCCCGGTGAATTCAAGGGACCAACTGTTTACGGCGCTCGCGCCTCCCGTGCTGAGATCGGCGACGAACAGCGTCCAGTCGCCGCTGGCGGCCAGGCCGTTGAAAACGTTCAAGTAGGCGGAGCGCGCGCTGCCATCGGTGACGGCATCGGGGTCCGCCAAACGGGCGTCAGGCTGCCATCCGCCGGTTAACGGCGAACCATCGGCCGGGGTGGTGACACTTTGGTACGTATGAATATCGCCATTGGCGGCGCTATCCGACAGGGTAATCTGAAAGCCGCTATCGCCATAGCCTGAGGGATTGCCCAAGGTGCTGCCGGTCCGGTTGAGCAGCACGGTGATAGCGTCGCCATGTTGCAGATAGACATACAAATCGCCGTTGTACTCGGCGGAAAGGTTCAGGTTCACCGACACCGAAGTGATGGCGGTGATGCTCGAACTGATCGTTTGGGTGAGGCTAAGGCCGGACGGATTGCCGTCGGGGATCACTACCGCTTGGGCTTGCTGAAGGATGCCCCCCAGGGTTCCGAGCGCCACTAGCCAAGTTAATTTGCCCTTGTTCATATTGATAAAAAGTTGGTGATTGCGGTGAGGTAAAGTCTCAAGGATAGACGGTGCGATAGAATTTCAAGACCGACCCGGCGGGATCGTCGATGGCGCCGTGACCCGAGACATCGGCGGTGGCGGCGCCGAGCGCGGACCAGGGCCCGTTGATGGCGGGCGCGTATTGCACGGTGTAGACGCGGTTGGGAATACCGTTGAACGTGATGCGGAAGGCCCCGCCCCCCAGGTTCTGAATGCCCGTCAGATTGCCGGATTGGCTATCGTCCGTGATCAGATTGACGTGGGCGATGCCGGTTGCCGAGCCGCCGCGGGGGTCGTTCACCGTGTAATTAAAGGTGTCCGCCGAGGTGAAACCAGCAGGCGGGGTGTAAATAATCCAAGCGCCGCTGATCGTGACGGTGGCGCCGCCCGGGGTGGGGGATTGCACGCTCGCCAAAGTGAGAGTGTCGCCGTCCGCGTCGCTAACGCTAGCCAGCAGCGTGGTGACTTTGATCTTGGTGGGCTGCGTGGGATATCGTTGCAGGGTGGCCGCGCCCGGAACGGGCGAGTGGTTGACGATAAAGGTGGCGCTCGGCCCGGCGGCCGGCGCGAGGTTTCCACCCAGGTCGGAGGCGGTGCCCGCCGCGATGGATATTCCCATGACGCCATGCCCGGTGAGGTTGGAGATCGTGACTTGCCGCGTGTTGCCAGAGCCGCTTACCGTGAGCGTGCCGGCGGCGGTTTCCGTCGTGTTGAGTGTTATATTTGCGGGCGCCAAAGTGCTGGCGGCGAAATGGGTGTCCGTATAGGTAACCGTGTACTGCACCGGGCCGGATTCGGTGGTGGTGACCGATGGGGCCGAGATAGCGATGGTGGGCGCGATGGTATCAACGGTCCAGTTATAAGTGGCGGGCGCGGGGGTGACATTGCCGGCGTTGTCCACCGACCGCACCGCGAACGTATGGGCGCCGTCCGCGAGACTCGCCACGACGAAGGGGCTTGGGCTCGGGTTAAAGGCGCCGCCGTCGAGGCTGGTCTCGAAGCGCGCGATACCGGTGCCCACGTCCGCGCCGGTGAAGGCGAACGTGGCGCTGGCGCTGCTGGAGTTGGCGGGCGGGGTGGCGTTCAGGCTGACCGTGGGGGCCACGAGGTCGATGGTGTAAACTTGACCCGCCATGGGTAGCGCGGTGGAAAGCGGAGCCGAAAGGCCGGTGGCGTTGGCCAAGTTCAAGCCCAGCGACCCGGTTCCGGTACCCGTGCCGACCGTGACGGTCCATTGGGTGGCGGGGGCTCCACCCACCGGGGTCACCGTGGTGATGCCGGGGATGCCACTCAAGCCCGACGCGAACAAAGTGAAATTCCCCGCGGCAAGGCCGCTGATCGCGTCGGCAAAGGTGACGGTCCATTGCACGGAAGCGAGGTTCGACGGGGTGGCATTCACCCGGTTGATCGAAGTGACGCTGGTGGGCAGGCCAATCTGGACGGTGACCGTTTGATTGTCCAACGTGGCGTCGATGGTCGCGAAGCCTTTGGCGAACCCGGCGGTAAACATGGCGGTGGCCAGGCCGTTCGCGAATTGCGTGCTGGGTGCGGCCAGCGACCCCAGCGTGGCGTTATGGAAAATGGTGACCGGGGTGCTGGGGAGGGTGGGCATGGTGGAAAAAAGGCCCGAACTGAGCGTCCCGCCAACGTTCAATCCAAATAGATCGGCCGTGAGCGTGCTGCTGCCGCCGGGAGGCAGGGTGGTTACGAACGGCAGATGGCGCAGGTTTAACCAGGTGCTGGCGTTGACCGCGCCGGAGGCTAAAACCTCGTTCGCCGCGGGCCCAGTATTGGCCCCCCACCAGTTTTTCGTGGCGTCACAGGCGCCGCCGCTGGCCGATTGCCAAAGGGTTTTGCCATTGGCTGGCTCGCCGGCTTGGTTGTTGAAAAAGC
>DBTJ01000108.1:34106-45607 GCA_002306985.1 Verrucomicrobia bacterium UBA1319
GGCCGGCTTGGTTGTTGAAAAAGCGGTTAAAGTTGGCGGTGAGCGCGCCTTGAACGTGGGCGATCGCGCCGCCCCGAGCCCCTAGGGCTCCAGTACCCAGCGCGCTGTTGCTGTCGAAATCGCAGTTGAGGATTTGGATCGTTCCCGCATCCGTGCTGGCTTTGATAGCGCCGCCATCGGATTGGGAAGAGTTGTTTTTGAAAACACTATCTTTGACGACCAAGGTGCCGTTACCCCCGGCCTGGTTGAGAAAATCGATCGCGCCGCCGTAGACGGCCGAACTGTTGCCCGTGAATTTGCAGCCAATGACGGTTACGTCCCCGTTGGGGGAGTTTTCGATTGCCCCGCCGGCGTTGACGTTCACTCCGGCATCCGTCCGGTTGTTATTGAACACGCAATTGCGCACCGTGGTGGCGCTGCCAATGCCGCCCACCAGCAACGCGCCACCGCCATAATTGCCGCCCTGGCCATTTTGGAAGGTGAGGTTCTCGAAGGTGAGCACGATGTTGTTCACGTTGTTGCCTGGCAGCGCCGTTTCCAGGATGCGAATGCCGGGCTGAGTTTGATTGATGATCACGTCGGCGGGATTGCCGGAAAGCCCTTGAAATGTAATGTTCCGATTTATGGCGATGGTCGGCAGCTCGCCGTTAAGTGAATAGGTGCCGCTGGCTAGAAAAATGACATGCGATCCCGCAAGGCCGTTGGCGCTGTTGACGGCCGCGTTTAGCGTGGCGGCGTCGTTCGCGTTGAAGTTGGCGGCGGGCAGGGCGGTTGCCAGCAGCGGGGCCGCTCCCAGGCAAAGCCGGCGTAAAAAATTCGACAGTTTCATAGTTAAAAAGCTCGGTGAACTATCCGCGTTTTGGAGTTCATTACGGCCGGGGTGGAAAAATGCCGGTTAAGGCGATGCAAAAGTTCAAGGCCAGGTAGGGCGGAAGATTGTTGTGCGCCTGACCGCCGCCGATGGGCACCAAAGTATTCGGTTTAAACTGCGGGGCGGCGGGCGCCGCGCTGGCGAAGAAATTCTGGCCGCGCTGGCCCGCGGGCACGGCGGGGACGTTGCTCGTGGGCAGCGCTTGAGCCGCCGTGGTGGTGGCGCATTGGGGAATATGCGAATGGAGCGGGATTTCAGCGGTTAGCAAGGTGACCTGATCCACCCCGCCGGATTCCCCGGGGACGAATTCGCTCAACCCGGGGCCTTGGCCGGCGCCTAGCGGCGTGCTGCCTTGCAGGTTGGGCAACGCAAAGTTGGATTTGCCGTCCCCGCCATACATCGTGCCAATCAGGGAGAATAGGGCCGTATTTTGCGAGATGGGTAGCAGCTGGCCTCGGCAAAAGGCCCAGCCTCGCGGGGGGAAATTGAAACCAAAAATGCGGATTTCCGCGACGAAGTTGTCTGCCATGGGATAAGTGGGGTGGAGTTTAGTTTTGGGATGGGAATATACCCACCAGAGCGATGATGTAATTCATCACCAGGTAGGGTGGACGATTTTCATGGGGTTGCGAAGCGCCCGTGTTGCCGATGGCGTTGGGCGCCATATTCGAGTTGGCGGTGGGTTCGTACGGGGTCAAACTCCCGCCGGAGGGCCAGAAACCATTCACGGGCGAGGCCTGGCTGGGAGCGTCTGAACTGCCTGAATAAAGGTGCGTGTGGTTGGGAATTTCCGCGATGACTAACGTGTGCCGCTCCTCGCCGGCCGCCTGGCCGAGGGAAAACGAGTTGTTGAATGCAAGGGGAAAGCGGCCTTGTAGCTTGGGCAAGGCGAAGGTAACGCGGCCATCGCCGCCATAGGAAGTGCCCAGCAACGAGAACAGGGCTTGGTTTTGGTTGATCGCCATCAGCTGCCCGTCGCACAAAGCCCAGCCCTTGGGGGCGAAACCAAAGGACGTGAGCCGGATTTCCGCGAGAAAAGGTTGTGCCATAGTTGTTGCTCCTGAGATCGAATGAGGGGTTGGGGGATTGGTTTTAGCTCTGACTCGGGTAGATACCCTGCATGGAGATGATGTAACTCAGCGCCAAATAAGGCGGGCGATTTTCGTGGGGTTGCGAACCGCCCACACCCGAAATGCTGTTGGGATTCATTTGTCCCGCGGCCGCGCCGCTCTGGTAGAGCGCCGTGGGGGAGCCCGCTAAATACGCGCCGGCCGGGCTGCCGGCCGTCCCGTTAAACGCCAGGCATTGGGCAAGATGGTTATGCGCGGGCAATTGGTTCGTGGTCAAAGTGACCTGCTCCACCCCGGCTATTTCCCCCAAAATGTAAGTGCCGCCGCCGGCCAGCGCGCCTTGGTGAATGGGTGTCCGACCGCGTAGATCCGGCAAATTGAAATAAGTGACCCCATCCCCTCCATACGTCGTTCCAATCAGCTGGAAGAGTATGTCGTTCTCGGCGATGGAAATCGCTTGACCTTGGCAAAAGAGCCAGCCCAAGGGTGCGAAATTTCCGGCGAATATCCTGATTTCTCCAACGTATGGTGACATCTTTGATTTCTCCCTGATCGATGGTTTTATGGGTGTGATTACGCTTGCTGATGGGCGGGCACATTGAACACCGCCGCATAATGCTGGAACCGAGGGTCCGGGGCGGGGATAGGCGCGATGAATAGCGCAAAACCGCCTAATTCCGCGTGGCTAAACCAATGGGTGGACTCCGGCAAAGGGTGGGTTCTCGGACCGCGAAAAACCAGCGTAAAACTTTCCCAGCCGCCTTGGTTGCCAGGTTGAGGACTGGCGGTGGCCTCGATGAGTTTTAACTCTAGGCCGCCGGTTTTGAACGAATGTCCAATTTGGGGTGAGAATAGGGCCAAACTGAAGTTAGGTTCCCCTTCGAGCAAGCGCCAGGGAGCCGCGGTGGTAACTGCCGCTACCAGGGCGCAATCCCGCAAAAAATTCCGACGTGATCGCATATATAAAAAGGCTGTCCTTCCCACCCGCCACGACTCAAACCCTCCGCACTCAAAGTGCCACAAGCGGTGGGTGAATCGGGTAATAAGTGATAATGATGTTGAATATAAGGCAAAATCAGATTCTGTCAAATATCAACGCGCGCGAAATAAGCGAAAACCAAGGGGCTTGGAAGGGGCGCTGACGGAGGAGCGGCCCAACGAAGCAAAGTTCGCTATCTCCTTATTGTCAAGGGCGGAAAAGGCTTATCTGACGGGCCTCGAAGCCCCCTCGCGAGCAAGAGAGTTGACCCGCGGCGAACGGGCAAAGGCGCGCGAAATTATTGCAGCCAGACTTTGCCCCGATACATCGGCATGCCGCTGGCGGTGGTCGAGGAGCGCGGGTCGGTGACCGTGACCAGCTGGTTCGAGCCTTGGACGGGGGTGGAAATGACCGACCAGCGATTGTTTTCATCGCGGCGTTCCACCACGTATACGCGTTGGAGACCCGGGCTATACACCGGGTCGGCCGCGCGGGCGGTAAAGGACAACTCGATGTTGGCGCCGGAAGTTTTGATGGTCAAAGCGAAGACATCATCGCGCGATTGGGGATCGGTGCCGGCGTAGTACTCGCTCGCGGCGATCTCGCCATCGCCATCCTGGTCTAGCGCACCATCCGCGCGGTCGTCGGGGTTCAGGCCGTGCGCCAGTTCCCAGTAATCGGGAGCGTTATCCGCGTCTCGGTCTTGCGTTTCATCCGTGGTGCCCGGGGAGCCGTAAGGGATGAGGCTGGGGTGCCAGCTGGCTTTGTCCAGGCCGCTGGCTTCGGCTTCCGGGGCATTAAGGACGAGCGAATAACCGCCCCCATCGGTTGACGGATACCAATCGTCCTGATACGCCACGGTGAGCACCCCCCCTCCGGAAGCGGATTCCAAGGTGAGGATTTCACCGCTGTTGGACAGCTGCCCGTCATACTGGCCGGCCAGCGCGGAAGCGCTTTGGGGATACCGGGCTAAAAAGGCGGCTTGGTCCTTTACCACGACCACGCGTTGCTTGGGGCTGAGCAGGGAAATGGCGCCCTCGCTGAAGTTAAAACGGACTCCCCCCGAAAACACGAGCCCGGAAATATCCAGCACTTCGGCGCCCACGTTGGCCAGTTCGATAAATTCGCACGCGTCGCCGCCGGAAGGGTGATACATGATTTCGGTAATGCGCAAATCGTTTCGCAAAGCGGAAAGTTGCGCGGGCGTCCGCGCGATGAATGGAATGGGGGCGGACCAGTGGCTCCAGCGTCCCGTGTTATCGCGCATGCGGGCCCGCACGCGATAGGCTTTGCCCTCGGTTACCGCGCTCGCCGGGATTTGCGCGGTGGCGGTGAAGGAGGTGATTTCCCCGCTGGTCCAAACCGAGTTCCATTCCAGCAGCCGGGGCGCCGCGGGGTCGTAAGCGGGGGCCGCGGGATCGGTCACTTCCGCCAGACGCCATTCCAGCGCGCCAAACGTGTCGGCGCCCTGGGGATCGGCAAAGGGGGTGGTGGTGAAAGTCAGGCTGTCGAGCTCGCCGACGGATTCGCTGTTGGCCGTGATGACCGGAGTGGCGGGAATCAGGTCGCCTTCGCCCTCGGCCGCGGTCAATTGATCGAGGAAGGCGGCTTGGCCACCGGGGCCCACCGCGGGTCCGGTAGTGCCAGACCATCCCGAAAACGCGAATTGCTTCATGTCTTGCACTTTGTCGGAGAGCGGCCCGAAATCGGCGCCCATGGCGAAATCCTTCCAGCGATCGCGATCCGCCTGGCTGAACTCGCTAATGCGCGCCGCCAAATCGTCGATCATCGGGTTAATCGTCTCTTCGTTCCAGACCAAGTCGCGAAATTCGCGGAGGCAATTGCGGTATTCCAGCTTGAAAGCGGGTTTGCCATCGCCTTGCAGAAACGCGGCGGTGGAGTAGTCCATGCCGCCATCCATGCCGTAACAGGGCCCCCAAGTGACATCGAAATCCCAGGGCAGAGTCCACAGCTGGCCGAGCGTTTGTTCGGCGGACGGTTCGAAATACCAGGCCCGATTTTTGAGATAATCGGCCAACGGCGCGAAATCGTAGTGCCGGACGGCTTCACAGACCGCGTGATAGCGGTAGCAGAGGTCGTAGTTCACATACTCGCGCAACCAGTTGTCAGGCTGGTCGGGGGTCAGGTTGCGGAAGATATTTTGAAAATCATCGTCGTTCGTGACGGCGAGCATGCCTTGGCTGCGTTTGACCTGATTGCCGTCGTATACGTAATTCTGGAGTTTGTAGAGGTTGCCATCGGACAGGCGGTGGGTTTTGAGAAAGCGCGAGTCATAGTCCTCCACCGCTAGGTACATACCCCAGAAATCGCCATTGAACTGGCCCCATTCATTCGTCGGCGCTTCGTCGGCCCCTTGAATCACCCGGAAATGAAACGTATGAATGAGCGGCGCGGGAACGCCCACCAAATTCCAAAGTTTGGAATTGATGGTTTCCGAAAGGCCGAAGTTCCCGTCGCGCATATTGGACTGCTGGTTGCCCGTGTTCAAGGTGCGCCATTTTTCGGGATACGCCTTACCGTCGTTATCCTTGGCGGCGAAAAAATGACCTTCGTTAAAACGAAATCGCATGCAGCGTTTGCCGCCCCCGCCGGCATTGTATCGGTCGTTATCTTTGCGCAGGCGATAGCGCACGTGATCGTAGACGATGCCTTCGTATACGAACGCTCCTTCCCAGTTGAATTTGTCGCGCGCCGCCGCGTTTTCGGCGGGAATCCAATAGGCGGAGTCGTAACCATTGCAAAAAGTCAGGTCCGCCTCCTGGGTCAACAGAAAATAAACCGGCAGCGAATTCATGGTTTCCGCCGAGTAGGCGTAGCCTAATCCCTCGGGCTGGACGGTTGAATAGGTGGGCTGGTATCCAGGCACGCCATCATAGATGAAACAGGCAAAATTCAAGGAAGGATCATCGGCCATCGGCGCCCAGGCCGCGCGCGCAGGCTGGCCGGAGGCCTGCGCGAAGATGCGGTAGCGCAAGAGGGTGCGATTCGCTAGCGGCGGCAACACCACGGTATATTCACCGTCGCCCGCCACCGCGTCGCCACTGGCGCCATCGTCCGCCATGGGCGCCACCACCCAGTTGGTCGCGGCGCCGAAACGCGGGTTCCAAGGGGTGGGAGTCTCGGGCGCGAACAATAGTTGCGAAACGCTCAACGCCGAGTAGGCGCACAGGTAATCTCCAGGGATCACGATTTGATATTGCAGCCAAACGACGGCGATCCCGGCGGGGTCCGCGACCTTGGCCGTGATGGTCACGGAATTCGTCGAGGCGGGTTGCGCGGGCGTGTGCGACACTTGGAGAATCTGCGGTGGCGCGGCCGCCGAGTAGATCGAGTTTTGAACTCCAGGCGTGGGGGACGAACCTCGGGCGACCACCTCCGGGAAGCCGTCCTCCGGTTGGTTTTCCAAATCCGGCCAGCCAGAGGCTCGCCAGTTGGCGCCCACTCGGTTATCGAGCGTAGGGTTGATTAACTCCATCGAACTGCCATCGCCCGCGGCGGCGCAGGGCCAGGGAAAACCAACTCCAAAAGTGACTTCGTTAAGGACGTTGCCGAGGTTGTCGAGCAAACGAACCGTGTCGCCTTCATTATTGAGGCTGCCGCTGAACGGCCCGAAGGCGTTAACCTCGAAATACTGCCGGGCCGCCGCCGGATCTTGCGCCACCACCCAGTAGGCGCCGGCGGGCATGGCGGCGGTGGCGGGAAATATATAGCTAATGCCACCGCTTAAGGACCAGCCGGATAAATCTACCGCTGTGGAACCGGCGTTATACAATTCCACGAATTCCGTGCGCGTGGTCTTGGCGGGCGGATTGTAATAAATTTCGTTGATGACGATCTGGGCGTCACTTATTTGCGCGAATGCCAAAAGTCCAGTTAAGAACAAGAATACGATATTTGATAAGCATTTCATTAATTTTCGCCCCAACCGGCAGGCCCCCACACATAGCCTGGGTGCGTCAACTTATTACGTTTAAGCAAAGCAGTATTCATGCCATAGATTCATGGTTCGCTACCGCCGTGGTTTGCCCCTCCCATGGAGCTCTGGTCCTCGCCCAGTCGGGCTCACTATACCACTTGCCTCCCTGATAACAAGTGACATATGCGTAAGGAAAATAACCGGCGGCGGCTCAACTTTGCGGGGGAAGGCGGGATGCTTTCGCTAGGAATCTTTGGGGATTTAACCCTCGTTTGCGGCGTGTTTTTTGTGCCTGGCCCAGTCAAATACCGTTTGCCAGTTCGCGCGTGGCAGAGGTAAGATTGTTCCCATCATGAAAAAGTCTCTCGGAGCGCAAACCTTGGTCTATCCTACCCCGGTCTTTATCATCGGCAGTTATGACGCCGCCGGCAAACCGAACGCCATGACCGCTTCGTGGTGCGGAATCTGCAATTCACAGCCGCCCAGTGTCGCCGTATCCCTGCGCAAAGCCACCTATTCGTATGACAATCTCATTGCGCGGAAGGCGTTCACGCTAAACATTCCCTCCGAAGACCAGCTCAAAGTCGCGGATTATTTCGGCCTCGTCTCCGGCAAAAACACGGATAAATTCGCTCATTCGGGCTGGACCACGGTGCGCGGTGAAAAGGCGGACGCGCCCTACCTTAAAGAATGTCCGCTGAATCTGGAATGCCGCGTGCTGCACGTATTCGACCTGGGATTGCACACGCAGTTCGTGGGCGAAATCCTCGACGTCAAAGCCGATGAATCAGTGATGGACCGCTCCGGTCTGCTCGATATTAAAAAGGTCAAACCCATCATTTTCGCCCCGGACACCCAAGGCTACTACAGTCTCGGCTCCTTCCTCGGGCGCGCCTTTTCCACCCGGGAATTGCCCAAGGTGGAAAAAGGATAAAACAGTTGCGGTTAGTGGATCGTTTGCCAGCCGTCAATGCGGGTCCAAAGTCGATAAGTCAGGCTTATGTCAATGTTAAGCTTGCGTCCGAGCCCTTTTTAAATTGCGGCAAACCCAAGGCCATCGAACGACGGCCTTGGGTGCAACGGGATCTTCAGCGGTCTTAAGCCGCTACTTTGAGCTTTTATCGGCCAGTTCCGGCCAGAGCGTCGCGGACATTTGCATGCCCAGGGCGAAGATTTTCAGGTCGAATTTCTCGTTGGGGGAGTGCGCGTTATCGTCGGGCAGCGAGAGGCCGAGCAGCAGCGTGTCCGCTTTCAGGATTTTTTTGAAATCGTTCACGATGGGAATGGAGCCGCCTTCGCGCAGGAGCACGGGCTCGCATTGAAAGGAGCTTTTGAGCGCCCGCAACGCGGCTTGGGCTAGCTCGCTGGTGGGCGACATCAAGTAAGGATCGCCCGCGTGGCCGATCTCGATCGCGATTTTCATCGTGGGCGGACAGAGTTTTTTGAGGTGATCGCTGACGGCCTTGAGCACTTGCTTGGGTTTTTGATTGGCCACCAAGCGCGTGGTGATTTTAGCGCTCGCCCAGGAGGGGACGATGGTTTTGCTGCCGACCCCTTGGTAGCCGCTGGTCAAGCCGTTGATTTCCAGGGTGGGCCGCGCGGTGCGCTGTTCCCAGGCCGTAAAGCCGGCTTCGCCGAAGAGGGTTTTCACACCCAGAAACTTTTTGTATTCGGCTTCTTTGTAGGGGAGCCGGGCCAGTTGCTTGCGTTCAAAGGCCGAAAGCGCAGCCACGTCCTCGTAAAATCCAGGCACGGTGATCCGGCCTTTTTTGTCGCGCAGTTGGGCGAGCATCTGGCAGAGGGCCATGGCCGGATTATCGACCGAGCCGCCGAACAATCCGGAATGGAGGTCGCGCGACGGACCGGTGAGCTTGACCTCCAGGCACGCCACGCCGCGCAGGGCGTAGGTGAGCGCCGGGTGCTTGCGGCTGGGCATGCCGGTGTCGGAGATCACCACGGCATCGCACGCCAATTCGGCTTTATGTTTTTGCAGGAACCCGGCCAGGTTCAAACTGCCGACTTCTTCCTCGCCCTCGCAAATGAACGTCAGATTACAGGGCAGGGGGGTGCCGGTCTTTAAGTACGCCTCGATGGCGTTCAAGTGCGCCAAGTGCTGGCCCTTGTTATCGCAGGTGCCGCGCCCGTACATCACGTTTTTCGCGACGCGCGGCTCAAAGGGTTTCGATTGCCAGAGTTCCAGCGGGTCCACGGGCTGAACATCGTAGTGGCCGTATACGAGAAAGGTCGGCAAACCGGGCTGGACCGGGGTTTTGGCGACCACCACCGGATTACCCGGCGTGGGCACGAGTTTGGCCGTCAGGCCGATTTGTTCGCAATGATCGCGCAGCCACTGCGCGCAGGCCTCCATTTGTGGCCGGTGGTCCGGTTGGGCCGAAATGCTGGCGAAACGGATGTATTCGCCGAGTTCCGCCACGAAGCGGGGGTGGTTTTCCTTCAGATATTGGCGCACTTTAGCTAGTTCCATGGCGACATACCCTAGACTCGGAATCGCCGGGAGACAACCGCAATCCCGTTTGAACGCCGCCGAAAAGCCGGCCTTACGGATTTATTAAACAAAGTTAACTATTTCGCTGGAAACGCGCCGTCCCTTTGGTGTATAGGAGAGCAAACCATATGAAAATAGTAGCTGGAGTGGATTTCGGGACCTTGAGTGTGCGGGTTTCCATTGTCGATTTTAAGAAAGGGCGCCTCGGCTCGGCGGCGGCCGATTATCCGTTGACGCGGAAAACAGAAGATCCGGATCACGCCACGCAAGCGCATGCCGCCCACATGGAGGCGCTGGCGAAAGCTACCCGCGCGGCGGTGAAAGCGGCGGGCGTGAAGGGGGATCAAGTGTTGGCCATCGCGCTGGACACCACCGGTTCCAGCGTGATTCCGGTGGGCGCCGGGCTGGCCCCGCTGGATGATTATTACCTGTGGTGCGATCATCGCGCCAAGCGCGAAGCGGCGGAAATCACCGCCACCGCGCGGCGCGCCGAGATGAAAGCCATCGAGTGGTGCGGCGGGACTTATTCCTCCGAGTGGGGCTTTTCCAAGCTGCTGCACTGGCTGCGCCATAACCCCAAAAAGCGCGCGCGGTTCGTCACGGCGTTGGAGCATTGTGATATGGTGGCGGCCGTCTTGTGCGGCATCACCGATCCCGAGCTGGCGCCCCGCAGCATTTGCGCCATGGGCCACAAGTGGATGTGGAACGAGTCCCTGGGTGGTTTGCCCCCCGAGGATTTCCTCGTCGCGGTGGACCCCGCATTCAAGGGCGTGCGCGGCAAAATCGCGGGTCGCTATGAAACCTCCGACAAAATCGCCGGCCGGCTTTGCCCGGAATGGGCCGCCAAACTGGGATTGTCGGCGGGCATTCCCATTCCGGTGGGCGCGTTCGACGCGCATTGGGACGCCATTGGCGCGGGCATTGCGGAAGGGGATGTTGTCAACGTGGTGGGCACCTCCACTTGCATCATGGCGATCGCCCAAAAGGCGAGCTTGATCCCGGGCGTGTGCGGCGTGGTGCCCGGCTCGATTCATCCCGGCTACACCGGCATTGAAGCGGGGCTATCGGCCACGGGTGACATTTTTGACGCCATCGCGCGGCGCGCGGGGGTGAAAGTGCGCGAGCTCTCCGCGGCCGTCACGCAGTATCGCGCGGGCCAGACGGGGCTCTTGCGCATGTCCTGGGACAACGGGGACCGCACGGTGCTGGTGAATCCCGAATTAGGCGGCGTTACTTTGGGGTGGAACCTGGTGAGCACGGCGGCCGATGAACTGTTCGCCGCCATCGAAGGCACCGCCTTCCACACGCGGATCATCATCGAGCGCATGGCCGAGCATGGCGTGCGGGTGGACCGCGTGATTAATGGCGGCGGCATTCCCCAAAAGGACGAAACGTTGAACCAGATTTACGCGAACGTCTTCAACAAGCCCGTGCTGGTGCCCAAAACGGAAGTCACCAGCCTCGGCTCCGCGATCTTCGCCTTCCTCGCGGCGGGGGTGTATCCCACGATCGAGAAGGCGCAGAAAGCCTTGTGCCCGAAATTCCGCGTGGTCAAACCCCAGCCCGCCGCGGTGGCGGTGTACCAGGAACTCTATCCGCTGTATCGCAAGCTCTATTTTGGCTTGGGCAAGCCGGATGCGGACGCCGTGGCCATCGGCGACGTGCTCCCCACCTTGCGCCGCCTCGCCGCCAAAGCGCAGGCGAAATAAAGCCGTCTCTGGGCGAAGCGAACGAAGCGGCCCCTCGTTGGTTTCGCGATGGACGGTTTTGCGCGGCTATCGCCGGGCATCCGGACGCTCCAGGAGCGGGCCGGAGCCCCACCTAACGGCCGGTCCCTTTGCCGTCGTTGGGGAATCTAGGGGCGTTACGCTTCGGGGCGCCATCCCAGCTGGCGGTCCTATTGACGGTGAGCGGACCAATGGTGCGCCGGAGGAGATGCCGCCAGTTCAGCCGTGAGCCCGACGGAATTGGCCTCAGGGGTTGCGGAACAATCCTGCTAAGGCAGCGCGAAAAAATAATTGGAGCATTCTGGCTGGCTCTTTTGCCTGCTGGCTGCGTTGTGAACTCGTTACCGATCCCTGCGGATAGGCTCCTCGTTCACGTCTTGCCAGCCAGCAAAATTTCCGTGCCATAATTGC
>DBTJ01000105.1:0-400 GCA_002306985.1 Verrucomicrobia bacterium UBA1319
CTTCGGTCTTGGCGATCTTGGTGATGACGGTCGGAATCCCGTAGGCGGCAAGCAGTTCTTTGGACTCGAATTCCGTCAAAATCGTCCGTCCGGTCTGGCGGATCGAGTCGATCATTGCCGCGGCTTTGGTCTGGGCGGTGGCGGTTTCTTCCACTTCGCCCGAGTTCGAGGGCGTTTCGTAGAGCGAACGCAAATTATCGGTATAGCGCCACATCGAGGTGAACACGCGCGCGGCGGTGTCCGGATAGGGGAAGGTCGGAATGTTGGCGCGATTGAGGATCTCCTCGCCCGCCGCCACATCGACACCCCCCATCCAGCTGGCCAGCACGGGTTTGCCTTCGATCTTGCCGAACGCCTTCAGTTTTTCGGCCGTCTGCGTCGCGTCGGTCATGGCTTTTGG
>DBTJ01000105.1:679-907 GCA_002306985.1 Verrucomicrobia bacterium UBA1319
AAATCACCAGCAAACCGTCGCTGTTTGGGTCGCTACCGGCGATCTCCAGCGTCTTGGCGTAAGTGTCCGCGCTCGCGTCGCCCAATACGTCGATCGGGTTATTGTGGCTCCAGTGAGCGGGCAGGATTTTGTTGAGGGCTTCCGTGGTGCCCGGGGAAATTTGCGCCAGTTCGCCGCCGCTCGAAAGCAGCGCGTCCGTGGCCAGCACGCCCGGTCCGCCGGCGTTGG
>DBTJ01000105.1:1177-1388 GCA_002306985.1 Verrucomicrobia bacterium UBA1319
ACGCCCGGTCCGCCGGCGTTGGTGATCATCGTCAGCCGTTTGCCGCGCGGGCTCGGTTGCTTGCCCAGCACTTCGGACATGTAGAACAAGTCGGAAATGTTGTTCACGCGCAACACGCCACAGCGTTTGAAAGCGGCTTCCAGCACGTCGTCGCTGCCCGTCAGGGAGCCGGTGTGCGAAGCGGCCGCGCGGGCGGCGCCTTCGGTGCGGC
>DBTJ01000105.1:1611-5134 GCA_002306985.1 Verrucomicrobia bacterium UBA1319
GCCGGCCAGCGAGCCGGTGTGGCTGGCGGCGGCCTTGGCGGCGGCGGCGGTGCGGCCGGCCTTGATCACGATGATCGGCTTGGTCAGCGCCACTTCGCGCGCGGCGGAAAGGAACGCGCGGGCGTCGCCGATCGATTCCATGTAAATGACGATGCTCTTGGTGTTCGGGTCATTGCCCAAATAATCGATCAAATCGCCCCAGCCCACATCGAGCATGGAGCCGATCGAGGTGAAGGCGCTGAAGCCGACCATTTCGCGCAAGCTCCAATCCAACACCGCGGTGCAGAGCGCGCCGCTCTGGCTGATAAATCCCACATTGCCGCGGCGCGCCATGGTGGAGGCAAACGTCGCGTTCACACCCGTAACCGGGTTCATCACGCCCAAGCAGTTCGGGCCGATGATGCGCATGCCGCCGCGGCGCGCATGCTCCAGCACTTGGCGCTCTAACTCCACGCCCGCCGGACCCGTTTCCTTGAAGCCGGCCGAAATGATGACCGCCCCTGGAATCTTAATGTCCGCGCAGGAGCTGATAATGCCAGGTACCGCCGCCGCCGGCGTGGTGACCACCACGAGGTCGACCTTCTCCGGCACGGCCGCGATATTGGGATACGCCTTGATGCCCAGCACACTGGCACGGGTCGGATTCACCGGATACACCGCGCCGCCAAAAGGCGTGCTCATCAAATTCCAAAGTACCGTGCGACCGACGCTGCCGGGTTTTTCCGTCGCGCCGATAACCGCCACACTCTTCGGGGCGAAGATGGCGTCCAAGGGATGCCGACGCACACTACGCAAAACATCATGGGATGGATCTGGCCCGCCCGTCCTTTTCTTTTCTGGCTGGGATGAAGACGAATCGTGAGACATGAGATTCCTTTTGATATAAGCTTTCTAATTATTATAAATAGTTCTTCGCACCCAATGCGCGAAGGATTCGAGGTGATCTTATGCCGGATACACGTCCGCAGTCCATCATCTTATCAGTTCAACTGCTAGGGTAAGACTGCGGAAATAGGGGGTGCTGGTATAGCGCTTCCTATTTTTTCCGCTTCCCAACCTGCACTACCAATTTACGGGATAATCGGCAAGGAATCTCCACGGCTATTGCTATTTTCTTTGCTTTTATTGGCGATGAGTTGACGGCATATTTGCGGCTGAGTCGAGGAAGCGTCGCGTCGCGAATGGGTCGATTTAGGGCTGTCCGTTTCCCGTCGCAACCCGCTCGCATTATAATCTGCGTAGGTGGAAACCGCCGTCGATGTTGATCACCTCACCCGTGCTGAAGGGGAATAAATGTTGCGCGATACCCACCACCGCCTTCCCTACATCTAGCGGAGATCCCCAGCGGCGAATCGGCGTCAGGCCGCCATCGATCAAGGGGTCGTATTTGGCTTTGACGCCTTCCGTCATATCTGTGGCAATGATGCCAGGGCGAAGTTCGTACACCCGGATGCCATATTCCGCCAGGCGGGTGGCAAACAGCGGAGTCAGCATTCCCAGGGCCGCTTTGGCCACGCAATATTCGCCGCGATTGACGGATGCCGTATAGGCGCTAATGGAGCCCACGGTGACGATCTGGGGTGAATAGGTGGAGCTCGCCGCCGCCGGGCATTGGTCGATCATCCACCGCGCCACTTGCTGGGTTAAAAAGAAAGGGCCTTTGACGTCGATGGCCATCAAACGATCAAAACTGGCTTCGCTGGTTTCCAGCAAATCCACGCGTTGTTCGGGCGCCACGCCGGCGTTGTTGACCAGCAAATCCAGCCGGTGGCAATGCTGGCGGGCGAAATTCACCAGGCGGTCGCGGTCGGGGGCGAGGCTGATGTCGGCTTGGACGATTTCCACGTGGATGGTGTGTCCGGTTTCACCGGCTTGCGCCACGCAAATCTGTGCCGTCTCTTCGGCGGCGCCGCGATTGCCCGCGTAATTGAGTATGAGGTTCCAGCCAATTCCGGCGAGAGCAATGGCAATCCCACGTCCAATGCCCCGGGAACCACCGGTAATCAAAGCCGTCGGGTTTTCCCGTGATGGCAAGCCATGGGCTGCGTCTGTCATAATTAAACGCTCCTGAAACCGATGGACCTTAAGTCCCGATGGCCACCTTATCCTGCCTAGCCCTTGGCGAGGCTGCTAACGTGGTGCTCCTGCAAGGTCTTCACCGAATAGCCGCTACGCTGCAAAGCGGCAATGCCCCGCGCGGCCGCTTTGGCCCCGCTTAGCGTCGTCATAATGGGCGTGTTGGTGTAAACCGCCGTCGTCCGGATTTTGACCTCGTCGGCGCGTGGTATTTGCCCGGAGGGCGTATTGATTACCAGTTGGACTTCCCGATTTTTGAGCAGATCGATCGCGTTGGGACGGCCCTCGGCGATTTTAAAGATGCGCCGCACTTTTAGACCGGCTTTTTCGAGCACCGCCGCCGTGCCGCCGGTGGAAATAATCTCGAAGCCGAGTTCAACCAACTCGCGCGCCACCGGGGCGACTTCGTTTTTATCGTTATCGCTTACGCTGATGAACACACATCCTTTCAGCGGGAGCGGACCGCCGGCTGCCATTTGGGATTTCGCATAGGCGATGCCGGGGTCGGCATCCAAACCCATGACTTCGCCGGTCGAGCGCATTTCGGGTGAGAGCAAAATATCCTGGCCATGGAAACGATTGAACGGGAAGACCGATTCCTTGACCGCATGGTACTTGGGGGTGACTTCCCGCGTGAAACCCAGTTCCACCAGGGTCTTGCCCGCCATGACTTTAGCCGCCAGCTTGGCCAAAGGATGGCCGATCGCTTTGCTTACGAACGGCACGGTACGTGAGGCGCGCGGATTGACTTCCAACACGTACACCACCCCGTCTTTCACCGCGTACTGCACGTTCATCAACCCAGCCACCTTCAACTCCCGAGCCATCGCGTCGGTGTATTGGCGCATGGTCTCAACCACTTGCGGTTGCAAGGTATGCGTCGGTAGCACCATGGCCGCATCGCCCGAATGCACGCCCGCGAATTCGATGTGTTCGAGCATCCCGCCAATCACCACAGTGCCTTGGCGCGAATCCGCGAACAACCCCACATCGGCAATGCAATCGACGTCAACTTCGGTGGCTTCCTCCAGGAATTTATCGATCAATACCGGGCGTTCCGGCGAGGCTTCCACCGCAAAACGCATGTACTGCACCAGTTCATGATCCGAATAAACGATCTGCATCGCCCGCCCGCCCAGCACGAACGAAGGGCGCATCAGGATCGGATACCCCAGTTTGTGAGCCGCCTCCAATGCCTCCACTTCATTGGTAGCCAGCCCGTTGGGCGGTTGTGGAATATTCAGTTGACGGAGCATCGCCGCGAATAATTTGCGGTCTTCGGCGATCTCGATGCTTTGCGGCGAGGTGCCAATGATGTTGACCCCGTTCTTTTGCAACCCGAGCGCCAAGTTCAGGGGCGTTTGCCCGCCAAACTGCGCGATTGCGCCCCAGCAACCCTCACGCTCGTAAATGTTTAAAACATCCTCCAGCGTCAGCGGCTCGAAGT
>DBTJ01000105.1:5383-11330 GCA_002306985.1 Verrucomicrobia bacterium UBA1319
CAGCGTCAGCGGCTCGAAGTACAGCTTATCACTCGTGTCGTAATCCGTGGAGACCGTTTCCGGATTCGAATTCACCATCAGCGTTTCCAAGCCTAACTCTTTGAGTGCGAACGCCGCATGCACACAGCAATAATCAAACTCGATGCCTTGGCCGATGCGGTTGGGGCCACCACCTAAGATCATCACTTTACGTTTATCCGTGAGCCGGGATTCATTATCCCCACGATCGTAGGTGGAGTAATAATATGGGGTATAGGCCTCGAATTCGGCCGCGCAAGTATCCACCAGCCGATAGCTCGGCACTAATCCCGCCTGTTTGCGCCAGGCGCGGATGGCGTCTTCGGTCTTTCCCGTCAAATGAGCGATTTGGCGGTCGGAGAAACCGAGCGCCTTGGCTTGGGTCAACAATTCAAGATTCATGGTCTTACAGCGGACTAGGGCCAGTCCAGCCCCCCAAAGTAAAGCGGCACCCCGCCCTAGCGGCAAGCATTTGTTTTGATTCGCGCGCGCGCCCAGTAATTTGACGTTTTCGTATTGCGCCAAACCCGGCTTGAGTTACGCTTCCCTCCATGCCGAAACAGGTGTGGTTTTTCGCGAGCATTTTTTCCGCCTTGGTCTTGTTGGGAGTCGCTGGTCTTAACCTCTGGCAGCAGGGGAAGGAGACCAAAGATTTGCGCGCCCAGTTGGAACAGGCGGGTACGAGTTTGGAATCCCTGACTAACCAAATCAATCTGGCCAAAAAGCAGATCGACGATTTACGGCAGGAGAAGGAAGCCGCCACTCTGGCCCAAAAATCCATGGAGCAGGAAATGCGCGACGCCATCCAATCCAAGGACGTCACCATCTCGCAATTGCAGGGCAAGCTCACGGTGAATATTTTGGACCGGATCATGTTCGATTCGGGCGAAGCGGTGCTCAAGCCGGAAGGGGAACAAGTTTTAATGCAGATTGCTTCCGTGCTGGCGCAGTATCCAAACCGCCAAATCCACGTCATCGGCCACACCGATAATGTCCCCATTCGCGCCTCCGCCCGGAATAAGTATTCCAGCAATTGGGAGCTCTCCACCGGCCGGGCCACCGCCGCCGTGCGCTTTCTGACGGAGAAAGCGGGGGTTGATCCCCGCCGCTTGGGCGCAGTCGGCTATGGCGAATTCCATCCCATCGCCGATAACGCCACCGCCGAAGGCCGGGCCAAAAACCGCCGCATCGCTCTGGTCGTGCTATCGGAGGAATTGGCCGGCTCCGACGCCGCCGCGCTGGCTCGCGAATTGAAACAGCATGCGACGGATACGAACGCCCCAGCCACAGGCGCCATTTCAAATGCGCCGGCAAAAGCGGAAGCGATGCCCGCCGCCGGCCACCTAACGCCGACGAACGCCACCGACACGAACGGTGTGCATATCGATGTCGAGGATGACAAGTAAATCGCCGGTTCACCTGCCAAAACCTCTATTGCGCGTGGGCGTCGGCCTATTACTTCTCCTGGCGGTGGTTTTGGGGTATATTTTGGTGTGCCTGCCGCTGAAGTTTGGCTGCGCGATTAGACAAGTCGAGTCAGCCAAAACGGTAGCCGAAGAGAAAGCGGCGTTTGCTCGGGCCGCGCGAGTGGGCCAAATCTGGGAGTTGAAACGTCTGCGGCCCTCGGAGTTGCCCGAAAGAGCGCGGCATATCCCAGGCGATTGGGTGTTGGAACTCGAATGGCTGGAGTCCTCCGCTTGGACTGGGGAGCCATTCCGGGCGTATCGCCGCGTCCTGGACACGAATAATTTGGCGGTCCTGTGTTTGCGCAAACAACCATGATCGAGATAGGCTTGGGCTATGAACTTGCGCCCCAACCTAGCGCCAGCTGGACCAAACCCGAAAACCCACCACCGCTTCCATGCTCGAAACGGCGGCCTCAGAATGGGAGTTAGGAGCAACGATGAACCCAACGGAGGACAACATGAACATCTGGGAGAACCTGAAAAAAGCGACCAAGTCATCCAACGACAGCTGGATTGGAGGCGTGTGTGGAGGTTTGGGCGCGGCGACACTCATTCCTTCATGGATCTACCGAGCCGCATTCCTCTTCGCCTTGCTAGCCTTTGGCGTTGGCTTGATCTTGTACGTGGTACTCTGGATTTGCCTGCCCAAAGCCAATACGGAGTCCGAATAAGGCGCGGCAAAAAAAGAGCAGGGAATGGGAGGCCCCCCCGTCAGTGATGGTATTCGGTGGCGGAATGGAAAAGTTCTCTGGAATCCAGCGATCTTTCACGGGCATTATTAAAGTGAAGTTTTGCTTTTGCTTCGATTACGTCCGATTTGGTGATTCGGCCGCTTCATGCCCGGACGGACGGTGATGAATCCCGAAGTCCAATGGTCCTTGTCGATTTCATGTTCGCAGATCATGAACCCTTGGAATGCTCATGAAAGCCCGGTAGCATTTTCGCGCGGTTTCGAGCAAGTGCGGCGGCACTCCTGGTCCCATAAACTCCCATCAGTTTGGCATCATCTTCTTGGCCTGCAAATTCGTGGACATGCCAGAGAAGGAATACACTATTCGTATCGCATCGTGTAGACCTCGCCATAGGATTGATTTCTCAAAAACTAAAACGTACCGTCTTGGCAGTAAACCCAGCACCGGAAACAAATTGACATACGTCGACTAATGACGATGCATGGCAAAGCTTTGAGTAAGGCTTGTTTGGTTACTAGCCGATAGCGCTGACGCCACACGATCACATTAATAGGTGGCTCGACATTCGGCCAAAGATATCCAAATATGTGGACAGACTCAAAATTGACAGTGATTCATTTTACGTCATCAAACAGCTTATATGAATGCATTTTCCCAACCTAATGCCAATCAGCCTATGAAATTGGCGAACCCGCGATGGGGTACGCGAATCCCCTCGACAAGCATAATCGGAACGTGCCGCCGACTAGCGGTGGCCTTATGCGTGGTGGTACTGTTTGGCACCATTGGCGGAGCGCGGGGAGCGGGCCTGGACACGAACGGAGGCGCTGAGAATCCGGCGGGCAAAGCCGTTGCCGCCGAGGCTTCACCTTTGAAGTTGTCGGAGTCGATGCAACGCTTGGATGCGTCCGTTCGGCTCCTGTTCAACGGCTACATGCGCGATCCGTCAATTTGCCTCGGGCCCGACGGCACCTATTATTTAACCGGGACCACGGAGGGGCAGAATAGCATCCGCCTATGGAAATCGAAAGATCTGAAGAACTGGGAAAAACTGGATTTCGAATGGCGCTACGGCGGTAGCCCTTGGCACAAGCCTTACAAGGACCATGGCTGCCCGCTTTGGGCGCCGGAAGTGCATTACAAAAAGGGTACTTTTTGGCTGACCTATAGCATGCCCACCTATACCGGCGAATTTAAAGACTCCGGCTCCGGCTTGTTGAAAAGCACCACGGGCAAGCCGGAAGGCCCGTATGCCGACGTTTCACCGAACGAACGGCTGGGCGATGAAATCGACGCCTCGCTCTTCGAGGATGTGGATGGCACCCTGTACTTCGTTTGGCACTGCGGCAAGATTCGCAAATTAAAGCCCGACCTGAGCGGACCCGCCGAGCCGGTGCGAAAGCTCCACCTCAGCGTGTCCGATCCCGACCCTTCCCATCATTCCACTTTGTGCCTCAAAATCCATGGCGCCAATTCGTTCGACCATATCGGCTATGAAGGGGTGTTCTTGTTTCGGATAGGCGACACCTATATGCTCTCGGCGGCGGACCATTATGATGGCAAATACACGGCGTGGCTGGCGACCTCGAAGAATATTTATGGGCCATACAGCGCCCGTTATCCGGCCATCCCCAATGGCGGTCACAATATGTATTTCAAGGACACGGAAGGCCAGTGGTGGGCGACGATTTTCAACGGCCCCGTAACCGAGAAGCCCGCGATTGTGCCCCTCAACATCGAAGCCAACGGCCAAATCACCCTGCGCGAAGCAAAGTGATTTTGGCGCGCGGAATTGTGCCGGTCTGCTTTCGGAACAATCCGGAAATTGGCTGAACCGCTCAAAGTTTTAGTTGTCGGATCGATGATCTCTTAGGTCGCGAAACGAATCGATCGTAATGGTTCGTGCTCGGCGACGTTGGAATGACGGCTCCAGTCGCGGCGGGTAATGGCTTGCTTGCGCCGGGTTGAGGCGCTTCAATGATACGCCTAATGATCGCCACTGAGACCTCGCTTGAGACTTTGACGTACCGCAAGGTTGACTTGCGCCTGATACCGTTCTTGTTTTTATGCTACATCCTGGCGTATCTGGATCGCGTGAATGTCGGTTTCGCCAAGCTCCAAATGCTCAAGGACGTCGGGTTGAGCGAGGCGGCGTTTGCCACGGGCGCGGGCATTTTCTTCCTGGGTTATTTTCTTTTCGAGGTGCCCAGTAACATCCTGCTTAAGCGGTTCGGCGCCCGGGCCTGGATTGCGCGGATCATGATTTCCTGGGGCATAGTCTCCGCGGCGATGATGTTCGTTCGCGGCGAGTGGGCGTTCTACGGCATGCGCATGCTGCTGGGCTTTGCAGAGGCGGGGTTTTTCCCGGGGATCATTTTTTATTTAACACTCTGGTATCCATCCCGGCTCCGCTCGACCCGCACCGCCCTCTTCGTCTCCGCCATAGCGGTCTCGGGCGTGGTGGGCAACCCGATTTCGGGCTTCATAATGGATAAGTTTTCCGGCGTGGCGGGCTTGGCCGGCTGGCAATGGCTGTTTCTGGCCGAGGGAGTACCCTCCATCCTGGTCGGGATTTGGGTTTATTTCTATTTGGACAGCAGTATCGCCGAGTCCCGTTGGCTGAACGCCGAGGAAAAGGCGTTGCTCACCCGCAACTTGGAGGTTGAAGACCGCCATAAAAGCCAGGTGCGGGTGATGGATGCGTTCAAGTGCGGAAAAGTGTATGCGCTGTGCGCCATCTATTTCACCCTCATGATCGGCCTATATGGGATTACGTTTTGGCTGCCAACCATCGTTCGGGCATTTGGCGTCAAAGGCTATCTAAACACCGGCTTGGTCACCGCCATTCCTTACGCGGTGGCGGTGGTGGGGATGATATGCCTGAGCCGCCATTCCGATCGCACCGGGGAGCGCCGAATGCATTATGTGCTGAATGTCACCGCTGGCGGCCTGGGGCTAATCCTCAGTGGCGTCTTTGCCGACAAACCCATCCTGGCCGTCGCGTTTCTTTCCCTGGGGACTCTGGGTGTGATCGGTTCGATGCCAGTATTCTGGCCGGTTCCTTCCACGTTTTTAGCCGGCACGGCGGCGGCGGCCGGCATCGGCGTGGTCAATTCCGTGGGCAACTTGGGCGGCTATATCGGACCCAATATCCCGATCTGGCTTAAAAAATACAGCAATGATCCCTCGATCGCGCTCTATGTGATCGCCGCCGCCCTGTTCGCCGGCGCCGTACTGGCCTGGGTTTTCATTCCCAAGCAACTCGCGCCGCCAGCGCGTCCCGAGCCGCGCGTGTCGAATAATCAACGGTCGACCATAGTTCGTTCAGGCGGATTACAGTGAAGACGACCATTATCTTAATGGGATTGGGCCTCTTGCTCGTCTGGAGCGCCGTCCTCATTTGCGCCCTAAATGATCCGCTGCGCTCGCAGAAGCGAACTGCGGATACAAATCCGTCGCCTAACGTTCCCGCCGCCAGCCCCCCGGCATGGAAAAGGGTTATGCGGATACCCCTTTATATACTGATACTTCCTGCGCTCCTTCCCTTACTCGCCTTCATTATTATTCCACTTGGGCTTTGGATCGGGGCGTTTTGGGCGTATTACAAAACGAGAGAACTTATGACAGGACAAGCCATGCCGAGGCCGGTGTAAATTTCTTTCTGTAAAAGTGTCGGAACCCCATGAGAATGTCCCCATATATTGTGGCCGTTACGGCGGCCACGATGGAGAGATTATTAATGAGTCGGAAAGAACGGAATCGATTGACGGT
>DBTJ01000140.1:0-541 GCA_002306985.1 Verrucomicrobia bacterium UBA1319
CATTTCTTTGGTGGTGAAGAATGGCTCGAAAAGATGGTTCCGAGTGGCGGCGTCGATGCCGTGGCCGGTGTCGCTAACCGTTAGCACGACGTATTCGCCCGGCGCGCAATCGGGATTGGTGCGGGCTAGGGTTTCATCGAAGCGCGCCGTGGCGGTGGTGATGGTGATTTGGCCGGATTCCACGATCGCGTCGCGGGCGTTAACGCATAAGTTAACCAGGATTTGATCGATCTGGGCCGGGTCGACTTTGACCGGCCAGAGGTCTTTGCCCGGGAGCCAAACTAATTGGATGTTTTCGCCGATCAACCGTTGCAGCATCTTGAGCATGGCGGCGACCGTCTCATTAAGGTCCAACACCTTGGGGTTGATGGTTTGTTTGCGGGCAAAGGTCAGCAATTGACGGGTCAAATCGGCCGAGCGCTGGGCCGAGTTTTTAACTTCCAGCAGGGCTTCGTGCAGCGGGCTCCCGGGGGGGAGTTCTTCAAGGGTCAAGATGGTGTTGCCCAGGATGACTTGAAGCATGTTGTTGAAATCGTGCGCC
>DBTJ01000140.1:792-8785 GCA_002306985.1 Verrucomicrobia bacterium UBA1319
GTTGTTGAAATCGTGCGCCACGCCCCCGGCCAAGCGGCCGATCGACTCGGTTTTGTGGATTTGCGCCAGCTGTTCCTGCAGCCGGGTCTTTTCTTCCTCCGCCAATTTATGTTCCGTAATGTCACGGAATTGGGCCAGCAGTAACGGGGAGGATTCGGCGCGTTCGATGAATCGGCTGGAAAGTTCGAACCACTTGGCCTCGCCATTCCACAAAACCAGCGCGATTTCTTTCCATGGGGCCATGACTCGGCTCCGAAAGCGCGCTTGGTAATCCGCCAGCAGCAACTTTTTATCTCCGGTTTGAAGCGCTTCCCAATAGGGTCGGTTTTCCAACTCGCCGCGGGTTTTTTTCACCATTTGGCAATAGGCCTGATTCACCTGGACTACGATTCCGTTGGCGTCCGTCATTCGCATGCCGTCGGCGGAAGCTTCCCAAACCAGGGCGAGACGACGTTCGGTGGCGGCTTCCGACTCCAGGCGTCGCAGGATTTGCTCCGTCTGTTCGGACACTTGGCGGCGCAGCGCGGCGACCCAGCCGAGGGTAACAAAGACGACGGCCATGAGCATTAGGGCGGACGCGACGATCCGGGGCGTGGTGAACCAGGAGGGGGTTTCGATGACTGCCACATCGGCCGGGGTGCGCAGCAGCAGGCGGAAGGCGCGCGGCACGCGCGATTCATCCAGCCGCAGCATGCAGATGCCGGTGACGCGCAACTTGCTGCCCGCGCGCCAGGCCGGCGAAAGCTGACCGTCGGGCAAGGGGAGCAGGCGCGCGGTGAAAAGGTTCGGTCCATCCTCCAGCACGAGTTCCGGCGCGGTGGCGGGCGGGGCGTCCTCTCGCAGTTTCGCCTCGATTTGCACCAAACGCCCGCGGTTGGCCAGGTTTAGCGCCTCGCGGGTGCGCAGGAACGCGGCGGTCGGCGTTTGCCCCTTGCCCACGACTTGGTATTCGGCGTTTCTCAGCACCGGGGCGCTTTCGCCCATGGCGCGGAAGCCGATCACTTCGACTTCATCCCCGAGTTCGACCCGGTTGGTTTGATCGGTGGTTTGCACGCAAATGGCGCCGGTGGCGTCCTGCACGTAAAGCTCGCGGCCCGGGTACCAGTAGGTGGCCACGCCGCGAATTTTCAAGCGGTGATGGGCCTCGGAGGGCAGCAGGAATCCGAGCGTGTCGCCGATGGCCATGGAACGTACTTTGTATTCGCTGGTCGGAGCGCTTTGCAGTATCCGGATATCCTTCTCCAGCTGCAGGATGATTTGCATGTTCGAGGGTCCGCCCAAGCTATCAACGCTCACGATGCATACCCCTTCCAATTCCACAAAGGCATTGAGTAGATTCGTTCGAAAGGGCGAATCGGACGGCGCCGGTAGGGTACACCAGAATCGGCCGTCGGTGGCCACTAAATCTAGGTTCACAAAGTCGTCCAACCAGAAAGCCGATTGCACCACCCCTTGAACCTTCACCCGTCGGCAGTCGAATATGCCTGACATGCCGGTTTGAAACGAAATGAGCGGCGCGTCGGGCATCGCGCCCTCGCCTAGCACGGTAACCTTGGCGGGCGAGATCATGGTGAGCACGTCGCCGGGCTTGGTCACCCCGGCGACTTCGATTATCTGCCCCGGTTTCAACGCCTGCGTTTGGCTGATGGGTCCGCCGAAAATGGCCTGTTCGCCATCTTGTATGATGAAGGTCTTGCCCACTGGATCGAAACGGGTCACCACGCCCGTCACCCGCAACGGGCACTCCAGCCGCGCCTGGTCTCGCGATAGTTCCAAAACTTGTTTGATGGATGTCAGGACGGGCAATTGGGGCTCGGTTTGGGACTTGGCCGGCGGGGGCGCGGGCGGGCCGCCGGCCGATTCGAGTACGTGAAATTGGACGTCCTTTAGCAGCGTCGCTCCATTCTCCTGCGCGGGAAATCCGATGGCTTCGACCAAGTCACCCACGGTCAAGGTGCGCTGCAACGGTGAAAGCGCCAGGAGATTGCCGGACTCATCCTGGAGCGACAACGAGACCGACTGCTTTTGCCCGGTTATTCGACCCCGGACGAGCGCGCGCTGACCGGCGATTCGGTTGGTCACCTGGCCAATGGGTGTGCGCGGCAAGGCAAACGGCTGGGCTGGACCGGGGCGTTGGATGCGGATGGCCTGGAAATTTTCCACCAACAGCGTGGTTTCCGCCGGCCGCCCATCGGCGGCGGGACTCTCTTGATTGCAAATGGCTTGCAGGGTGATTTCCGCATCCAACAAGCCGGTTAAATCCGACGCTTGATGCTGGCGCACGTAGGCGCTGAAAGTTTTCCCTCCCACCCGGAGGCTTAATTTTAATCGAGTCAACTCATCGATGGCCCGCACCGTGCCTTGGACTTCGACCCGGCACGCCATGAACTCCCGGCGATTCAAATCCGTTGCGTTGGCCGGCCGCGCCGGGGGTAATTGGCCCGCCCCGAGGCGTCGCACGGTCACGTTGCGCAGCACTTGGATGGGATTGGTGGCGCCGGGATCTGTTCGGTAGCCTTCGATCAAGACCCGGTCTCCCGGGCTAATATCCCACTGCGGAGCGGGATGACGTATCAGGCATCCCGTGGTTTCATCTTGGACGAAAAGCGTTTTCCAGGTCGGATCCACATAAGTGGCCACCGCTGGAACGCGCGCCAAGGTGTCGGCGGTCACTGGTCCGGCAAACAAATCCTTTAGCGTGGAAATGGCGGCAATGTTTCCGTCCGCCAGGATCAGCGATGGGCAATGCAGTAATAGCGCCAGCCAAAACACCACGGACTTCAGACACTTGCCTTTGACTCTCAGGTCATGCAGGCAGATCATTTTCTTAAGAGGCTATACTTCGCCGGACATTTCGCAAGGCTTTTGCCCGGTGCGTGTACGCTGAAATATGGGGTTTTCGGTTGCCAATATCAACCAAGCACCCCCTCAGGTTTTGATCGGCGGCGGAACCGGGCGCATGGAAACGGGGAAATCGATGCTCCTTCCCCTTTCAAAAGGCGCTAATCCAGCAGCCAAGAAGTCAATTACCGCGCGAATGAGGATGGGCCTTGAGCGGAAGGATATCAGCGTCGCCCCCCCAAGGTAGGCTTGAGTCAAGGGGGGCATGATGCCATCCGGGAAAGATTATGAATTCAATCAGGTAAAACACTTATCGAGAATGAGAAGATAATACTATTGATTGTTTGTATAATGATACCATATCTAACCGTCACTCGGTAATTCGCTGGCTCGAACCGCACCGATGTTAATTTGCCCGGCGCCCGCGCGAGAAGGCTTGTGCGCAAAGTGGAATTCCCAATAAAACATATATATTGCTAATAATATTACTATATACTATATATCAATAATAAGATATACAGGGAATCCCATCGGCGCGGAGGTCGGTGGTTGAGTTCTAAAAAACATTCGATTTCCCCCTCCCCGGGTCGGCTCGTAGTGGGGGGCCGCCCGAGAGGGAAACGGTGAGACAATGGTTTGTGGCGTGTTTTTGGATATTTTTTTAACTCTCACGCATTTTATGCTTGAAAATGCTTAAGCTAGTCCGAATTATGCCGATATCTAACTACTAGATGTGAGGCGTGCGTTTCTTTTTTTGGGGGGCATTGAACTGCCTGGGTGAGGCGGTATATCAACATCCCCCCATGCATTCAGCTGTGAAATGGCGCTTGGGTAGCCAGTTTTCCGGGGTTGAGCCTATTTTAACCGCAGTATGGGGACTTTTATGGGGATTTACGGTTCAAGAAATCTATATTATAAGTATAGATACCTTATATTATTTATTCTATTGTCACAAGTTCCACTCCGTGCGGATGTTCCAGGTATTCTTAGCTATCAAGGACGTTTGGTGGTTGGTGGGACCAACCTTGATGGTACCGCCCAATTCAAATTCATGCTCCTGGATAAGGCCGGAGCGCAGGCGTATTGGTCTAATCAGGGTTTATCTACCAACATCGCCCCGCCTTCCTCCTCGGTGTCCTTATCGGTGGCCCGAGGTTTGTATTCGGTTATGCTGGGAGATACGAATCTTTCGCGCATGGCTGAGATTCCCGCCTCCATTTTTACCAATGACGATGTTCGGTTGCGAGTCTGGGTCAGCACGGGGGGTGATTTTCAAGCTTTGAGTCCGGATGTGCGCATCGCGCCGGTAGGCTATGCCTTTCGCGCCCAATCAGCCGTGACGGCGGATCGGGCGAACTCGGTCGTTAATTTCAGCGGCTCGCTGGCGGGCGATGTCACCGGCTCGCAAGCGGGCACGGTGGTATCCCGGGTGGGTGGCGCCAGCGCGGCGTCCATCGCCTCCGGCGCAAGTTTGGCCAATGCGGCCACCAGCGCGAATGTGGCTGAAACGATCGTGCGCCGCGACGCCGGCGGTAATTTCTCCGCCGGGAACATCACGGGAATCTTTTCAGGAACCGGCGCGGGCCTCATCGGGCTAAACGCGGGCAACCTGAGTCTCGGGACCTTGCCGGATGGGCGGCTCTCGGTCAACGTGCCGTTGCTCAATGCTAGCCAGACTTTTAGCGGAGTTAACACTTTTGAGGGCGCCACTAGGCTAACGAACGGCGGCAATGTTTTTATCGGCGCGCATGCGGGCGATGGGTCGGGTTTGTCCAATTTGCCGCCGGTGACCATTGGAGCATTTACGGGCGCGCTAGATGGCGATGTCACGGGTACCCAGACCGGTACCGTGGTGGCTCGGGTGGGTGGAACCAACGCGGCGGTCATCGCCGCTGGCGCGAACGCGGCGAACTCGGCCACCAGCTCCAACGCGCCCGATTCGATCGTACGGCGCGATGCGAGTGGCAATTTCTCCGCCGGGACTATCACGGGAATATTTTCAGGAACAGGCCCGGGGCTGGCCGGTCTCAACGCGGGTAACCTGAGCGCCGGGACACTGGCGGATGGGCGGCTCTCGGCCAATGTGCCGTTGCTCAATGGCAGCCAGACTTTCAGTGGGGTCAATACTTTTGCGGGCGCCACTAGGCTAACGAACGTCGGCAATGTTTTTATCGGCGCGCACGCGGGCGACGGATCGGGTTTATCCAATTTGCCGCCGGTGAGCGTCAGCTCTTTCACCGGCGTTCTCAATGGCGATGTCACGGGGCGACAAACGGCTACGGTCGTCGCTCAGGTGGGCGGCGCAAGCGCGGCGTCGGTGGCGACGGGTGTCGGTCTGGCCAATTCGGCCGCCGCCAACAATTTGCCTGGCACCCTAGTGCGCCGCGATACCAGCGGAAATTTTTCCGCGGGGATTATCAACGGGACTTTTTCGGGCACGCATGTGGGCGATGGCTCCGGGCTTACTAACATCAGCATGGCGGCGGGAGCGCTATTGGTTTCGGACTCGCCTCAAGATAGCGCGTTGGTTGCCGGAGGATACCGATTAACTACCACTATTCCTTCACCGGCTTGGGTTAACGGCGCCACCACCGGAATGCCGGACGCTCGATACGGCCATACGGCCGTGTGGGATGGAACCGAAATGATCGTTTGGGGCGGGACTTTTGGCTCCGGCCAATATGCCGCGGGCGGGGCTTCCTATCTGCCCGGTTTGGATCAATGGCAATGGGTATCCACCATTAACGCGCCTTCTCCTCGGTCCGATCATACCGCTGTTTGGATGGGCAGCGGACTGATTATTTGGGGTGGGGCCAATGCGAGCGGCTATGTTTCCACAGGCGGTAAATTAACGGCTTCAACCGGTCTTTGGACCGCCATTTCCACCAGCGCCGCTCCCTCCGCTCGCAGCGGCCACGTCGCGGTCTGGATGGGAGCCCACATGTTGGTTTGGGGTGGGATCAACGCCAATGGCTTGTTAAACGACGGCGCCATTTATAATCCGGCCACCGATCAATGGACCGCGCTGGGGATTGCGAATGCGCCCGCCGCGCGTTCCGGCGCCAAGGCTGTCTGGGCTGGCGATCGTCTCATTGTTTGGGGCGGGCAAGGCGCGGCCGGGGAATTGGGGGACGGCGCCGAATTGATTTTTGCCGCCGCCGGGGTGCCTTCGCAATGGATTCCCCTGGCTGCCGTCAACGCGCCGGTTCCGCGCCAAGGGCATTCGGCGGTGTGGACTGGATCAAAGCTGATCGTTTGGGGCGGCCGCAACGCGGCGGGCCCGCTGGCGGACGGCGCGGCTTTCGATCCCGCGTCCAATGGCTGGGCGACTTTAGCGACCACGAACGCCCCGGCCGCGCGCTATGATCACGCCGCCGTATGGACGGGGCAGGAAATGCTGATCGTGGCGGGAAGCGGCGCTGCGGGCGAGTTGGCTTCGGGTTGCAGTTATGATCCATTGACCGGCAAATGGACCCCGTTGAGCGGTTCTGGAGGTCCCTTGGCGCGCACGGGGTCCACGGCGATTTGGGCGGGGTCGGAACTGATTATTTTTGGCGGGCGCGCGAATGGGCAGCCGGTTGGCTCGCCGCAACGCCTGGTGCCCCAACCAGCCTGGTATTTCTATCGGAAAATATGAAGAATCTACTCCTTTTGGCAATCGCCTCGGGCCTAATGGCCGGGGGAATGACGCGGGCCAGCGCGCAATGGATCACGCAAACGATCTCCTTGAAGCAGGGGTGGAATGCCGTCTATTTGCACGTGGACTCCTCCTATGAGTCGTTGCATAAATTGATCGGCACGGGCGCGGCGAGTACCACGCCTATCACGCAGGTCTGGCTCTGGCAGCCGACTTTGTCCACCGCCCAATTCGTTACTTCACCCCAGCAGCCAACGGTGAGCGCCAGCCAGTGGATCAATTGGCAACGCACGGCCAGCGATACCTCCCCTTTACAGCGCCTGACTGGCAATGACGCTTGTTTGGTGTACGCGACGTCAGCGTATGTTTGGAATCTGAAGGGAAAACCCGTGCAGCCTAATTATCAGTGGGCGAGTTCAGGGTTGAATTTCATCGGTTTTCCCACGCCCGCCGGCCAGGCTCCCTTATTCTCGGATTTTCTGGCGCCTGCGCCCGCCTTGCTGCAAAACCTCCAACTTTTCCAATACGTCGGGGGCGAGCTCAGCGCGGTCAACCCGGCCCAGATATTCTCGCTGCGGGGCGCTTCGGTGAACCGAGGCCAAGCCTATTGGATTCGCTCGGATGCCTCGCACAATAGTTACTTTGCGCCGTTTGAACTTACCTTGGGCGATACGCGCGATCTGCGCTTCTCCGACGGCCGCGGCGTTTGCGGTTTCCGGGTGAAGAATCTGACCCCCGCGCAATTAACCGTCACGCTTGGGCTGCTGGCATCCGAGGCGCCGCCGGGAGGTGGAGCCGTTCCCACCATGCCGCCGCTTTTGATTCGAGGCGCTCGCAACGCCACGAATCTGACCTACGGCTGCGCGGATTTCACCTCCGGTATGACGCCGGCTTGGACGCTCGCTCCCGCCGGCCAGACCGGCGCCGAGGTGGAAATTGTGCTCGGCTTGAACCGCTACGCCGCCACGGGTAATCCCGGAGATACGCTCGCGGCCATTTTGCGGCTGACCGATTCGCTCGGTTTTTCCCAAATCAACCTGCCGGTGTCGGCCACCATTGCTTCCAGTTCGGGCCTCTGGGTTGGGGCGGCTTCGGTGTCCCAGGTCGGCGAGTATCTCAAGACCTACGAGACCGACGCGGACACCAACATCGTGACCGACGCCGATGGCAAATATTTTGTTAGTTCGATCAATACCAACCTTGGCTCCGTGCCGCGCGCTTTTTCGTTGCGGCTGATTGTTCACAATCCCACGAATGGCAATGCCGTATTGCTGCAACGGGTCTACTGCGGTCTGGATGCCGCCAGCAACACCATCGTCTCCACCAAGGAATCCGCGCTGAACAAGTCGTTCCTATCCTCCGCCCGCCGGGCTAGCGCGACCCATCTCCCGTGGACCGCCGCCAATGCCGGATGGAGTTTTAACGGTCAACTCGGGCGGAGCGCCACGCTGACGACCACGGTCGGATTGGATTAAAATGACCACGCCTCCAATCCTTTTGTTCACACCTACCAGC
>DBTJ01000145.1 GCA_002306985.1 Verrucomicrobia bacterium UBA1319
CCTCGTGGCAGCCGTGGATCACCGATCCCGCTCCCAGAAAGAGCAGCGCCTTGAAAAAGGCGTGCGCAATCAAATGGAACATGCCGGCCACGTACCCGCCAACCCCGATAGCCATCATCATGTAGCCGAGTTGCGACACGGTTGAATAAGCGAGGATGCGTTTGATGTCCGTTTGCGCGACCGCGATGCAAGCGGCAAATAGGGCGGTAAACGCGCCCACCCAGGCGATCACGGCGAGGGCCGTAGAAAAATCCGGCAGGTTCTGCGCGTCCGCGTCCAGTAGCGGATATACCCGCGCCATCAGAAATACCCCGGCCGCAACCATCGTCGCGGCGTGAATCAAGGCGCTAACCGGCGTGGGGCCTTCCATAGCGTCCGGCAGCCACACATGCAGGGGAAACTGGCCCGATTTGCCGGCGGCGCCGCAGAACAATAGCAGGCTGATCGCGGTGGAAGCGGCCATGCCTTCGAATGTGAGCGTGGCCGCCAGCCGGGTCAACGAGGTGGCTTCCAAGCACCCCTGCCCGTTATCGTAGAACAGAAGGGTGCCCGTTTCTGAATAGAGCCAAACCATACCCAGCAAGAAACCGATGTCGCCAATGCGCGTGGTTATGAAGGCTTTCTTAGCGGCGGCGGCGGCGGCGGGCTTGTGAAACCAAAAGCCAATTAACAAATAGGAGGCCAGGCCGACGAGTTCCCAGCAAATAAAGAGCAGCAGTAAATTGTTCGCGATAATCAGGCCGAGCATGGCGGCGGCGAATAGGGCTAGAAATCCGAAGAAGCGCGTATAATTCTCGTCCCGGGCCATGTAACCCTGACTGTAGATGAAAATTAGCGTGCCGATAAAGGTCACCATCAACAGCATGGAGGCCGTCAACGGATCGAGAATCCAACCCAGGCGGAAGGACCCTTGGCCGAGTTCGAACCACGCGAAATTGTGAACCTCGCGCCAGACATCACCATGGCGCGCAGGCGAAAGGGTGGTAATAAAGGCGGCCAGAGATAACAGGAAAGCGGCCACCATGGAGCCAATGGCTAAACTAGCCGCCCAGCGCCGCCCTGAGCGTGGCGTGATAGCGATGAGTCCCGCCGCGACGAGCGGCAAGAGTGGAATCAAACCCAAATTAGTCGCGAGCCAGTGCATTATCCCTTGAGTGAACTCATCCCTTCCAGTCGTGTCGTTCGCCGATGACGGTAAATGGAAACAATCAAAGCTAACCCGACGGCCGCTTCCGCCGCGGCAACCGCGATGGAAAACAGCACAAACATGAACCCTGACAGCGCTTCCGGGTTGGGGCTATAGCGCCAAAACGCGATAAAATTCAAATTGGCGGCGTTGAGCATCAATTCAATGCCAATAAGCACCAGAATTGCGTTGCGCCGGGTTAGGGCCGCCCCCAAGCCAATGCTGAATAACAGCGCGGCTAATAACAAATAATAAACCAAAGGCGTGCCGCTCATGATTTCCTTTTATCCTCCAGCGCGAGCGTCGCGGCGCCGAGGGCGGCGGCCGTCAGCAAAAGTCCCAGCACCTCCAAGGGCAAAACGTAGCGGGTCATTAAACTTTCGCCGATTTGACGAGTGGTGATAGACGGCGGATTCGGCATCGGTCGGGCGCACGCGGAGGAGGTGACAATATTAAACGCCAAACAACCGAAGACGAGCACCGCGATGGCGGCGCCGGTGATCCAGGAGCCGCCGTGACCGGGATGTTCCGGGTCGCTGCCCGCGTTGCGGGTGAGCAACAAGGCGAAAACGATCAAAATGGCGACCGCTCCCACATACACCATGACTTGCGCAAACCCGGCGAATTCCGCGCCGAGGTGCAGATAAAGCGCGGCCAAGCTGGCGAAAGCGACCGCCAAACTTAAAGCCGTATAGACGAGCCGGCGGAACATTACCGCCGCCAGACTGCTCGCCAGCAACAAGCCGGCTAGAAAAATAAAAACGGCTGACATGGTTTTAATCGGCGTACCGGTAAATTCTCGGCCCCCACTTTTTCTGGCGCGCCCCGCTTTGCGAGATGCCGATAAAGGGCAAGGCAATCATTCCAAAACCGATTGCCCAGCGCAATCCCCAAGCGCCGGGGAATTGCCAGGAGGCGGTAAAATGCCAGAAAATGGCGGCCAGAATATTCAGCAACGACAAGGGCAGGAGCATTTTCCAGCAAAAATTCATCAGCTGATCCACGCGGACACGGGGCAGCGTGCCGCGCACCCAAATAAACCAAGCCAGCATCAGCCCTAGTTTGATCAGAAACCAAATGAAGGATGGGATCCAAACCAGGAAGGAGAACGGCGCATTCCATCCGCCTAAAAAGAGCGTGATGGTCAGCCCGCTTATGGCGAACATGCCAAAATATTCCCCCATAAAAAAGACCGCGTACTTAAAGCCCGAATACTCAGTCATGAAACCGCCGATCAATTCGGATTCTCCTTCGGGCAAATCAAAGGGCGAACGGTTTGATTCCGCCGTGGCCGCGATGAGGAAAATGATAAAGCCAGCCAGCCCCCAGGGAGTGAATACATTCCAGGCGGGCAAGCCGAACCAGTAAGAACCTTGTTGCTGGGCAATGCTCGATAACGAAAGGGTCCCGCTAAGCATGACCACCGTAAGGGTGGAGAGCACTAAAGGCAGTTCGAAGCTAATCATTTGCGCGATGGCGCGCATGGCCCCGAGAATCGTATATTTGTTGTGACTGGCCCAGCCAGCCATGAAGGCGCCCAATTCCGAGGCGGTGCCCACCGCGAAAAAGCAAAGCAGACCGGCATCCATATCCACCGCCGCCAGTCCAGGTCCCAGCGGGATCAACGCTAAAGCCAAAGCCGCCGGGGCCAACACCACTAGGGGCGCTAAAAAGTGAACCGCGCGATCGGCGGCGGCCGGGACAATGTCCTCCTTGATCAGCGATTTGACGCCATCCGCGATTGGTTGAAAGAGGCCGCAAGGCCCCACGCGATTGGGACCGGGCCGGTTTTGAATTCGGCCCAACCCTTTGCGTTCGACCAAGGTGGTTAGCGCGAATATGCCGGCGAATAACAACAAGATAACCAGGGCGGAAATGGCCGAGGATAAGACGGGTTGCCAGGCTGCGGGAGCCAAGGACACCGTCCAGCTTTTCAGCTGGATCAGCAGCGCTTCAGGAGAACTGTATAAAAGGATCATGCGGGCACCTCCGTTTTCGCTGGTGGCGCGGGACTAGGAGGCTTGGGCGTGGGCGAAGCGGTCGCGGGGGCGACTTTGATGGCGGCGGCCGCCTTGGCTTTGGCGATTTGCGCTTCCCGTTCGGCGGCGAGCTGCTCGTCGACTAAACCCGCTTCGGTGGGTTTGATTTGGTGATAATACTCGTTCGACTTCGCAAGATCTATTTTATGTAAAATCAGGGCGTCATATCGGCTGAACTGGCTCAATTCGTAAGTTTGATCCATTTTAATCGAGTCGAACGGACACACTTCGACACAGATTTGGCAGCTCATGCAGACCGATATATCGATGTCGAAAACTTTGGGGTGCTTGATGGGTTTTCCGCGCGAATCTTTTTCCGTCTCAATGTAAATGCATTGCGGCGGGCACTCTTTTTCGCAGATTTTACAGGAAACGCAGCGCAAGCCTTTAACGGGATCGTTACGGTCGAATACGAGAAAGGGGAAACTACGGTTGTTTTCGGGTACGGTTCGCTGTTGCTCCGGATATTCAATGGTCACCAACCGTTCGGGTTGGCGGAAGCTGCCAAAAAAATTCCGAGCGGTTTCGAGCAAACCTTTAATGATACCGGAGCCTAACATGTCGATTTATTGGGAACCCATCAAGCCGGGTTAAATATACGCCTAGTCATTCGATCTTAACGGGCCATTTGCGTTTCGCCTCAAGGCAAACCCGCCGGAGCTTAGCGATCCACCTCGCCCAATACAATATCGATGCTGCCTAAAATGACGACTACATCGGCGATCTTTTGGCCAATACACATATCTTCGAGCGCGGTTAGGTTAATCAAGCTAGGGGGACGGATGCGATATCGGTAAGGGTTCGTCGAGCCGTCACTGATTAAATAAAATCCGAGTTCCCCTTTGGGCCCCTCGATCCGGCCATAAGCCTCGCCGGATTTCGGTTTGAAATTGCGGATTTTGATCTTCGGATCCATGACCGGGCCCTCCGGCACGTCTTTCAGCGCCGCGTTGAGGATTTTTATGGATTCGCGCATTTCCAGCAGGCGGATCATGAATCGATCATAACAATCCCCATGATCGCCCAGGGGCACGCGGAATTCAAAGCGGTCGTAGATGCCATAATGATCGACTTTCCGCAAATCATAATCGACGCCCGAGCCTCGCAAAACGGGTCCGGTGGCGCTGGCATTGATGGCTAATTCGCGCGGCAATACCCCGACGCCTTGGGTGCGCGCCATCAGGATTTCGTTGGTAATCAGCAGGGATTCAAACTCATCGAGAAAATGGGGGAAATGGGCCACCACTTGGCGGGTTTGTTCGAGCCAGCCCGCCGGTAAATCCGTTCGGCAGCCGCCGAAACGGAAGTAATTGCACATCATGCGCGCGCCGGTGAGCGCTTCGACTAAATCGAGAATTTTTTCGCGTTCCCGAAACGCATACATCAACGGCGTGCCCATGGCCCCTAAGTCTTGGGTTAAGAAACCCATCATGCACGCGTGGTTTTGCAGCCGGGTGAGTTCCGCGGCAATAACCCGGATGTATTCCGCTCGTTCCGGCGGGGTGATGCCGGCGAGTTTTTCCACCGCCAGCACATACGCCCAATTATTGGTTAACGAGCAAAAGTAATCGAGCCGATCAGTATAGGGAATGGAGGCTAGGTAAGTGATGGTTTCGGCGATTTTTTCGTGGTTGCGATGCAAATAGCCAAAAACCGGTTTTAGCCGGACCACGGTTTCCCCGTCCAGCACCAGATCCATGCGAAAAACTCCATGCGTGGACGGATGCTGCGGACCCATGGACACTTCCAGAAGCCCTTCTCCCACCGTACCCTCTGATGAGGGCGTGAAGTGAAAACCGGTGGGCATTTCCAAAGGCGAGACGACGGGTTCATTGGCGGAAGCAAAATCAACCATGATTCACCTCCGGAGGATAATGGCGGCGCGTCTTGTCCAAAACTTCATTGTGAGGCGTGGGCTCGTACTCGTAGTCATCCGGCTCCACATAGTCTTTGCGCATGGGAAAATCTTGGAAACCTTCCCACATTAGCAACCGGCGCAAATCGCGATGGCCTTGAAAGCGAACCCCGAACAGGTCGTAAACCTCGCGTTCCTGGAATTCCGCACCCCGATAGATTGGGGTCAGAGAAGCCACTTCGATCTGGTCTGAACGGTTTCCCGTGCGCTGGCGCAGGACCAGCGGTCCATGCTTGAGCGCCATGGAATAGAGATGGTACACCACCTCGAAGTAGCCGGGGATTTTCGTTTGCACCGTCTCTTCTACTTCGATGGATTGGCCCTGGTATTCACGGGTGATCTTGACCTTTTCCGGTTTGACGACATCCGGACAATCGATGCCCGTTACATTCGAGGCATAATCCAGCCGCAACGCCGGATCGTCCCGGAGGAATTGAGCGACCGCCAGCGCATGGGCGGCATCCACCCGCAGCGAAGCGGGATTATTCGCGCTGCCATTGGGCACAATTTCCAACTGTGCTTGCGGCAGTGCCGACAAAATACGGTCCCTAATTAGCTCGAGAGATTCCACCTTGAATAATTGGTTAACGACAAACGGTTAAAAGGCCTGGATCATACCGGCTCCCTGACGAGCTTAGGCGGTTGCCAGACCGATTGATTTTGAGCTGGTTCCAAATCATGCGCTCCAAAAGCCGGGACCGGGAATTCTCCATTTTCGTCCGCGCGCAAATGGCTGGGACGATCCGGGCCGGTCAGCTTTTGGCCGGCGATCTTACGTTGCAGCAGCATCAAGCCGTGAATCAACGCTTCGGGCCGCGGCGGGCATCCCGGGATATGCACATCCACCGGGATGTAACGATCGATGCCTTTGAGCACATTATACCCTTGCTTGAACGGACCACCGGAAATGGCGCAAGCGCCCATGGCGATCACATATTTGGGTTCGGGCATTTGATTGAAAAGGCGCACCACTTGAGGGGCCATTTTCTTGGTCACTGTGCCGGCGACGATCATCAAATCGGCTTGTCGGGGCGACGGGCGGAAAACTTCCGCCCCAAAGCGAGATAGGTCAAAACGGGCCATGGAGGCCGCGATCATTTCAATAGCGCAGCAAGCCAAGCCAAAGCCCAGCGGCCATAAGGAATTTTTCCGCCCCCAATTGTAAAGCGTCTCCAATTGGATGGTGACAATTCCCTGGCGCCTTAATTCATCCCGCAGTGCTTCATCAACGGCCATAAGCGTTTGTGTCTATGGAAGCGGAGTCTACTTCCACACTAAAAGCCCCTTTCTCCAGGCCCATGCCAGACTTTCCGCCAGGAAAAATATGAATACCAGCATGGCCAGCACCGCGCTGAAGGAGAAACCCGTGAAGGCGACGGCAAAGGGTAGCAAAAATATGGCTTCGATGTCGAAGATCAAAAACAGGACGCCGTATATGTAATATTGTGAAGAAAAAAGCCCCCACGCATCCCCTTTTGCTTCTAGGCCGCATTCAAAGGTGGCATTCTTTTCCGCACTCGGCTTGGCTGGGGAGTACCAATTAGCCCAGAGTTTCGCCAAAGCAATAGGAATTAACGGGAACCCGACTGCGATCACCAAAAACACAGCTAAAAACAAATAAGGATGTGTATCGTTGGGCATAAGGTCTATGCCGACTCCTCATCTTCGGGCGCGCGCTGGGGAATGGGGCGCAAACCCACCGAGTGAGCGATATCTTCAAATTCCTCATGACTCACGGTATCAAGGGTTTTGCCCCGTGCGTTCATCTTTTCGTTTATTTTGATGGCCTTTTCCGTCATCACTGCGTGCGTTTCTTGGGTGCCGCCAGCCAATAGGAAATTGTCACCTTTAGTAATTCGTTTGTGACCATCCGAATCAAGGCCCACTCCCAATAACACCGCCCGCTGGCGGCGACTTGATTTTCCCGGCTTCTGCGCCATACCCCAAACCTATTTGCTAACAGTTGGAAGTCAAGAACGGGTTCATTGCGCAGAGATGGAATGCCTCTTGGTAGGGTGACGGACCAGCACATTCGCGGTCTCAGCGGCCGAGAAAAACAAAAATCGCGGCGCGGAAGGCATTTTTTTAGGAAAAAGTTCCGCAACCCAGGATATCAAGTTAACTCAAAGCGGGACGGTGAGGCGTCAAAGAAGATCCCTATCCGTGATGGTATTCGTATGCGCAAGAATAAGATAACATTCCTTCTACGAATGGAGAAAGCGCTCAATACTAAGTGAGTTGAGTTACTTACCGAACAAAGGGAGTATGAGCGGTGACTTGAATGCTATCGGCTGGTTGGTTGGGTTCGTTTTGATAAAAAAAGGCCGGGCAAATGCCCGGCCTTTATGTCATTTATTATCGCTTAACGAAAGCCGTTATTTTTTGGCGCGATAGAACTTCATGGCCCCGGCCGTCGGAGTGACCGTCCACGGACTGGTGGCGGTTTCGTCCGTCCAGGTGCCGTCCACGGTGCTCGAGCTTTGGAGCGTGCCTTCGAAGGTGATTACCAGTTTGCCAGCGGAAGTCGCATACGCGAGTTTGGGCTTCGATCCGCTCGGAATGGCAGCCAAGGTACCGCCGTAGTAGTTACCCAACAGCGCGACGTCCGCCACCTGCATGCTATTAGCGGTATCGGCGCTATACACGGTCGGGAAGATAACCCGGTACACGTTATACGCTTTGGTATTCGCAAAGTAGATTGGGAATAATTTAGCTTTACGCGTGGCGTTGTGAGTTATCGAACCAGAGGCGATTTCTGTGAAGGCTACACCGTCGATCGAACCAGAGATTTGGTAAGTGGCGGGATCACGCGGGGGTTCATCGCCACCGGTAGTAATCTGAATACCGGTAACAATGGTGGCGCCCAAGGCGGGAGTCACAGTAAACCCGGTGTTCAATTTGTCGAAGTTGAGGTACTTCGTGTCGCTGTTTCCATCCAGCACATTCGGGGCGTTTTCCCCACCGCTGGGCGGGGTGTTCGCCGAGCTAGCCACGATGGTATCTTTGGTGCTTAGAATGTTAGTGGCGTGAGCCGGGCCATACCAGTAGACGATATCCGTCAGTTGGGGCAAGCTCGAAGCGGCATTCGTACCGGTGGACTTTTGCATGGCGACTTGGAAGAAATCGCCGCCGGTGCCTTCTTTCATGGTTACCAACACGGCATATTTCTTGCCAGCCGTGAGCGCGACGGGGGTTGAGGTGGTAGCGGAAGTTGCCCCATCGTCATTGAGCGTACCCGGTTCGACGAACGCCTCGCAGCAATCTGTTTCGGTGCAGACCGGCGTATCGGAGCTGGGGTCGGGGAAGGTCTCGTTCTGGCTGATGAAGAGCGCCGAAGCGTCGTCACTGCGGATGTAGAAGTTGTAGCTCGCCGTTTCGGTGGGAATCAAATACGCCTTGATTCGGGCGCCATAATTATCACCGTAATTTTCACCGGTATTATCTCCGGTGGTCAAACCCGCTAGCAAGCGCGTGGCGTTGGGAGTCGTGCTCAGTACAGCCGCTTCGTATAAGGCGTCCAAGGTACCGCCTGAAATGTTGTTCCACTGTTCCATTAGTGCGTAATTGGATTGAAGGCCCCAGGATTGGAATTTGTACTTCGTGTCGGCGGCGATCGTATTGCCCGCATTGTCCTTAATCCCATTCACCGTCAGGGTGTAAACTGTACTTTCCGTGAGTTTAGCGATCGTCAATTTCACGGTGTACGCATCCACCACAGTTGCCGCGCTTACGGCGATAGCCGGGGTTATCACGTAATTTGCGATGGGGGCAATCGAGGCGGCCGTCACGGGTTCCGAGAACGTTAACTGCAAGGTTGTGCCGGTTGTATCCGCGGTGACATAGGTCAATTCGGGCAATTTCGTGTCGGTGGTGACAGTCAACGTCGCTTCGCTGCTGGTTGTTTGAGCCCCCGCGCTGATGGCCGTTACCTTGTATTTGCCACTATCGGTGGCGGCCGCCAATTTTAAGGTGTAAGTGGCTTTGTAGGCCATGGAGATCGGAGCGCCATCTTTAAACCACTGATAAGACACATTGTTGCCGTAGGGCGTGGTTGCGGTTGCATTCGCGGTCAGCGTGACGGGTTGATTAGCGAACACATTGGTGCTATCCGGAATCTGAGTGAAAGCAATGGTGGCGCCCACGGTGTCTTGTTTGCCCCCTGCTAGCACGGAACCGGCAATCGGGATGAGGTCGGCCGCCGGAGTGGTGTCGGTCGAGAGCCGCCATGCCACACCCACGCCGTCACCACCACTGCCTTCTTTAAGCAACAGTGTAAAACCATATGCTTTGCCCGCCGTCAAAGTTACCGGGGTCGCGGTGGTCGAAGAGGTAGCGTCATCTTTGAGGGTTCCCGGTTCGACGAAGGCGCTACAGCAGTCGGTTTCCTGCATTAAGGGAGTTGCGGAAGCCGGGTCGGGCAAGGTTGCGCCAGCGGTGTTCAAATAGAAGGCTGAAGCATCATCGCTACGAATAAAGAAGTGGTAACTGCCACTTGCCAGCGGGGTGATGGTGCCGGTAACTCGAGCTCCGAAATAGTCACCGAAACTCTCAGACCAGCCTGAATTGCCATTGGGATTGCCAATGGTAAGACCGCTGCAATAGGAAATCCGGTCCGGCTTGTTGTCCAAGAAGCTGGCAGCCCCCGTCAAACTTGCTACATCGGTGCCATCAATATTATAGAATATTTCCGCTCTGGTGACACCGATCGCATCCGTCTCACCCGTGGTCGTCACGGACAGCGAAGTCCAAGCCGAAACATTGCCAGCCGCGTCAGCCGATTGGACCTTATACGCGTAGGTGGTATTAGGAACGACTTTTAAATCCTGATAATTGGTAGTCTGAAGTGAGGTGGCGATTACCTCTTCGCCGCGCTGGATATTATAAACGACCCGCGCAGTGGCATCGGGAGCTTCTACGGAAGGATTCCAGCTCAAGTTAACGTGGCCCGCGCCAACCTCGGTGGTTTTGAAGTTGGTGACCACACTTGGAGCCACATTGTCCGCCACCGCCGTGGTGGTCAGGGTAATATTGTCGAAGTGAGTGTGCTCGTTGGATCCGCCGGTGCGCCCCATCAATACTACTTGCCCGGCACTGGCGAAATAGGAGGTTTGGTAGGCGTCGAGCAGCGTTTTTCCTTTGTAGATGATCGTGAGTTTACCATCCGAGGTCATTTTTACCGAAAGATGACGCCATTGCAGACCAGCCCAAGCGGCGGGGACCCCATAGTAGTCAAAGGCGCCGACATCGACACCGGTAGCGCTCCAATAAGCGCTGTCCCGTGGTCCCGTTTGCATGCTCGTGGTGTCATCCGCTTCACCGTTGACGGTGGGCATGGACTGCTTAAGCAGGACCTTATTGTCGACTGCGACAATGATGCCAACCAAATCACCTGAGCCATCCGCCAAAGTATTTCCCGCCCAAGTGTCAAAACCGATAGCCAATCCGGTGGCGGTGCCATTCTCGGGCTGGCCATTGACGGCGGCGTACTGGATGTCCGCACCGTTAACTAGGATATTATCCGTGGCGCGGGCAAAATTGATACTAAAACCATCGGCTGGTCCGGTTGTCTGTGGATTGCCAATGCGTAGATCGCAATCGAAATCGAACGCGGTAACCACGTTACCATTATCGATATCCGGGAAAATGACCACCGCATTTTGGCTGTTCACCGAATAAGTCAGCGCGAGGAACCCGCCCGTGACGCCACTGGAGGATTGCCAAATATGTTCATTACTACCGCCAAATATCAGTGCCGTGGTGGTCGTTGGATCGGTGTTAAAGTCCCAAGTTTTTGTGCCTGCCAAGGAGGAACTTGCAGTCAGCACTAAGCCTATGGAACTCGCCAAGCTTAGGAGTTTGTTAATGTTTTTTTGCATATTACGTGTATCTATACGTGTCTCTGGGTATCGTCGTAACTCACCCCGTGCGCTAAAGCTCTCTCAGAGCTATGACCTAAACGAACTAACAGTGCGCTTTAGTCCACGGAGGAATCGTTAAACAATTTCCCTCTCGGCTAATCTGAAAGCAAGAATAAATTATAAAAACTAACTATTATCTGGAACGGGTTACGCTTTTTCCGGCTTGTTGAGTTTAGGGGAGTCCGATAACGTTTCGCGGATTGAAGAAACGCTCGCCATACATATCCAAGCCAGCGGTGTCCTCCCCACCCGGCAAAGCTAGTGGGTCTTCCAGACGCCGATGGTTATTCCGGTTTATCGCGCTTGTTGGGATACCCCTTTTAGGATTGGCCACAACTGAACTCGCTTTGCGATTTGACGGTTATGGGTATGCGACCTCTTTTTTTGTGCCGGGAATCGTCGGAGGCAAACCCGTTTTAGTTGAGAACGCCAAGTTTGGCTGGCGGTTCTTCCCGCCGGAACTGTCGCGCAGCCCGGTCGTCACCACAATGTCTCTGGAAAAACCCGCGAACGCATACCGAATTTTTCTTTTTGGAGAGTCGGCCGCGTTGGGGGATCCTCGCCCGGCCTTTGGCGCTGGCCGGTATTTAGAAACGCTGTTGCGGGAAAGGTATCCCGGTACTGAATTTGAAGTCGTTTGTGTGGCGATGACTGCGATCAATTCACACGCGATTGTGCCCATTGCCCGCGAGTGCGCCCACTACCAGGGCGATTTGTGGGTCGTTTACATGGGGAACAATGAGTACGTGGGACCGTTCGGTCCCAACACCGTTTTCGGTCCATCAACCCTGCCCAATGCGGCCATCAAAGCGTATCTCTCGATTCAAAAGACGCGCACGGGCCAGCTGTTGGTCGGGCTCTCCCGCACGTTAGCGGGTTCGCAGGCGCCTAAGGAAGGCTGGAGCGGGCTCAAAATGTTTCAGCAAAACCAAATCGCACCCGGGGACGCGCGCCGAGACCGGGTAACGGCTCATTTCCGTGACAATCTAGAGGATATCGTTAAGGCTGGGGTAAAGTCCGGCATTCCTGTGGTTTTAAGCACCATGGCCAGCAATTTGCGCGATTGCGCGCCTTTTGGTTCGTTGCATGCCTCAGCCTTGGGTGCCGCTGATTTGGCCGCCTGGGAAAAAGCCTATCAGGCCGGCACTGAGCAGGCCGGGCAAGGCGATTGGGCTGGGGCTGCCCGGTTATTGGAAGCAGCCGGCAAATACAGCCCGAAATATGCCGAACAGCAATTCCAGCTAGGCCAGTGCGCGCTGGGTCTTTCCAACAATCCGGCGGCTTGGGATAGCTTTATTAAGGCGCGTGATTGGGATGCGTTGCCCTTTCGGGCGGATGGCAGTTTGAATCAAGCAGCGGGCGAGATAGCCAAATCCTATGCGGAACGGGGGGTGGCATTTGTTGATAGTGAAAGATTACTAGCGGAGCGGAGCCCGGATGGCATTTCGGGGGCCGGTTTCTTCTTCGAGCATGTTCATCTCAATGCGGAGGGTAATTACCAACTTGCTCGTGTTTGGGCGGACAAAATTCAGTCGCTGCTCCCGGCTCGCATAACGGCGCGGCAAAAAAGTTCGACTTGGGCGGAGGCGACCGTGTGCCACCAGCGCCTGGGGTTAAGTGACTGGAATCGATATTCCATCGTGGATGAAATCAGCCGGCGGTTGCTCGACGCCCCGTATACGAATCAGCTCAATCACCTAACCCAGCTAAAATTCCTATTGAGCCAGCTGACCGAGATCAAAGCTCGTTTACAACCGCAGGCCGCCACGAACGCGCGGGCAGCCTACGAAATGGAACTGCAAAAACGGCCGCAAGACCATTGGCTGCATCAAAACTACGCGGAATTTCTCGAAGCCATCGGCGAATTGCAGGCGGCGGCCAGTCAATGGCAATTTGTCATCGACCAATTACCCCATCATCACGTGGCGTACTTTCAGGCGGGGCGGTTGCTTGCCCGGCTCCGACAGTACGATGCGGCGAAGAAAAACCTGGTGGAGGCATTGAAATTACGGCCGGACTTGAGCGAAGCCAATCTGGAACTAGGCCAAGTGTACGCCGGTCAACGCCAATGGGATGACGCGCTTAAACAGTATGATTTAGTGGCCAAACAGCGGCCGAACGAAGCGCGAGTCTATATGCGGCGGGCTGAGGTTTTGGCCGCGCAAACCAAACGTGAAGAGGCGCTGGTTTGTTTGCGCAAGGCCATTGAGCTGCGGCCTGCCTATTGGGAGGCGCGTTATTATTTGGGGGTGGAACTTGCGATGGATGGCAAATTGGCCGAAGCGCAAAAGCAATTCGAGGAAGTTGTCCGGCAGCGGCCGGATCATACTTCCGCCCGTTTCAATCTCGGAGTGGCTCTGGCCAAGCAGAAACTCATCCCGGAGGCCGTGGCGCAATTTGAGGAAACCTTGCGCCGCGATCCGGGTCATAAACAAGCGCGCCAATATCTCGACGCTTTGGCCCCTAGCCAGCCGCTTCAACCTTTGCCCCAACGAGAACCTTGAGCTTGGGTGGCGGGCTTCATGACGTGGCGCGCAAGGCTCGGAACCAGACATATAAAATAAGCCCAAGCAAGGCGGCTAACGCGGCCCGATTCGGGCCTGGCTTTTCGAGGGTTCGCTGCGGGAAATGGGCCAACCCCATGCCCGCGAATAAGCCACCTAAGAACCCGCCCAGATGGGCTCCCACATCGCTATTCGGGTTGGCGCCGAGCAACAAGAAAAGCATCGCTCCAGTTAGCAGGCCCACGTAGGCCAGTCTCAAGGGGGCGCGCGGAAAACGGCCATAGGTTTGAGCCGCGATCATGCCTAAGGCACCCATGATCATGCCTGATGCCCCCAGGCTGCGATGTGGCAGCGGGGAGAATCCCAGGCTAAATAAATTGCCAAATGCGCCCGCCAGAAAGGAGGCCAGGAGCGCCCAGCCAAAGCCAAAACGCGCCATAGCCAAGCCGAACAATAAAAAGCCAATGGAGGCGTTGGACGCCAAGTGGGCCACATCCGCATGGAGCGTCACGGCGGTGAACAAGCGCCACCACTGGCCCGTCAGCACCGCCGCGGAATCCACCATACCGGCGGGATGCAAAGACATGCCTTTTTGGGTTTCGAGCAGGTGGAAAAGGATGAGCCCCAGGCACCAGGGCAGCGCGCCCCAGTGAAATATCATTTTAGGCCAGACGATTTCCTGGCGCCATTGCCAGCGCGAAATCTCCGCCCGATACAGGCCGATGGATTCCAGGGCTTTGATTTCGTCTTGAGCCTCCACGACTAGGAACCACTGGTCCTCATTGCCGGTGCCGACGAGCGTGGATTCGATGCCTTGGCTGCTCAACACCAAGCCCCATTCCGTGGCCTGGGCTTTAGAAGCCGCCGGAATGGCCGTTTGAAACGACCCGGCGGCGGATTCATTGGGGCTTGGCTCCGGCATAGTGGTGGCAGTAAAACCCCACTGATTGAAAAACGCCAAGAGAATCCGCTGGTAAAATCCGCAAGCTCGCGCTTCAATCCGTAAATACCTGGACTTAATACGGCATTCTCCTCGAGAGTATGACCGTTCAAGATGTAAAGTAAGGATTCATTAAAGCGCATGCCCGTTAAAATCGACTATGAATTAACGCCCCGGCAGTTGGTTCCCCTATTGAACCAGGTGTTCGACTTGGCGGCGGCGAAGATCCTGCAACTGGATCGCCAATGGGATCCGCGTAAAGGCTCCCCGGTATTCACGGTCCAAGGCAAATATGTCTCGCGCGGGTGGACCGAATGGACGCAAGGTTTTCAGTACGGCGCCGCGTGGCTGCAATTCGATGCGACCGGTGATCCCCGCTATCTCGAGCTTGGCCGCGCCCGGACGTTGGAGCGCATGGCTCCGCATCTGACGCATATCGGCGCGCACGATCACGGGTTTAATAATCTTTCCACCTATGGGAATTGGTTGCGGCTGGCGCGCGAAGGTAAAATTCCCGGTTCCCAACGCGATGACCCCTTGTGCGAGCTCGCTTTGAAAGTATCCGGCGCGGTCCAGGCGGCGCGTTGGACGGACTTGGGTGGCGATAAAGGCTTCATTTATTCCTTCAACGGACCGCATTCGCTGTTTGTCGACACGTTGCGCTCGTTGCGTTCGCTGGCGGTGAGCCATTTGCTCGGGCAGGTGTTGATGGGCGAAGGTGATCGCCCCATCTCGCTTTTAAAACGCTTGCTGGCGCACGCCGAAACGACGGTTCAATACGCCGTTTACCGGGGCGAGGGGCGGGATATTTATGATGTGCGCGGTCGGGTGGCGCAGGAGAGCCTGTTCAATATAAACGACGGTTCTTACCGGTGTCCTTCGACGCAGCAGGGCTGGTCGCCGTTCAGCACCTGGACGCGCGGGTTGGCGTGGGCGATTTGCGGTTTCGCCGAGCAAGTGGAGTTTCTCGATCATTTGCCCAGGCTGAAAAAGGGCTCCAAAATCGAGCGCCCGCGTCTGGCCAAATTGCTGGAGGCCGCGCGGGCGGTGGCGGATTACTATCTGGCGAATACCCCGGTGTGCGGGGTGCCTTATTGGGATACGGGCGCGCCGCAATTGACTCGCCTGGGCGCCTATTTGAATCAGCCCGCCAACCCATTCAATAAATGGGAGCCGGTGGATAGTTCCGCCGCCGCCATCGCCGCTCAAGGGTTCCTGCGCCTGGGGAATGTTTTTACGCAAAGAAAGGATTTAAAGGCCGCCTGTCGGTATCGCCAGGCGGGTTTAACGATGGCGAAGACGCTGATGAATGCGCCTTATATTTCGACTTCGCCCCGGCATCAGGGTTTATTGCTGCATTCGGTGTACCATCGGCCCAATGGCTGGGATTACGCGCCGCGCGGTCGCCAAGTCCCCTGTGGCGAGAGTTCCCAATGGGGAGACTATCATTTGATGGAGCTTGCCCTCATGCTGCTGCGTGAAGCGCGTGGCGAAAGCGGTTGGACCTTTTACGATTGCGCCAAAACCGGAAAGTGATGGTCCCCGGAGAACCGCTTTTTGCCGCCGATCCTTTTGCCCGATCTCGGACTCGACTTTTAATGCTCAAAAGGCCTATCTTCAGATTTTGTTCGATATGAAAAACGATTGCCGATATGAGCTTCACGCCGGGAGTCGCCCCGCATGAAAACGTCATCCACCGCCCTTTCCGCGCTGGGGCAACGCATCCAAGCCCCGCCCGTCGCCTGGCTGATGAGCCTGCAACTGGAGAATCCAAAACTCATCTCCTTGGCCACTGGTTTCACGGATAATGAGACCTTGCCGATCGCGGAAACCCGTGAGCTGATTAACGAGGTGCTATCCCAAACCGCCAGCGGCAAGCGATCTTTACAATACGGAGTGACGCAGGGTTTTGAGGATCTGCGCCACCTTGCGGCCAGGCATGTGGCCCGGATGGATGCCGCCGCTATGTCGGGACTTGCCCCGCAAATCGGGGTGGCCCGGCGAAACGTTGCTGCTCGCGCGCATTCACCCGAGCATTTGCTGATCACCAATGGCTCGCAACAAATGCTGTATCTCGTCACCGAAGCCCTGTGCGACCCGGGAGACATCGTGATCGTGGAAGACCCCACGTATTATGTATTCCTTGGCATCGTGCAAAGCCATGGGCTGGTGCCTCGGGGGGTGAGACTTAAGCCGGGAGGATTGGATTTAGATCACCTCGATGAAGTGCTGGAGGGATTGAAAAAGTCCGGCCAGATCCGCCGCCTGAAGTATTTTTACACCATTAGCTATCTGCAAAACCCTTCGGGTAATACCGTTAATTTGGGAGGTAAAATCGCGCTCCTGGAGCGCTTGCGGGCTTGCGAGAAAGCCGCCGGTCACCCCATTTACATTGTGGAGGACGCGGCCTATCGGGAATTGCGTTTCGCGGGTAAAGACGTGCCATCGATGCGCGCGTTGCCGGGCGGTGAAGACCGGGTGATTTACGCGGCGACCTTTAGCAAACCCTTCGCCACCGGCGTTAGGGTGGGCTATGGCTTGATGCCGCCCGCGTTACTCGAAGTGGCCTACCGGATTAAGACCAACCAAGACTTTGGCACCTCCAACCTGCTCCAGCATTTGGTGGCGCAAGCCATGCGTAGCGGGAAATATGAGACCCATTTGCAAGTCACCCGCCAAGCTTATGCCGTCAAAGCGAAGGCGATGACGGATTCGATGCGCGAAGGGTTTCCCGCAGGCGCCACTTGGAGCGTACCCGAAGGGGGGCTGTATGTTTGGGCCCAGCTGCCAGGGCGACAAAAGGCGGGCTTGAAATCGAAGTTTTTCCAAACCGCTTTAAAAAACGGCGTGCTCTACATTCCAGGTGAACTTTGCTATGCCATTGACGAAGCGCGCCCGCGCCCGCAACACGAAATGCGGCTGAGTTTTGGCAGCGCGAGCGAGGCCCAAATCCGCGATGGCATTCGCCGTCTGGGCCGCGCCATGAGAAAATAAGCGCAAGCCGGGAGGGTCTGTACACCGGGCGGTCGCTCAGCCTGGAGGCCACGCGAGCGCCCGTCCACCCAGCAGGTGGCAATGCAAATGCGGGACGGCTTCGCCCGCGTCGCGGCCGTTGTTGAAAACGAGCCGGTAGCCGGACTCGGCGACGCCCGCGCGGCGCGCCACTTCCGGGGCTTTTAGCAGCAAATGGCCGAGCAAAGCCTGGTCTTCGGGCCCAGCCAAGCCAATGCGAACCACCGGTTTTTTAGGGATAATGAGAATATGCACCGGCGCCTGCGGATGAATGTCGCGAAAGGCCAGCACCAAGTCATCCTCGTAAACGATGTCAGCCGGAATTTCCCGGGCGATGATTTTTTCAAACACACTCTTGCTCATGCCCTAATTACACCCGAAAATCGGCGTTTAGGCCAGTCGGAATAATCGCGCGCCGATTTGAACGGTTCGATACATTCTTCCCGAAAACAACCGTGTTTGCCCGCTGAAAAGCGCTTCCCGAGCGTTTTCTTCACTGACATTCGCCCCGTGTTCCTGTATGCTCACAGCCATGAAGATGAATTGGACAAACGAGCAATTGTGGCTGCGCTATAAGAAGTATTACACCGAATTTTCTTCCCTTGGCTTGGCCATGGATTTGAGCCGGATGAATTTCGGCGACGACTATTTTCATAAGATGGAACCCGCCATCCAAACCGCGTTTCGCGAGATGGATGCCTTGGAAGCCGGGGCCATCGCCAACCCCGATGAAGGCCGGATGGTCGGGCATTATTGGTTGCGGAATCCCGAGTTGGCCCCCGAGCCCGCCCTAAGCAAGGAAATCAAGGATACCGTGGCCGCCGTGAAGAAATTTGCCGCTGAAGTCCATCAGGGCAAAATCAAAGGCGCCGGCGGTAAGTTCAAAAACGTGCTGATCATCGGTATTGGCGGCTCCGCCCTGGGCCCGCAATTTGTCGCCAGCGCCTTGGGCAATCCTGGCGCTGACAAGATTAAACCGTTTTTCTTCGATAACACCGATCCCGATGGCATGGATAAAGTGCTCGCCGCCATCGGGAGCGAGTTAAATGTCACCTTGGCGCTAGTGATCTCCAAGTCCGGCGGTACCAAGGAAACCCGCAATGGCATGCTGGAAGCCAAAGCGGCCTACGAAAAAGCGGGGCTGCAATTCGCCAAACATGCGGTGGCGGTGACTGGAGTGGGCAGTGAATTAGCCAAAACGGCCGCGGATTGGATTCGCCAATTCCCCATGTGGGATTGGGTCGGCGGTCGCACCAGCGAGCTTTCCGCCGTGGGTTTGCTACCGGCGGCTCTGCAGGGCATCGATATCGACGGCCTGTTGGCGGGCGCTAAAGCCTGCGATGAGCTGACCCGTAAACCTGTGGTAAAAGACAATCCCTCCGCCCAGCTCGCCTTGATGTGGTATTACGCCGGGAATGGCAAAGGCGAAAAGGACATGGTTGTATTGCCCTATAAAGACCGCCTGGAACTCTTTTCTCGCTATCTGCAGCAGCTTATCATGGAGTCCATTGGCAAGGAATTGTATTTGGACGGTCAGGTGGCCCGGCAAGGGATCGCGGTTTATGGCAATAAGGGGTCCACGGATCAACACGCCTATATTCAGCAGCTCAGGGAAGGCATTGCCAATTTCTTTGCCACCTTCATCGAAGTGTTGAAAGACCGTTCGACGCCGGAATTTTACGTCGAGCCCAGCATTACCGCCGGGGATTATTTGAGCGGTTTCTTGCATGGGACACGGCAAGCACTCTATGAAAACGGGCGCGAATCGATCACTTTGACGATTCAAGAGCTGAGTCCGTTCTCTGTCGGGGTGCTGATCGCCCTCTACGAACGCGCGGTGGGTTTCTACGCCAGTTTGGTGCACATCAACGCCTATCATCAGCCTGGAGTCGAAGCCGGGAAAAAGGCGGCGACCCATCTGATTAACCTGCAAAAGCAGGTTGTTGAATGCCTCGCGAAGCAGAAAAGCGCCGTCAAAGTGGAAGCTATCGCCGTGGAAATTGGGGCGAAGGACCAAGCGGAGAGCATTTTCCAGATTTGCGAGCATCTGGTGGCGAACCCTAGTCGGGGCATCAAGAAAACGGCGGGCGCAACCCCCTTCCTCGCCAAATATCAGTTGGTAAAATAACCTCCAGGCGCGCGGCGCTTAAGCCGCGAAGAATTTAAAGCCTTACGAAAAGGGCCGATTCGAAAACACGAATCGGCCTTTTTTTCTTTGCGGAAAAACCGCTTTGCATGAGATTAGACGCCAGCGATGTTTATTTATCCGAAAACGTACGATGTGATTGTCCTGGGCGCGGGCCATGCTGGGATCGAAGCCGCCTTGGCGGCGGCCCGATTGGGATGCCAAACCCTGTTACTGACCATCAACGCCGACACATTGGGACAAATGTCGTGCAATCCCGCGATCGGCGGTTTGGCTAAAGGACATCTCGCGCGGGAGATTGACGCCTTAGGCGGTGAGATTGGGAAGGTTACGGATATGACCGGACTTCAATTCCGCATGCTTAACACCCGGAAAGGTCCTTCCGTGTGGGCACCGCGCGCCCAATGCGATAAAAAGGCCTATCAGTTTCATTTGAAGTGGATTTGCGAGCGCGAACCCAACTTGGATCTTAAACAAGGACAGGCAGGGAAACTGTTACATCAAGATAAAACCATCCAGGGGATCGAAACGACCCTAGGCGTTCAATACCACGGGAAAACCGTGATTGTGACGACGGGCACTTTTCTGCGTGGGTTAATGCATATCGGATTCAACCAAATTCAGGGAGGGAGACTGGGTGAGGCGGCGGCGATGACCCTTTCCGATTCCTTAAAAGAGATTGGGATGGAGTTGGGCCGGTTGAAAACGGGCACCCCGCCGCGTATCCTCAAGCGATCCATCGACTTTACGAAGACCGAAGTGCAGCCTGGGGATGAGCCGGTGCCCTATTTCACCTATTGGAAGGACGATTTGTTCCACGTGGAACATTCCGGGGCATTGCCACAGGATGCCGATCAGGATGCCGGCCCTTACCCGCCGGGGTCCATTCTTGCCCGGATTCAGGGTCAGATGCCTTGCCACATCACGTATACTACGGATAAAACGGCTGAAATTATCCGGGCTAATCTTGACAAGTCTCCTTTGTACTCCGGGGTGATCGAGGGTGTAGGACCCCGCTATTGTCCCTCAATCGAGGATAAAATCGTCAAATTTCCCGATAAGGAGCGGCATCAGTTGTTTTTGGAGCCCGAAGGGATCGGTACGGATGAGTATTACGTAAACGGCTTTTCCACTAGCCTGCCCTTTGAGGTGCAATTCCAGATGGTTCGTTCCATTATTGGCTGTGAGCTGGCGGAGATTCTGCGCCCCGCGTACGCGGTGGAGTATGATTTCGCCTTTCCCACCCAGCTGTATGCCTCGCTCGAAACCAAGGTGTGCCGCAATTTATATCACGCCGGGCAGATCAATGGTACCTCAGGGTACGAGGAAGCCGCCGCCCAGGGGCTAATGGCCGGGATTAACGCCGCTCGCCGGGTGCGGGGCAAAGAGCCGATCATTCTTAAACGCGATCAAGGCTACATTGGGGTGCTCATCGATGATCTCGTCACTAAAGGCACCACCGAACCCTACCGCATGTTTACCTCGCGGGCGGAATACCGGTTGTTACTACGCCAGGATAACGCTGATTTGCGGTTATCCGAAATCGGTCATGAGATCGGTTTGTTACCGGAGCGGAATTACCGCCAGTTCACGATCAAGAAGAACGCGATCCTGGAAGAATTGACCCGTTTGGAAAAAACCCGCTCGGGATCCCACACCCTGGCCCAATTACTCCGGCGACCCGAAATGTCCTATGCCATGCTTCCCGGCGCAAATGCGGCCCTGGCTCCTGAAGTGGTGCAGCAAGTTGAGATCGCCTTGAAATACGAGGGGTATATCGAGCGGCAGGAGGATGAAATCGTGAAATTCCGCTATTTAGAGGACAACCAGATCCCTGATTGGCTGGATTATTCCCAAATTCGGAGCCTGCGCACGGAAGCGCGCGTTAAACTGCAAAAAATTCGCCCCGGGACCCTGGGCCAAGCCTCCCGCATCTCAGGGGTTTCGCCGGCGGATGTGAATTTAGTGATGATTTGGATGTAGCGCGGACCACAAAATGCCGCCTGTGCCCAAACTTAACCCATTTTCAGCCGATTGCGGGCGGCATTCACGACTGGATCGCCAGCGCCTTAAAGAACGTATAGCAGAAAATGCCCCCGGTTTCGGCGGATCGCTTAAGTTCCGCTATGCCTTGCCGCCATCTCGCTTGGCTGATGAGTTGCATTTCCAGAGCTTGCTTGGCGACGCCTTCAACCATGGCAATAAAGGTGTTTCGGGTGAAACCTTCGATCCATGCCGGTTTGCTGCCATCCACGTAAACCATCCTCGGTGAAACTTGCGGGCGGCTGAAACCGGCGCTTTCCAGTAGCGGATAGAGCTGGCGGCCGATCAAGGAATTGCCTCCCAAGCGGGCTTGAACCTCGATCATGCATCGCACGGTTTCACGGGCAGCCTCCGTTTCAGGATGAAAGTAGGCCGAGCCATGATCCCCTTCGATGACAGTGAGGGTGCCGCCGGGTTTGAGAACTTCACGTAAACGAGCCAGCGCATCCGCAGGTGTTTTGAGGTGTTCCAGTACAAAACAGACAAATACATGGTCAAAACTAGCCTTGGAAAAAGGGAGATTAAACAAATCGGCGGGTAGGAATTGGACATTTTGGAGGCCCGCTTGCCGGATAGTAGCCCGCGCTTTGGCTAAGGATTCAGGCGAGATGTCGACACTGGTAATATGGGCGCCGGGGCTGTTTTGGGCCAAATAAACCGTTTGCGCGCCGACCCCGCAACCCGCTTCCAAGACCGTTGCGCCCGCCGGGTAGCGGGTATCCTGATGCAACAGCGTGGCGAGCGTATCCGCTTGATCGCGCAGTCGGGAAGCTTCTTTCTCCGAATACCCATGCACGTATTCCAAGGTTCGATCCATAGGGGTTAGCATATTGATTTCGATAGAATTCGGCAATAGTCGCTCAAAATGGGGATAATTGATTGCTTTTGGAAGACGTCCCCTTACGATGGAACTATTCCATCAGCCACACCCAAATTATGAACTTGGGAGCGCGTATTAAAGATTTGCCCGAGAGCGAACGCCCGCGGGAACGCTTGGTCACGGAAGGAGCGGATGCCTTACGAAATGCCGAGCATATCGCTATTCTATTGCGGACCGGGACAAAGGGAGCTTCCGCCATTCAAATTGCGGAACAGCTTTTACAGCGGTTCCAGACCCTCGATGCGCTCGCCCGGGCTTCTCTGACGGAATTAGCCTCGGTCAAGGGGATTGGCCGCGACAAGGCGATTGCCCTTAAAAGTGCGTTCACCTTGGCTTGCCGGATGGCCCGGGAATTACGGCCGGATTCGCCTTTATTGACGACGCCTGAAAGCGTCGCCGATCTACTCCGCGAAGAAAACCGGTTTTATGAAGTGGAAAACTTCCAGGTGTTATTGCTGAATACCCGTCGGCGGATGATTGGTTTGGAAAAAATCTCCCAAGGCACGCTCGATTCATTGCTGGTCCATCCCCGGGAAGTATTTAAAGCGGCGATTTTGGCCAATGCCGCCGCCATTATTCTCGTTCACAATCATCCTTCCGGGGATCCCACGCCCTCTGAAGCGGATATTCGGGTGACTCGCGACCTTATCCGAGCCGGAAAATTACTCAAAATTGAAGTTTTAGATCATGTGGTAATCGGACGCAAAAGTGCGGAACGACCTAAGGATTATCTTTCACTGCGCGAATTGGGGTATTTTTATGATTAATTAGGGTTGATCGGCACCCGTTTTCCACATGGGTAAAGGCTAGAGCGGGGCTGGGTTAGGAGAGAAACGACATTTGTGTGGAAGGTCAAATCTTGACACCACAATAGATAGTGTGATAGCTTGAATTCACCACATCGGGCTGTGGCGGCAGGTGATTATTATGCGTTGTCCTAAATGCGGATGCCAAGAAGATAAGGTCATCGATTCGCGTTCTTCGCGCGAAGGCGCCACTATACGCCGCCGCCGCGAGTGCCTTTCCTGCCAGAATCGCTATACAACCTACGAAGAAATTGAACACGAAGGGCTCGTAGTGGTCAAACGGGACGGGCGGCGGGAGGAGTTTTCCCGGGAAAAACTGCTATCCGGGGTTAAGAAAGCGTGCCAAAAACGACCTATAAGTCCCAAAGTTATTGAAGAATTGGTGGATAAGATCGTCGAAGAGATAGTGGAAAAATACGATCGCGAAGTGCCTGGAATCGACCTGGGAGAGCGCGTGATGAATGCGTTGCGGGGGCTGGATGATGTTGCTTATGTGCGCTTTGCGAGCGTATATCGACGGTTTCAAGAGGCCACGGAATTTGTGCGAGAAGTTAGCAAACTCAACTCATGAACGGTCACGCTTGCCGCTTGAATACTATTAAATCAGGATTTACCCAGCTTTGATATGATACAACTGCGCTCGGATTGCCTATTTCTGAAAACTCCTGAAGGGGAAACTTTTCCCTGCAGTGCGGAAATTGCGAGCGTGGAGGTGGTTGGCGAGACGACTTGGCAAATGGACCCTGAATTAGTGCAACATGCGGCGCAAGCCGTGCTCCATTACTTTAGGCATGAGTTAGGGCGTGACACCGTATCGGTTGGGGAGTTTTCTGAAGCCCTACAGAAAGTGCTCGGTCGTTTGGGGTTGAACGCCCCGCAAAATGCGCCGGTGGCACCTGCGGTGGAGGCTCAACCGGGAATCGATCTTCAAGAACTGGCCAATTCGGCCGGTGAAGGATTTGAACTCGCCTTTTTCAGCCGCTTGCGCGAAGCCTTGCGGGAGAATCTGTCCGCTTCGCCGCCGGTGGTGCGGTTCACCGGCCTGAAAGGCAGTGTCAAAACCCTGCTGGGTGCCCGGAAATGGAACGAGCCTTGCCGCCAGTTGAGCGACCAGATTGTCGCCCATTTGCGCCAGTGCCTTCATGCCGAGGGTAAAGGATCTGGCTGTACGTTACTCGTTGAGTAATAAACTTCTCCGCCTGCAGCGAATCGCATTTGCCGTTCCTGCCAATGGGCTAAATATTATTGGGGCGCAATATTTTTCGATAGCGGATCTTCGCGATCTTCGTTAGCGTGGCTCACTTCATGAATCGTGAATTAATTGATCGATTGTGTGAACGAGGCATTCTAGGGCTCGTTTTGGCCGTACTGGTGTACGGTCCGATAGCCACCGGTGCGGTTCGCGCTAACGATTTACTCGTGCTGCAAACCTTGACGGGGGGTGCGCTCGCACTGTGGCTGATCCGACTGTGGTTTGGCGAATCGCATCGTCTTCTATTGCCTCCGGTATCTTGGGTGGTGGCGTTGTTCATGGGCTATGCCGTCCTGCGGTATTTTCAGGCCGACATCGAGTATGTGGCGCGACAGGAGGTCATCCGCGTGCTTTTATACGGCTGTCTGTTTTTCATAATCATCAACCACTTACATCACCAAGAATCGTTGCAACTCATTGCTTATGTATTAATTGCAATTGCAACAATCATTTCAGCGTATGCGATTTACCAGTTCGCCACCAATTCTCCCTATGTCCTGCGCTATGTGAAGCCGGTTATGTATATGAAACGCGCGTCCGGCACCTATATTTGTCCGAATCACTTAGCCGGGTTTCTGGAAATGATATTTCCTTTGGCTCTGGCATACTTATTCATGGGCAAAGTCAGCCATATCGTTCGCGTTTTGATTGGGTATGGGGTGTTAATGATGCTGGCTGGGATTGGGGTTACGATCTCACGAGGGGGATGGATTGTGACCGGTATCGCCTTGCTGGTCTTCTTCGCTTTGCTTATCCGCAAGCGTAGCTATCGCATACCGGCGCTAATATTTTTGGTGTTTTTGGTGGTGGGGATGATATTCGCCTACTCCAACGCTCACAACGTGCGGGAGCAATTCCAGCAACGTTTTTCCTCCACCCAATGGAACAACATCCGTTTATCGATTTGGAAATCCGCGGTGGAGATGTGGAAGGATGAACCCTGGCTAGGGGTAGGCCCCGGACATTTCGATTACCGTTTCCGACAATACCGATCCAAAAACGTGCAAATGAGACCGGAGCGGGTCCACAATGACTACTTGAACACGCTGGCCGATTGGGGGGTGGTCGGTTTTGCGTTAGTCGCTTCGGCTTGGCTACTCATGTATCTCGGCGCGTTGAAGACTTGGAAATTTGTGCGGCACAATCCCGATGGCTTGACGTCACGCAAAACCAACAAAGCCGCGTGGGTGCTCGGCGGGTGCATCGGCATTTTGGCTATCCTGCTGCATTCCTTTTTGGATTTCAATTTCCAGATCCCCGCCAACGCGATCTTGGCGGTTGCCATTATGGCACTGGTTTCCAGCCATTTGCGTTTTGCCACAGATCGCTATTGGGTGTCTAGCGGATGGGTGGCACGTTTATTAGTCACCGCGTTTTGCTTGGCCAGCATGGGTGTGTTTTACGTCCAAGGAGTACGGCTATGGAGGGAACAGAGGGTGCTGGAACAGGCTAAGATATGTCCGGTCAATTCACTTAAAAAAGCCGCTCTCTTAGAAAAAGCCTGGCAGATCGAGCCCAAAAACGCCGAAACCACAGCGGAACTGGGCGAAATATTCCGTAGCGAATGTTTTGCCGGGGAGCGAAATTCCAAAGACATGGGAGAAATTGCGATCCGCTGGTTTGAACGGACCCGGGCGCTCAACCCCTTTGATGCCTACAATTATATGCGTCATGGTATGACGTTGGACTTTTTGCGGCGATTCGATGAGGCATCCCCCTTGATGAAGCGGGCTAATGAGTTGGATCCCAATGGTTACTATGTTTTGGCGCACCTGGGCTGGCACTGGGTTCAGTTAGCCGCTAACGAGGAAAGAAACAGCCGGTATGCTCAAGCGCGAAATTTTTACACAAAAGCGATAGAATGGTTTGATCAATCGCAACTCTTGAACTATGATGACAACACAGTCGCCCGGCGTTATAAAGACATCGTTCTAAGAAAATTGGCGGAATTGGCGCAAAAGAAATAAAAAAAAGTGCTGCTCGGGCAATATGCGATTGACAATTTGCGCCAAGTATCTAATCTAGAGCTTAGTTTTAAGAAAAATCGTACAAAATCGGAGCATACATATGAAATACGTCGGATGCTTATTCTCGAAAATGGCGGCTTACAGTGTCGCTCTGCTGGTGGCCTATTCCGCCGCCACCGCTCAAGCCCAGCAGCAAGGAAAAGCAGTCGTGCGCGCCATCAGGGGCTCGGCGCAATATTCCCAAGGTGGCGATTGGAGCAATCTTAGCAAGGACAAGGAGCTTACTGCCGGGGCGGTAATCAAAACCGGTGCCGATTCTCAAGTCGATTTGACCCTGGATAAAAACGGCAAAGCCGTTCGCATCAAGGAGAATTCCATTCTGGCGATCGATACTTTGACCATCGAAGATGGTGGCACGGGCGAAGCCGTGATTACCACGAAGTTGAATCTGAGCAGTGGCCGGGTGTTGGGTGAAGTGGTGGGTTTGGCGGCGGCTTCTAAATATGAAGTCAAAGTCCCGACCGGTACCATCGGCATCCGCGGCACGAAGTATGATATCAGCGTCTCGGGTGTTTTGAACCTGCAAGAAGGCACGGTAGTTTATACCTTGACCGATGGCCAACAATTCACAGTGAACGCGGGACAGACTTTCACGCCTCCCACCGCTCCGAATGGGCAGCCGACTGTTACCGCGCTTACTCCTGAAGTTGTAAATTATTTGCAGGAGCAGTTTACGGAAATGGATGGGGAAGGTAAAACACCCTTCAAGTCTGAACCCAAGCTTCCGACTGTCCCGACGGCTGAACCGCCGGTGTCGCCGACGACGGGTTTGCAACAGCAGTCCCCGAATCAAGAATAATTAGACCTAGCATCCGGTTTAGTAGGTCACAAATTTGACCAAGGCCTGGAAAGAAATTTCCAGGCCTTTTTCGCGGCTACGAACAACGGTATTAAGGCTAAAATACGGGTAATCCATGCGCGGCAAATATTCATTAAACTTGAGGTTGACGTTCCTTTTCAATAATGTGCCCCTGCGCCCATGAAGAATCCAGCCATGCACCGACTACCTATCTGGGTTACTCTAGGCATTGTGCTTCTGGCTTGGCTAATTCAATGGCAGGATTACCAGGCGCCGGAAAACTCCTTCATTAGACCGATTGCCAATCTTACCTATGATTGGCGAGTGCGTCAGGCGGTAAAATGGCCTTCAATTTGCGCTTCCAATCTGGCGGTGATTTATATCGATGAAGATAGCTTAAAAAGTCTCGCGCTCAAAGGAGTCACGCTTCCCATTCCCAGGCAATTCCATGGTCAAGTAATTCGTGAATTAAGCCGACAGGGTGCGAAATTGGTGGCGCTGGATATTCTGTTTGGCGAGGAGAACCGGAATGAGTCGCCGGTGGTTATGGCCGTAAGCGAGGCGAAGGCCTATGGCCTCACCCCCGAGGAAATTGCGCGGAATACCACGCGATTTACCGAACAAATTAAGTTACTTAATGGCCAAACCAATCGAGAGGAGTGTTTTTTAGTTGAATCTGACGATTTTTTCGCCATCCAGATGCGCCAAGGCGGTCATGCCGTGCTGGCGGCCGAGATGGCGCAAAACCTTATTCCCCCCGCCCTATTCATGACCAATGCATTCGCCTTGGGAGATATCGCGGTGCAAAAAGATCCCGATGGCAGCTTGCGCCGGATCAAGGCCTTTCGAGATGGCGTGATTTGGAATCCGACTTTGGCGGCGCTTGCCAAAGAAAACGCCTGCGTAATGCTCAAAACCCAGATTGAAACGAATCGGTGTGTTTTTAAAAAAGAAACGGGCGGTGATTGGATTGTTCCACTGGACAAACAAAAGCGTTTTGAATTCAAGAATCTGCCCGGGTGCCCGGAAGCGCTGAAAAAGCTGCCGCCGATCCCAGCCTATTCGAAGATCCGGGCTTGGAATATGGGAATCGTGATGGCGGCGCGGGAACTGGGCCTGGATCTTAACCATGCGAGGGTCGATTTGCCGGCTGGCCATATCGTGTTAACCGGAACGAACGGAATAACGCGTGATATTCCGGTGGATCAAACCGGCCGCCTGTTGATTAATTGGAGCCTGCCGCCCGACGATCAGAGACTGGCGAAAATTAATTACGGCTCGGTTTTGAAAATGACCGAAGACTACGATTACGTTGCGCGTGCGCTGCGATCGGTGAAAATGCAATGGCCCGGCAAGTACCCTTTCGAAGGCAAACTGGTGGTGATTGGTTCGAGCATCATTGGGAGTAATATGACGGACGCGGGGCCAACTCCGGTGTCGCCGTTGACATTTTTTGTCAGTTCGCATTGGAACGTGGCGAACTCGATCATTATGCGGCAGTTTATCCACCCCTGCAAACCGCTTTTGGGGTCGTTCCTCATTCTCCTGATGGCCGCGATTTCGGCGATCATGACTTGGAATCTGCGGGTGTGGATGGCCTCGACAGGGGTGATCTTCGCGGCGTTGGTCTATTTCGGCATCGCGACGCTGTTATACGTTGAGTGGAAATTTGTGGCGCCTATCGAATTGCCCATTGCGGGCGGTCTCTTGACGCATAGTAGTTTGCTTGTCTGCCGGGTGATCGGCGAACAAAAGGAGCGTAAACGGATTCGCTCCGTGTTCGCAAAACTCGTTTCGCCCAACGTGGTTAGCGAGTTGCTCGGCACGGATCAATTGCATTTTGGGGGTGCCCGTCGGGAGGTGAGTATCTATTTCGCCGATGTGCGCGGCTTCACGGAAATGACGGATTTGAATCAAGTCCGGGCGGAGGAATTCGTCCGCGAACACCAATTGTCGCAGGCCGAAGCGGACCGGTATTTCGATGAACAAGCGCGCGAAGTGTTAGGCACGGTTAATCTTTATTTAAGCATTATCGCCGACATGGTTAAAAAGCGCGATGGCACGCTCGATAAATACATTGGCGATTGCGTGATGGCCTTTTGGGGCGCGCCCACGCCCAATGAAAAACACGCGGTGGCCTGCGTCAAAGCCGCCATTGATGCGCAGCGCGCCATGTCGGAAATCAACCTGAAGCGGAGCGAAGAAAACGCGCGCCGGGAAAAAGAGAATCCCGCCCGCGTCGCCGCGGGGTTGTTTCCCCTCAACCCACTTTCCGTGCTGTCGCTGGGCTCCGGCATTAACTCAGGGGTGGTAACGGTGGGGCTGATGGGATCGCAAGATCACATCTTGAATTACACAGTGTTTGGCCGGGAAGTAAACCTCGCTAGCCGTTTGGAAGGGGTCTCGGGCCGAGGCCGAATTATCATCAGCGAGGCCACACACAAATTGCTGCTCCGGGACGATCCCGCTTTGGCGGCGCTTTGTGTGGAGCAACCGCCGGTGTTAATCAAAGGTTTTCGCCAAGCGGTGAAAACCTTCGAGGTGCCCTGGAGGGTGGTGACGCCTACGAAAATTTAGGCGGCTTCTTTGGTTTCCAAGAAGCCCATGAGATGGCGTACGCGTGTCGGATGCCGCATTTTACGCAAAGCTTTGGCTTCGATTTGGCGAATACGTTCGCGGGTCACTTTGTACTGCTTGCCGACTTCTTCCAGTGTCCGGGCGTAACCGTCGACCAACCCGAAGCGCAGTTCCAAAACTTTGCGTTCCCGCTCGCTTAAGCTGGTCAATACATCGTTCAACTTCTCCTTGAGGAGGCTGTAACTGGTCTGATCCAGCGGGCTCTCGGCGCTCTTATCTTCGATGAAATCGCCAAAATTAGCGTCGTCTCCATCGCCCACTGGCGACTGCAAGGAAATAGGCTGCTGCGCCATCTTGAGCACTGCGCGCACGCGCTCAATGGGCATTTGCATCTCATCCGCCAGCTCTTCCGGGGTTGCTTCGCGGCCCAGTACTTGCAAGAGATGTTTTTCGGTGCGACGCAATTTGTTTAAAATTTCGATCATGTGCACCGGGATGCGGATCGTACGCGCCTGATCGGCCACGGAACGGGTGATGGCTTGGCGAATCCACCAAGTGGCATAGGTCGAAAACTTATAGCCGCGGCGGTATTCGAATTTTTCGAC
>DBTJ01000097.1:0-310 GCA_002306985.1 Verrucomicrobia bacterium UBA1319
AGAGGGCAGCCGTGGCCAGCAGGGAATTTTGGAGAAACGCACGGCGATTGATTGCTTTCATAGGGGACATAGGGGATTTCATGATTCTGCCATTGGTCAAGATTGAGGGACTTGGGGTAACGCGCGGTTACGGAGTTTCTTTGATGTATTCCTGATAATGTTTGGCCACGTCCGCCGCTTGCGTGTCTCCGAGATGGAAATAAAACCGGTAGCGAAAAGTCAGGCTTTGGCCATCGGGCACCACGAGGTCGCCGCTGTTTTTGGGTTGTTTCTCGAATTCATGAAGGCCGAACGGATTGGCGGCGAACAG
>DBTJ01000097.1:555-1100 GCA_002306985.1 Verrucomicrobia bacterium UBA1319
CGAACGGATTGGCGGCGAACAGGCCGTAATCGCGCACATGCCACCAGGTGGGATGCCGGGGATTTTGGGGGTGATCAAACATCGAAACGCCAACCACCGTATCCCGAACCGGCCCATAATAATCACACCAATCGGCCCGTTTCCCCCACGTATCGCCATCTTTCACTCCTTCGCTGTTGACGATGTGGCCTTTGCCAATCTTGCCCTTCAACCGCATGGTTTCGGCTACGCGAATGCCCATGGTTCCCTCCTTGGTATCGCCAAACTTGATTTCCCCGTGATCCGCGCGCAGGACAATCTCAAAATCCAAGAGCATCGCTTCCCCCTCCGGTCGGAAACGAACGGTCCGTTCGTCCGTGCAAACAACTTTTCCATCCGGTCCCACCCAGCGATTTCGCGAGCGAATCACCCCTTGTTTGGCGCCGCCGGCAAGTTCCAAGAACTTGTCGTGAACAATTTTCCCCTTGCCATCGCCATCGGTCCAAAAATCGACGCCGTTGACATCGCCATGGGTAAACCAAAGCGACTTATGATGTGGATGGTCG
>DBTJ01000097.1:1359-10580 GCA_002306985.1 Verrucomicrobia bacterium UBA1319
GATGTGGATGGTCGCGCTCCTCGCCCGCCGTTTCTTTCATGGGCCAATCACGCGTCATGGGCAGCGCCTGGGGGCCAAGGATGGGGTACAAATAGGGTCGGGGTGTGTTTTGAAAAACGTATTCGGTGAACAAACGCCCGTCAGTTTCCACCCGCACTTTGCCGGCTTGCTCGGTGACCTTAACCTCGGCTTCCGCGGCTACCAGGCAACCGCAAACAAAACTCGCAAGCCAGAGTGGCTGGAGCCAGCGTTTCATGCGAAATTGGGGCATATAGCGAATTAGTAAACCTTCGACTCCGAAGGGTCAAATGAAATTCAAAAAACCGCGCCAAGAAGTGGCGCGAGAAAAAGTTCACCGCTTTTTAACATCCCCTTCCCCGTGCCTTACGCTAAAACCATCGGGGTGATTCAAGAGTGGCGAACTAAAACTAATTTGGGTAGAATCAAAGTCCATGAAGACACCGCAAACGCCCAAGCCAGGCGCCAAAGAAATTTTTGATTTGGTTTCCAAGGGCATCGATCAAGCGCCGCCGATTTTTCGGCCGGTTTTGGTCATTGCCGGTCTGGGTTCATTAATCACGTTCGCCGTCGGTATGGGGTTAATTTCCGCTCGGCAACACGAACTGGGCTACAAGATCGCTATCGCCTCGCTCGTCTTCCTCTGCGTTACTCTGGGTTGCGTGGTGATCCTCGTCCGCTTTGGTCATCGTTCGACGCAGGCCAAAGAAAGCAAACCGGCGAAGGAAATCCCGGCGGTCGCAACCGGCACCGCAGCCGAAAGTGATAAAAAGCCCGCCGCGCCGGACGCGGTATTGCGCGCGATTTGCTGTCCGAAACATGAACCCACCGCGCCAGCCAAGCTGGATGCTTATTCCGTATACCATCTTTGGGCCGATCCACGTGGCAGTTCCATCAAGGCGACGTTTAACGATGACGATGCGCCCGATTATTTGATCCTCGAATTTGAAAACAAGCGTCAAGGCTGGGCGAGCAATGTGACTCTCCGTCCTTGCGGGCTTAGCCCCTACTTGCGCGGCAAAGAGGATCGGTATCTCTGCCTTGAATTCCTTTTGCCCGGCCCCATCGACGCCGATCCGATGGACCGGGTGGCCTTGTCTTTTCGCATTTATGACGAAAACGGCACGATTTGGTTTTTGGGCCAAAACGAGAATGATCTCGCTATCAAGCAAGTCAAAACCGGCGCCAAAAACAAATGGTCCACTTTGAGCTTGCCACTCGATCCCACCCTTTGGAAACCCTTCAATGGTGATGGCAATAACCTGAGCCGCAGTCCTACCCCGGCCATAAACGAAATGATCCTGGCGGTGGTGCTCGTGGTGGGAGCTTGGCAGGGAGCCAACAAAGAGCCGGGCGCAGGCAAGGGAAAACTGCTGGTGCGCAATATTCGGTTCGAAAAAGAGGTTCCCGCCGAGAGCTTGTCCTAAAACCTCAAGCGCAATCACCGCAAACGATCTTTCCCCACGTATGGAAATCAAACGCGAGTTTACGCCCCTAAAGCGCTCCCTCTGCCGTTGCGTCATGGGCACCAGCTTTGGGCGCCCCCTCAAACAAAGCGCAGCGAACGCGCTCTTCGACGCGTATGTGGAGCAAGGCGGCAATTGCTTCGATACAGCGTTGGTTTATTTCGACGCGGAACAAACACTGGGCCACTGGATAAAATCGCGCAACCAGCGCGAAAACATCGTCATTCACGCTAAAGGCGCCCATCATGAAACCCTCACCACTCCGGGCAGCCCCTACGAATACCATCGGGCTCGGGTTACTCCGACGGAGATGGAAAACGATCTCGCCGAAACCCTCCAAAGGCTGCAAACCGATTACGTCGATATTTACACGTTGCACCGGGATGATCCCGATCAACCGGTTGGCCCCATTATCGATTGTCTCGCGCGCTTGAAAAAAAACGGGCGTATCCGCGCGTTCGGCGCGAGCAACTGGACCCTCGCACGCATCGGGGAAGCAAATGCCTACGCGCAGGCGAACGGTTTGCCCGGTTTTGACGCCAGTTCGCCTAACTTATCCCTCGCCTACGCCAACGAGCCTTCCTGGCCCAATTGCGTCACCGCCTGCGACTCCGCCAGCCTGGAGTATTACACGCGCACGCAAATGCCCCTATTCGCCTGGTCCTGCCTGGCGTTGGGTTTTTTTAGCAACCATTACCAGCCATTGGAACAGCTCAACCAAGCAGCGTTGACTCGGGCGCTGAGCGATCGCTGGTCCAGCGACGTCCTCCGCGTTTACTACAGCCCCCGAAACTTTGAAAGGCTCGCCCGGGCGAACCAACTCGCCCAACTCAAAGGCGCCACCGCCACCCAGATCGCCCTGGCCTGGCTGCTGCACTTACCCTTAAACCTTTTCGCGGTGGCGGGTCCGCGCACCCCAGCGGAGATTGCCGGGCTTTTCGAGGCGTTTAAAATCTCATTAACCGCCGCGGAAGTGGCTTGGTTGAATCTAAAGGATTAGCGCCCCGATCCGAAATGGTTGGGCCCCGTCCCCGCCTGAGTCGCACCCCAGGACCAACTCTGCATAGGCAAATGAAACCCTACACAAAGGGGACATTCTCTCGTGAGTTAAAGAGGGGACATTGCTAAAGAGTTTTGACACCGTTGGCGAGGAGAGTTCGGAAAAGCGCCCCGCAGCCAACGGTGAATAACTGTGCCGCCGCGAAAAAAACGCTGGGTGAAAAAGATTTGCCGTCAGGGTATGTTAAGGCTGGCGGCATCGCCGCTCGCAGGTCACGGTCATGCGAGCCCGATCGCAAGACGGCTGGAGCTAGTTTACCGGACTGCGGGATGGCATTTGTCCAAAAGTCTGAGAGGACAAATACCCGCGAGGTTAATCGTATCAGGTTGACTGGCGGCATATCATGCGCAGCCGCGAAGCAGATCCAAGCAAAAAGTCCGGCCCGCTTGGGGGTTGCGGCCGCGATTGAAAATTCAGGCTGGATATTTGCTTGCCTCCTCGCTTTTCCAAGGCATAGTATGGCGCAGCTTGTTAGCTCCGGGCAATGGTCTGGCATGCGAGTCCGGTGGATCGCATTCCGACTTTGACCGTCGGGACAAACGTTTTCTAACGATGCGCGAGTAGCTCAATTGGATAGAGTGACGGCCTCCGAAGCCGCAGGTTGTGGGTTCAACTCCCGCCTCGCGCACCACTCTCCTCGGGTAATCGACTAAGATGGATACCACTCAGTAGTTTGCGGGGCTTTTCCAAGGGCGCTCAGCGGCGCATGGAGTGGTCTTCGGCCACCGCATCCGGGATAACTTGGGGATAACCATCCGCGCCAGGTAGCGGTCCGGCGAACCGCGCAAAACTTCGGCAAATAAAATCCCCATTCGCCTGGTTATTAGCGATACCCCTCCCGGTTTTGATTTTGCGATGAGGGCTTGCGTAAAGGCGGTTGGCGCGCGCGGCCGTTCTTAAGTATGCTTTTAGTTTTCCGATACGTATAGTGCCCAACCGCTTGGCGGAGTGGCCGCCACTTGCTGGGAATCATACTAACTGAAGGCTCAAACAAGGAGGGATGTGAATCATGCTGAATACGTGTGTCGAAATTGCGATTGAAGAGGTCATTCGTGCTGTTGTCTAGGAGGGTAGAGTGAAGCCTGAAGTATGCCGTGAACGGGTTCATTCTTTAAGCGATAGAATCTGGATAACGGATGAGCATTGGGTGGTGCTGGAGGTCAGCACAAAGCCTAAAGACGTCCTGGGATATGAACAGGAGGAGATTCTAGGACGGCCGCTTTTCGACTCTATGCCGCCGGAGGAAGCTCGCCGAGTTCGGATTTTGCTGGCTGGTTTCGCGCGCGAGCCGGCGGCCATTCGTGACTTGGTTAGCCTCAATCGGCATAAAGACGGCCATTGGGTTTATCTGCAAACGCGCGCGGTTCCTTGGTTTGACAAACAGGGCGTTTGGCGAGGCTATTATGGAATGGATCTGGATATCAGCGCCACCTACAAGCCGGAGGATACCCACGCCGAGGACACCTGGCTTGGCTCCTGCCTGGCGGGACTATTACAAAGGAAGCCAGCCACGTATCCAGAGTGGCTTTTCGCCCTGGCTGAAGCCGCCGCGACATTGACTTCGAGTCCGATTGGTTGCTTGGGGGGATACGATGAGCGCGGCGGGTTTTTGACGGATCTGGCCGGCTTTAATGCGCTACATCCCGAAGATACCACTTTGCGGTTGCCGAGCCTTTCTTTGGAAGCGGCCGGCGTGTGGGGTGAGGCGCTTCGTCAGCGGCAGGCGTTGAGGTTGGAGTTTGCTTCGGGCCCCGAAGTGTTTTTGAGTTTTCCTCGCTGGCGGTCTCCGCAAATTCATCGGTGTTTGGAAATACCCGTGTTTTATCGAGACCGACTGGTGGCATGGGTCGTCACCGCGAATAAAGCGTCACCCTACCGAGAAGAAGAAATACGAGGTTTACGGCGGTTGATGGACTTGGCGTGGCAATGGGTGGAGCAGCGCAAGGTGGAGGACGGCTTACGGGAACAAATGGCCCAACTGAATGCCCTCATTGCCTCGGCTCGGGATGCCATCATCATGGCGGATGATGCCGGCCGGATCACTTTTTGGAATGTGGCCGCTGAGCAGATCTTGGGTTGGACCGAGCAAGAAGCAGTCGGCCAGGAGGTGCATGCCTTGCTGGCGCCGGCGTATTGCCGCGAAGCCTGGCGAGCGGGCATCGCTCGATTTGCTCAAACCGGACAGGGGATGGCGTTGCGCCAGACGTTGGAATTAAGCGCGCGGCACAAACTCGGCAACGAGTTGGAGGTGGAGTTGTCGGTTTCGGCGTTTTGCCGGGGCGATCGCTGGTGGTCGATTGGGATTTTACGCGATATTAGCGCCCGGAAACGGGCGGAGGAAATGCGGCTCAATCGGGAGGCTCAATACCGTCAGATTGTCGAAACCGCCAACGAAGGCATGATGGTGCTGGACCAAGATTTTAAGATAACGTTTGTCAACCACCGCATGGTCCAGATGCTAGGTTATGAAAGCTCGGAAATGCTGGGGCAACGGGTGGCTACCTGTTTTTTTGAGGCGGATCGCGAGGATTACGTCCGGCGGATGGAGGTTCGCCGGTTGGGGCGGGCTGAGCAGTATGAAATCAAGATGCGCCGCAAGGATGGGGAGCCCTTGTGGGTGATGGTTTCCGCCGCTCCCACGCTGGACGCCGCCGGGCGCTTTACCGGTTGTTTTTCGATGCATACGGACATCTCCGAACGCAAGCGCGCGGCCGGGGAATTGCTGGAGCTTTCCAGCCGGTTGCTGCGGTTGCAGGATGAGGAACGCCGGCGCATTGCGCGCGAGTTGCACGATTCCACCGCCCAGAAGCTGGCGGCCTTGAATATTCATTTATCCCTGGTGAAGACGGCGATGGTGGAAATCGGCCCCGCGTATGTGGCGATGGTCGCTGAAAGCGTGGACCTGGCCCGCGATTGCATGCGGGAGATCCGCACCCTTTCTTACCTCATGCACCCGCCATTACTGGAGGAATTGGGGCTGGCGGATTCCATACGCGAGTATGCGGACGGATTTGCCGAGCGAAGCGGCATCCGGGTGGATCTTGAGTTACCGGCCGATTTGAGCGGATTGTCCCCAGAGGCAGAGCTCGCCTTATTCCGGGTGTTGCAAGAAAGCTTGTCCAACATCCATCGCCATTCCGGCAGTAAAACGGCTTCGATACGCTTGCAGTTGGATAAGAAACGCGCGCAGTTGGAAGTAAGCGATAGCGGAAGGGGCATATCCGGGGCTGCCCAAAATGGCGGTGAGCGTTGCGGATCCGGTAAAATGGGCGTGGGCATTGCGGGCATGCGTGAGCGCCTTAGGCAACTGGGGGGATATTTGGAACTTGATTCTCAGCCGAGACGAACTACGGTCAGAGCCATCATACCGGTAAAACGAGGTGGAAAGACCCCATGAAACGCATCCTGATCGCGGATGATCACGCTATTGTGCGCCATGGATTGCGAAAAGTGCTCGAATCCAGGCCGGAGTGGGCCATTTGCGGAGAAGCCGCCAATGGTCGCGAAGCGGTCGGCCTCGCTCTCGCTCTCCATCCCGACATTGTCATTCTTGATATCAGCATGCCCGATTTGAACGGACTGGAGGCCGCTCGCCAGATACGGCTGGCGCTGCCGCAGACGGAGGTGCTGATTTTAACCATGCATGAGAGCGAACTGTTGATTCAAAAGACTCTGGCGGTGGGGGCGAAAGGCTATGTGTTGAAAAGCGACGCGGGCGACACGCTCGTCTCCGCCTTGGAGCAACTCGCCCAGCATCGGCCCTTTTTTGCCACCCAAACGCCCGGCGCCAGCGGTGGCGCTTATTTGACCCCCGGCGATTCGGCGGGCGAGGTCTTCAAAGACAATGGTAAGTTGACCCCTCGCGAACGGGAAATTGTCCAATTAATCGCCGAAGGCAGAACGACCAAGGAAATCGCGGAGATCCTTCACGTCACCTTCAAAACTGCCGATACGCATCGGACTAATATTTTGCGAAAGCTTCAAATTCATTCGGTAAGCGAGCTCGTCCGCTATGCCATCCGGAATCAAATCATTGAGCCTTGACCGACCCGTCGCCAGTGAGTGGCAACTGGGCCGGTAAAGAGCGTGTTTTGCATGACGCGATAGGTGTATCCCCTGAAGGGTATACGGGATTTACCGTATTTATACCCCTCCGGGAAGTGCTTATGTTAGGGTGTGCTCAAAGAGATTGCTTTTTGGCTTGAGGATTTTGCCGCGTTCGAACGGCAGCTGGCGGCCATGAGGTGTGGGCTATGGCCGATCGATGCGAGGCTTTCGCGCCAGCCAGACACGGTTTGGGGCTGGAGTGGCACCGTGGCGGCGACCGCGCCAAACCGCGACTACCAACCCCGCGAATTGAATGGTCAGGTGGCGAGCGGGCGCGGCAAGCCAATTCCCTCCCCTGATTTCTGGCCGTTGGCCGGCGACCGTTTGGGCGCGGCCAAGGAGGAGTCTTTCGTTCTTGCGCCACCGATGGGGCAAGTCGAATGGGTGTTGCTGGTGGATGACGATGAGGATTTGCGAAAAGTGGTCAGCCGCGCTCTGGAAAAACGCGGATACCGGGTCCTGGTGGCTGGCGGGGGCGCCGAAGCGATGAAACTGCTTAAGGAGTACCGTGGCGCCATCCGGGTGGCGATCACGGATATGCGCATGCCGGGCATGGATGGGGAAGCCACGATCCAGGCGCTCCGCGAAATTGATCCGAAGGTAAAAATCATTGCGGTAAGTGGCTTGCCCATGGAGAGCTCGGAGGTGGGCGGTTTAGCGGTGTCCGCTTGTCTGTTAAAACCCTTCACCATCGTCCAAATGTTGCGGACTTTGGCGACGGTCTGGCGCGCCGATTGAGGCTTCGATGGAACCCGAGGCGCCTTTTCTCCCTTCGCCCGCCGCCGGCCAGCGGCCCATCCGGCTGCTGTTGGCTGGCGGGCATCCGCTCGGCCGGGAGTTGCTGAAATACTATTTGGAGAAGGAGCCGGACTTCCAGGTGACGGGCGAGGTAGCCAAGGTGGAGGCCGCCGCCCAGCTGGCCTTGGATATCCCATGCGACGTGATGGTGCTCGATGTGGCTGGAACCGGCCAAGAGGCGGCCGAAGCCGCGCGGCGCCTGGTGACCCAAGCGCCCCTGGCAAAAATCGTCGCGCTGGCGGCGCGTGCCAGCCGGAATCGCGTGCGTGAAATGCTGCGCGCCGGGGTGACGGGCTATGTGCTCAAAACCGGCCCGGTTCGCGATCTGGTGGTCGCTATTCGGACGATACGCGGCGGCCAGTTCTTTTTCAGCCCGGAAGTCGCTTGTCAGATGCAAGTCAGCCACTGGCAAACCCCTTCGAACCCAGCCGAGGAAGCGGAGTTGGCTCCACGTGAACAAGAAGTTCTGCGGATGATCGCGCAGGGGCGAAACACCAAGGAAATTGCGGTGAGTTTGCGGTTAAGCGTCCAATCCATCGATGCCTGCCGGTTACGGTTACTCAATAAGACAAAAGTGAAGTCCATCGCCGGGCTGGTCAAGTACGCCGTGCGCGAGGGGTACGTGTCCCTGGATGAGTTGTGATATGGTAGTGTATTCTTGTATGTGTCAAGTTGTATTATCCTGGTTATAAACAGGTTATTCCAAGATTAAGTTGCGCGCATTTATTCCGATTCCTTATACGCGACAAATAATCAATCCCGAAGCGGCCCGACACTTATACGTTGGATCGTCTTCATAAATAATATGGAAATGATATGTTTAAAAACTTGAAACTTGGAGCTAAAATTGGATTAGGGTTTACCGCGGTTTTACTTATTTTGGCCAGCATGGCGGTTTTATCCTACCGCCAACAATTGGGTGCGTTCGGCAATTTTACCCATTATCGGCAGCTGGCGAAGGAAAATATTCTGGCCGCGGAAATTAACCAGACCATGTTGGATATCAGAATCCAAGCGAAGGAATTCTTTTATAGCAAAGACAAGGCGGCCGAGGCGAAGTACCAGAAAGACAAGGATCTGCTGCTGAAGTATATGGAACGCGCCAAAATGGAGGTGGCCACCCCCGCCCGCACCACTATCATGGCTACGATTGACGAAGCCTATGCGCAATACGACAAGGAATTCCAGGCGCTGCAGCAACTGGCAGCCAAGCCGGATGCTAGCCAGCAATTTGCCGCGGCTTATGGCCGCATGCTCACGCTGGGGCCGACCATCGCCAAAGCCTGCTTCGATTTGCAGGAATTGGTCACGCAGGGGCAGGTTGAGTTGGGTGATAAAGTCAGGGTAAATTCCGAGCGCACGCTTCGGTGGCTGGTTTGGATATCCCTGGCGGCCGTGCTGGCTGGGTGCGCCCTGGGCTATGCCATCACACGCTCCATTTCAAGGCCGATTCAAGCGATTATCGAGACCCTTTCCGCGGGCGCGGACCAGACGGCGGCGGCTTCCTTGCAGGTGTCGGCGGCCAGCCAATCGCTGGCGGAGGGCTCGAGTGAACAAGCTGCTTCCTTGGAAGAGACCAGTTCCTCGCTGGAAGAAATGGCCAGCATGACCAAGCGTAACGCCGACAATGCCAGCAAGGCGAACGAACTGGCCGATCAGGCCCGCCAAGCCTCCGACGCCGGCGCGACTCAGATGAAGGCGCTGAACGAAGCTATGGAAGCCATCAAATCCTCCAGCGCCGACATTTCCAAAATCATCAAAACCATCGATGA
>DBTJ01000053.1 GCA_002306985.1 Verrucomicrobia bacterium UBA1319
ATGCTCGCCAGCTATGTTTTATCGCGCACCCTGATCCCCACGCTGGTCATGTGGTTCTACCGGGGGACCCAGCACGATTCCGCCTTGGCGAGCGCCGCCGCCCCGGCGTATTGGAAACGGCCCTTTGTGGCCCTCCAAACGGCTTTCGAACGCGGATTCGAACGTTTCCGAAATGCCTATCGGGGTTTGCTGGGAGCGGTGCTGCACCATCGCGTGGCCTTTGTCTCCGCATTCCTGGGCTTTTGCGCGGTGACGATGCTGCTGATTCCGCAATTGGGACAGGACTTTTTCCCCGCCGTCGACGCGGGCCATTTCCGGCTGCACTTGCGCGCCCGTAGCGGGACGCGGATCGAGGAAACGGCCAAGCTGACGGATGAAGTGGAACAAGCCGTCCGGCGGGAAATTCCGGACGAGGATTTCCACGGCATGCTCGATAACATTGGCATTCCCGCCTCCACCATCAATTTGACCTACGCCGATAACGGTCTGGTGGGGACTTGCGACGCGGATATACTGGTTTCGCTGAAGCCGGGCCATCGGCCCACCGCGGAATATGTCGACCGGTTGCGGCTGAAGTTGAATCGCGAATTTCCCGGGATCATGTTCTACTTTTTGCCGGCCGATATTGTGAGCCAATCCATTAATTTCGGCCTGCCGGCCCCCTTCGATATCCAGTTGGTGGGCCGTAACCAGGCGTCGAATCGGCTGGTCGCCGCGCGGTTGGCGGAGCAAATCCGGCGGATTCCGGGCGCGGTGGATGTGCGGATTCAGCAGCCTTCGGATTTGCCGAAATTAGATTTTGCGATCGATCGCGTCAAAGCTTCGGAAATGGGATTGTCGGAGCGGGATGTGGCCAATTCGGTGCTGCTGAGCCTGAGCGGCAGCGGCCAGGTGCAGCCGGTGTATTGGATCGATCCGCGAGTGGGCGTCCAGTATCTGGTCAATGTGCGGGTGCCCGAACGGCAGATGGATTCCTTGGATTCGCTGTTATCGATCCCCATTAACGCCAGCCAGCCTGGGGAAGGGGATGTGCAATTGCTGGCGAATCTGGCCACCGTGACCCGGACGAACGCGCCGCCCATCGTTTCGCATTACAACATCATTCCCGTCATCGATATTTACGGCGGGGTCAGCGGTCGGGATTTGGGCGGGGTGTTGAGGGATTTGCGACCCTTGCTGGCGCGGGCGGAAAAAGACCTGCCGCGCGGGAGTTATTTTATGCTGCGCGGCCAGGCGCAAACGATGCGCTCCAGTTTCACGGGGTTAGGCGTTGGGCTCGTGATGGCTATGGTGCTCATTTACCTGTTGCTGGTCATTAATTTCCAAAGTTGGCTGGATCCTTTCATTATCATCACCGCATTGCCGGGAGCGCTGGCCGGGGTGGTCTGGGCTTTGCATTTGACGTATACCACCGTGAGCGTGCCCGCGCTCATGGGGGCGATCATGAGCTTGGGGGTGGCGACGGCTAATTCCGTGCTCGTCGTGACGTTCGCCCGGGATGACTTACGCCGGGGGATGGACCCCATGGCGGCCGCCTGGGATGCCGGGGTCAGCCGGCTTCGTCCCGTACTCATGACCGCGGTGGCCATGATCATCGGCATGTTTCCGATGGCGCTGGGCTTGGGCGAGGGTGGCGAACAGAACGCCCCGCTTGGCCGGGCCGTCATCGGGGGGCTGTTTTTTGCCACCATTGCCACTTTGTATTTTGTGCCCGTGGTGTTTAGCGTTATGCACCGGAAAACGCCGCCGGGTCCCGGCCTGGCGGGCGCGGCTGCCATTGAGGAATGAGTCTGATGAATTCAAGCAAACCCTTACCATTAAAAGGCGCCGAATCGGTGGCGTCGGCGGATTCCATCGCCGTCGCCGCGGCGAATTATGGCGCCAATTTAAAGCGGGCGGGCGTGGCGGCGGCGATATTGGTCGTCATAGGCGCCACCGCCGGCCTGGTACCCCGTTGGCAACACCAGAAACGGGCGGGCGAACGTTCCCGCGAACTGGCGATTCCATCCGTTTCCGTGGTGGCGCCCAAGCCGGGGAAAGCCATCACCGGCTTGGAATATCCAGCCGAAATCAAGCCGCTGATCGAAGCGCCCATTTATGCCCGTTCGAGCGGGTATTTGAAACGTTGTCTGGTGGATATTGGTTCCGTGGTTAAAGCCGGAGATTTACTGGCCGAGATCGACGCCCCGGAATTAGAGCAAGAGCTCGCCGAAGCCCGCGCCCAGTTGGCCCAGTCCAAGGCCGCGCTGGCGCTGGCCAAGTCAACCGCGGAACGCTGGGCCGGTTTGCTCCGTTCCGACGGCGTTAGCCAGCAGGAGGCGGACGAGAAAAAGGCCGACGCGGAATTGAAAGTGGCGAATGTGGCCGCCGCCGAGGCGCACGTGAACCGGCTCCAAGACTTGCGGTCCTTTTGCGCGGTCACCGCGCCTTTCTCCGGCAAGATCACTTCGCGGGGCACGGATGTGGGGCAATTGATCGCCGCCAGCGGTGGGACCCCGCTATTCTTCTTGGCCCAAATCGATAAGTTGAGGGTCTATGTGCGGGTGCCGCAGATCGTGGCGCGTACCGTGGCGGTCGGGCAAACGGCGAAATTAACTTTACCCGAACATTATGGCCGGGTGTTTCCCGCCACCGTGACCCGCACTTCGGGGGCGATGAGCGCGGATTCGCGCACCTTGCTCGTGGAATTGGAAGTCGATAACGCGGCGGGGGAAATCTTTTCCGGGGCTTACGCCCAAGTTCATTTTGCGGACGTCAAATTGGACGCCGCGCTCACGTTGCCATCCAACACGCTCTTATTTCGTAGCGAAGGCATGCAGGTGGGGGTGGCTGGCGAAAACGGCAAAGTGGAATTGCGAAAAGTCGCTATCGGTCGGGATTTTGGTCAAATCGTCGAAATCTTGTCCGGTGTGAACGCCTCGGACCGCGTGATTCTCAATCCTTCCGATTCGCTCATGGACGGCATCGCTATCCGCGCGGTGGAGCCCGGCAAAACAACGGCGAGTGAGTAGCGGTTTTTTCGGGCATAGGCGGCCCGCCAGAAGGCCAGCCCGCCGTTGCGGGTTGGGTCTGCGCCTCGATTATCTCGGTCCCAAAGATCGCTTATTTGATGGTTTCGCTGCCGGCTAAAACGCCCGCGGCGGGATTCTGTTTGATCAAGCCGATCCAATCGCCCAGAATGCGCTTAGCCTCGTTCATGGCGAAGTCGACTTCCGGCACATCGTCGTCATCAGCCACATCGTCGTCGTCAAAATCGCCCGATTTGACTTTGCCGGATTTGGAATTGTCGGCCACTTGTTCGCGGTTGGTATTCACGGTGGCGACCTTGGCTTCGTGAATTTTCACTTTTCCATGATCCGGGCCGATATCAGCGGTGGCGGCGGCCTTGAGCGAGTTGGCGCTCTTGGCGGAAGCCGATAGGTTGGTTTTGGAAAGCGGCGCGGGCAAACCCTCCTGTTCGGCCAGTTTTAGCGGGATTTCATAAACCTTTTCGGTGGATTCCGGGCGCGCTTTTAGGATTTGTTTGCGAGCTTCCTGGCGGGCTTTGGCCTCGTCGCGCTCCTTGGCCCGGCGTTCTTCATTCAGGGAGATCGCTTTTTCTTGCAGACTCTTTTTGAAGCGCTCGATTTCCCCCGCGAGATACACGAAATCCGGGTCGGTGGCGAGGCGGGCGTCGGAAAGTTTTTTCAAGTCCTGAAGGAACCGGCTGGCCAGGTTTGATTTTTCAAATTTGGCGCTGGCGATGGTGTCGTAAGGCAGGGCGCCGGGCAGGGATTCTTCGCCTAACTCGGCGTAATTGTTCAGCGAAGGCAAAACCAGATCGGGAACCACGCCTTTCAACTGGGTGGACGCGCCGCTGGGGCGGAAAAACATGCGAATCGTGAACTTCAGTTCCCCGGGGTTATTCGTCAGCACCAAACCTTGGCGCTTCATTTGCGGTTCGAGCTGCATGAGTTGCTGCACGGTGCCTTTGCCGTGGGTGGCTTTGTCGCCCACGATTAGCGCGCGGTCGTAATCTTGCAGCGCGCCGGCGAGAATTTCGGAAGCCGAGGCGCTGAACCGGCTGGTCAGCACCATGAGGGGGCCGTCGTATTGCACCGCGGGGTCGCGGTCGGATTCCACCATGATGGTGCCGCGGGGATCGCGCACCTGGACGACCGGGCCGCTGGGGATAAACAGGCCGGTTAGGCGGATGGCTTCATCCAGCGACCCGCCACCGTTGCGGCGCAGGTCCAAGATAATGCCGTCCACTTTTTCGCGCTTCAGCTTTTCAAGGAGCCGCGCCACATCGGCGGTGCAACTCTTGGGGGTGGATTTCTCATCAAAGCTGGCGTAGAACGACGGGAGATCGATGACGCCCAACCGCAGTTTGCTCGCGCCGGGCACGTCGATGATCTTGGCTTTGGCTTCGCCGTCATCCAGCTTGATTTCATCGCGGATCAAGGGGATGACCCGCCGCACGGAGGGATCGGCCGCATTGGCGGGAATAATGGTTAGCCGGACTTCGGTGCCTTTCTTGCCGCGAATCAGAGCCACGGCCTTATCCAACTTCATGTCCAAAATGTCCACCGGTTCCTCATCCCCTTGCGCTACGGCGATGATGCGGTCGTTAACCCGAAGTTTTTTGCTTCTTTCGGCGGGGCCGCCCGCGACGAGCTCGCGAATCTTGCAGTAACCATCCTCGGATTGCAGTTGCGCCCCGATGCCGATGAGGGAGAGCTGCATGTTGATCTTGAAGTTTTCCGCCACCGAACGGCCCATGTATTCGGAATGGGGATCGTAGACCCGCGCCAGGGCGTTAAGAAAGTATTGCAATACGTCATTGCCATCGAATTCCTTCAAAATCCGTTGCGTATTGGTGTAACGGCGGGAGATTTTTTTGACAATTTCCTCGGGTTTCTCCTGGTTGAGCTTTTCCTGCAGGTATTCAAAACGCAGGCGTTCCCGCCAAAGTTGATGCGCGGCTTGGAGGTTGGCGGGGCGGGGCTCTTTTTTGCGATCCAACTCGAAGGTTTCATCGCCTTTGAAAACGAAGGTGTTGGTTTGAAGCTGGCTCTTTACCAACGCCACTTGCTGGTCGATTCGTTGAATGAAACGTTCGAAAATCTCATGCGCCGGGCTGGTGTCTCCCGAGAGTAAAATCTTATGATGCAACTGGTCGCGATAGCGGGAAAACTCCTGCACATCCGACTGTAGGAAGAGAATGTGCGCGGGATCGAGGGAGTCCAAATAGCGATCGAAGAACTGTTCCGAAATTTCCAGATTGAACGGCTGCAGGCGATATTGGACTTTGGAGAGGATAATCGCCGTGAACATGGCGATGTTACCATCGTCCCCCGCCGGTTCCGTGTGGAACACCTTTTTGGCTGGATCGATGATGGGGGGCAAATTGGTTGGGGTGGCGCTCGCCTCCGCCTCGGCGCTTACCCGGACACTTAACAAAACCAACGTCAGCAGCCACAATCCCCAAAATCGCTTCATAACTTTAATGCGCAACGGTCAAATCCATATCGGAGGAATAGTACAGAATGCGAGAGCAATTCGGGCAATTCACCAACTCCTGTTGGCTTTGACAGGCAATCACACTCTGCGGTGGCAAGGTCATGTGGCAACCGCCACATACCCCGCGATCCACGCCGACGACCACTTTTTCACCTTTGTGTTTCAACAGCCGCTCATAGCGAACGCGGGTGCCTTCTTCTATTCCTGAGGCGAGCTTGGCCCGGTCGGTTTCCAGACTGGCCAGCTGCCGCTTTAAACTCTCCTCCCGATTGGCCAAATCCGCAAGCAGCTTGTCCATGTGCTTTTTGATCTCTTGGAACTCGGTGTTGGCGGTGGCTAAACCGTGTTGGGCTCGTTCGGCCTGCTCCATGAACCCTATTTCCTCATCCTCTTGATGGCGAATGGTTTCTTGGCAGGTTTCGATCTGATGTCCCAAGGCCTTGTACTCCTCGTTCTTTTTGGTCTGCATCTGCTGGACGCTGTACTTGGCAATCAGCTGCTTCTGCGCTTCGACTTCCAATTCGATTTTTTTGCGCGAGCCCTCGGCGTCCACCAGTTTGGCGCGAGCCGCTTCCGTGCCCGATTTGGCGGCTTCTAGTTTGGCATGGAGGGAATCGCGCTGGGGTTTGATGCCCGCTAGCTCGTTTTGGACGCGCAATAATTCCTGGTCTCGTTCCTGAAGTGTGAGCAACTTGGTTATGGCTTCCAACATGATCAATTGTTTATGTTTCTTGCACACTAGGGGGGCCGCCCCGGAGAGTCAATGTTTTGCTGAAGTCAGGATTGTCAAAAACGCAACCTTTCGGTAGGCTTTCGCCATAATCAAATCCAAGCTATGGACCACTATATTGAACGCGTTGTCGATCTGCTCGATCCGGCCTTGAATCGTATTTATAACCTAAGCGTCGAAGACGCTCGCCAACGAGTGCTCAAAGGCACTCCGGAAGCGGTGCGGGAGATTGACGGCTCCTTTGCGCTCATTGCCCGCGACGGCAAAACGGTGCGCCTAGCCCGGTCTATGGACCGGCCGATGCGCTATTTTCTAGCCAAACGTACCGAAGGCCCCGCTCTGATCGTGGCGGAGCGGATCGACACCATTAATAAATGGTTGGAAGAGAACGGTTTAACAGGCCAATTTCACCCGAGTTATACCCGCATGGTGCCGGCTCACTACGTGGTGGAACTGCACCTGATCGGCTGTCCCGATCCCGATCCCACCTATACCCGCTTCTTCACCCCGCAACGGAACCGTCTGAGGAATGATTTGGATGAAATCGGCCGGGCTTACCTCGGCGCGATGGTGGATGAAGTGGCTAAATGGCTGAAGCAAATCCCTGAAGCGGAACCAATTGGAGTTTGTTTCTCCGGCGGGATCGATAGTGGCGCCGTATTTGTGGCCACCTACCACGCCATGCGGCAATTAGGTATGAATTTAGGGCGATTGAAGGCGTTTACCTTGCACATCGGCGACGGCAAGGACCTTGATCAAGCCCGGCAATTTCTCGATAAACTCGGTTTGGGCCTGTTTCTGGAGCCAATCGAAGCGACTTTGGACGATATCGACGTCTCTGAAACCATCCGGGTGGTGGAGGATTACAAACCGCTGGATATCGAAGCCGCGTCGATGGGCATGGTCCTGTTCCGCGGTATTCGCCGAGCGTATCCGAACTGGCGTTATATGTTGGATGGCGATGGCGGCGACGAAAACATGAAGGATTACCCGATCGAAGAGAATCCCGAGCTGACGATTCGTAGCGTGGTTAATAATTTGATGTTGTACCAGGAAGGCTGGGGAGTGGGCCGCATCAAGCATTCGCTGACCTACAGCGGAGGTTTAAGCCGCAGCTATACCCGGACCTACGCGCCGGCCCGCCATTTTGGCTTCGAGAGTTTAAGCCCCTTCACCCGGCCGAACGTCATCGAGGTGGCCGAAGGCATTCCCTTCACGGAATTGTCCGGCATGCAGGTCGAAAAGCTGTATTCGCTCAAAGGTGAAATCGTGGCTCGTGGCATCCGGGCCATCACGGGCCTGGAAATGCCGGTGTATCCCAAGCGCCGGTTTCAGCATGGAGCCTTGCCCGTGGAGAAATTGCGGCGGCGCGTGTCCGGCGAGGAAATCGAGCTGCGCCGGGAGTTTTTGGCCTTGTACAATTAACGCCCAAGCGCGATCGCCAGGAGACGCCTTCGCGGGGGGCTTGCGGGCCTCCGGCGTGACGGTATCTCAGTCCAATCGCGCATCGGCGCAAGCCGGGTGCAAACCGATTATCCGAATGATCCGGCGGGTCGCGATCAGTGGATCGTCTCCCGCCGAGGCCCGAAAAACGCGGTGGATGCCCAGCGTCCCTACGCGTTTTTCTCGGAGGAAGAACGATCCGCCTCCGGGGCGCTGACGTCCGTGGCCACCGTGTTGCTCACGAATCGCGAATGCCCGTGGAAATGCGTTTATTGCGACTTATGGAAAAACACGCTGGAGGCTCCGGTACCGCCGGGAGCCATTCCCGCGCAGATCGACTTCGCGCTCGAGCGGTTGGCCGCCGGCTCGCCGCAACAGTTGAAGCTCTATAATAGCGGCAGTTTCTTCGATGCCGGAGCCATTCCAGAGGGGGATCATCCCGCCATCGCCGAACGGGCGCGCCGGTTCGGCCATCTCATCGTGGAGTGCCATCCCTCGCTGGTGGGGGATCGGGTGGCCCGGTTCCGGGATCTGCTCGGTTCGCGAACGACTTTAGAGGTTGCCATGGGCCTGGAAATCGCGCAACCCGGCCGCCTCGGGAAACTCCATAAACGGATGTCGCTCGAGGCTTACGCGCGCGCGCTGGATTATCTGCGGCGGCAGGGCGTTTCCTCCCGGGCCTTTATCCTGGTGCGCCCGCCCTTTGTCGCCAGCGAAGCCGAAGCCCTGGAAGCGGCTAAACGATCGCTCGATTTCGCGTTTAGCCATGGGGCGGCGGTGGCGGTGCTGATTCCCGTTCGCGGTGGCAACGGCGCCCTGGAAGCGCTGGCGCGCCGAGGGCTTTTCGCTCCGCCGCGCCTGGCCACGCTGGAAGCGGCGGCGGCTTACGGCCTCGAGCTTCGCGCCGGGCGCGTGTTTGCCGATGTGTGGGATTTGCGGTTGTTCGCCTGCGCGCGGTGCGTCGGCCCGCGCAAAGCCCGCTTGGAAACGATGAACCGCGCCCAGTTGGCGCCGGCCCCCATAGCCTGCGACTGCGGCCGCTGAGCGGCGCTGGCGGCGGCGCTATTTTTTCGCCTGGCCGATGCAGTACAGATGTGTCTCGCCGCGCAGGAATATCTGGCCGGCGCTAAGCGCGGGTGAGGCGAAGCATTTTTCACCCAACTCGTTGGTCGCCACCAACTCATATGTTTCGCCGGGCTTGATGATGCGCGTCACGCCTTCGTCATTAAGAAAATAGACCAAACCACCCGCCACCACGGGCGAAGCGTGAGTGTGTCCGAACTTCTCATGCCACTGGATTTTGCCCCCGGCGGCATCGAAACAATAGATTTCCGAGCCCGCATCCGAGACGGTCAGGAAATAATCGCCCACCGCCACGGGGGAGGGGACATATGGCGCGCCCGCCTGGCTTTTCCAAACGATTTTCGTTTGCGTGATATTGCCTTCGCCATCGGGTTGGATGGCCTGTAATTCCTTTTTCGGCCAGCTGGAGGAGACGAAGAGCAAGCCGGTCTTTTCGCTCACCACCGGCGTGATCACAAAGTCGGAGGATTGGTTTTCGGCGAACCACAGGCGCCGGCCGTCCTTGGGGCTGAAACTGGTCACCGCCTGATCGCCGCAGAGAATCAATTGGGGGCGTCCCGCCAGAGTCCGCGCGAGCGGCTGGCCAAAACTGTTCGACGGATTGTCCAATGGAGTTTTCCAAATAGTCCGGCCATCGTTCCGATCCAAGGCCACCAGAAAATTGCCCTTTTTGCCTTGGGCGCTGACGATGACTTTATCCTCATAAAGGACTGGCGAACTCGAAAAACCGTGCTCGTTTTGGAATTCGCCCGGCCGCGCCAGCCAGAGCTGTTGGCCCGTAAAATCATAGGCGGCGACGGCCACTTGCTCCCCGTCCAGGAAGACGGCGTACACCCGCTCGCCATCGGTGGCGGGAGTGCCCGAGGCATAGCTGTTTTCGGGATGCTTCTTTTCCAGCGGCGCCGTTAACACGGTGCGTTGCCAGAGGATTTTGCCCGTTTTCCGATCCAGGCAGACCAACGCGCGCTCGAGCTTCTCCGGGAAGGCCGTGGTGGTGAAAACGCGGTCGTCCCAGACAATGGCCGAGCTGTGGCCGCCGCCGGGGATCGCCGTTTTCCAAACGACGTTCCGCGTGTCGCTCCACTGGGTGGGGGCGTTGGGTTCGAGGCTGGTGCCATCGCCGCGCGGCCCGCGCCAGGCGGACCAGTTTTCGGCCTGAGTGCAATTAAAAGATCCCGCCAAAAGGATCGCCCAGAGTGCGGTGTGCTTGAGTTTCATTTATACTATTCCCGTTTGCATCCTGCTCGCCCGGGACGCCGCGTTATCCGGCTCCCGGCTGAAGCAGCCATTCCTTGCCTGTCGTACCAAAACCCGCCTTCGTTGCCTAGTCCCATAAACCGGTGAGAAGCGGCGGGGGCGAATCGCCGACGTCGCGCTCAGTGAAACCGCCGGGGTCGCGCTTTCATCATCAGCAAACTTGAACGCGCTGAGGGCTCCGCCTACCATGCCGGGGAAACCGATGAATATCCATCACCTGGAATTGTTTTATTACGTGGCGGCGCATGGCGGCATTAGCGAAGCGGTGCGGCGCATGCCGTATGGGATTCAGCAGCCCGCCGTCAGCAGCCAAATCCTGCAATTGGAAGACGATTTGGGGGTGAAATTGTTCAACCGGCGACCCTTTCAGCTCACCGAGGAGGGGGAGAAACTGTATAAAAGCATCCGCCCGTTTTTCGCGAATTTGGAGAAAATCGCCGACGAAATCCGGCCCACGCGCAAACATCGGATTCGCATCGGCGCGTCGGAGATCGTGCTGCGCGAGCATTTGCCGCCCATTATCGAGCAAGTCCGCCGGCATTTCCCCGGTCTCTCCCTATCCTTGCGCTCGGGTTACCAGCAGCAAATCGAAGCCTGGTTGTTGCAGGATATGATCGATTTGGCGGTGATCGCCTTGAGCAGCCCGCCCACCCCGCCGATCAGCGCGCAAGTTTTGACGGTGTTGCCGCTCGTGCTGTTGGTGCCCAAAGGCAGCCCCTTCAAAAAGGCCAAAGATATCTGGGCATGCGACAAGATCGAGGAAACGCTGATCAGCCTGCCGTCGACCGAGCCGATCACCGATCATTTTCAGAAAGGCCTGGCCGCGATGGAAATCGACTGGCCCATCGGGATTGAGGCTAGCTCGCTGATGTTAATTCAGGAATACGTGCTCAACGGCTATGGCGTTGGTCTGACGGTAGCCATTCCGAACAATCGGTTGAACGCCGGGTTGAGAGTGATTTCGCTGGAAGGTTTTGATCCGGTGGAAGTCGCCGTCTTGTGGCAAGGGCAGCCCGCGCCGCTGGCGCAGGCCTTTATCGAGGCGATGGGGGCGCGGGCGCGCAATCTTTAAATCCCGGGCCAAACCTCTGGCGGGCATAAAATTAGCTTCTCAAGCCGGAGGGATTCTGGTCTGATTCGCGTATGACACTCAATCGCTATATTCTCGGCAGCACGATTGTGGCCGCGCTGGGAGGCTTGCTTTTCGGTTTCGATACGGCGGTGATTTCCGGGACCGAGGATGCCTTGCGTCAGGTGTTTTCGCTCACGGAAAGCCAGTGGGGTTTTACCGTGGCTAGCGCGCTCATTGGCACGATCTTGGGCTCGGTGATCGCGGGGAAACCCGCCGAACGCTATGGCCGCCAGCCCACGCTGCTAGGTTTGGCCGTGCTGTATTTTATTTCCGCCGCGGGCTGCGGTTTGGCTTGGGATTGGTGGTCCTTGCTGGGGTTTCGGTTTATTGGCGGACTCGCCATTGGCGGGGCCTCGGTGGTGTCGCCCATGTACATTGCGGAAATCTCGCCCGCGCAGGTCCGGGGGCGTTTGGTGGCGGTGAGCCAGTTGAACATTGTCGGGGGCATTCTGGTGGCCTATTTCTCCAATTACTTGATCGCCCAAATTCTGGGCGCCGGCCACCCTTTGGCCTGGCGATGGATGTTGGGCGTCGTCGCGGCGCCGTCGGTTTTGTTCTTTCTATGCGTCCTGTTCATTCCGGAGAGCCCGCGCTGGCTGGTGAAACAGCATCGGCGCGAGGAGGCCTTGTCCATTTTGGAAAAGCTGGGCGGCGCCCAGCCCAAACAAGTGTTAAATGAAATTATCGAGTCGCTCCACGAAGAGAGCGTGGCCGCCGGCGAACGCTTTTTTCAAGCCAAGTACCGCGTTCCCATCTTGCTGGCGATCACCATCGCCGCTTTCAACCAGCTTTCCGGCATCAACGCCTTGATGTATTACGCGCCGCACATTTTTAAAATGGCCGGCGCGGGCGCGGATTCGGCTTTGCTGCAATCCATGGCGGTCGGGGGGACCAACTTGATCTTCACGGTGCTGGCGTTGAGCGTGATCGACCACTTTGGCCGCCGCAAGCTCATGCTGGTGGGGTCGATCGGCTACATCTTGAGCCTCAGCAGCACCGCTTGGGCGTTTTACACTTACGGTACGGACTTCACGCCCCTGGGCGGCAAGGTGGTGTTGATCAGCCTTTTGGTCTTCATCGCCTCGCATGCGTTTGGCCAGGGCGCGGTCATTTGGGTGTTCATCAGCGAAGTGTTTCCCAACCGTGTCCGCGCGCGCGGTCAGGCCCTGGGCAGTTTCACGCATTGGATTATGGCGGCCGCGATTTCCTGGTCGTTCCCCATGATCGCCAAGGTTTCCGGCGGCCATACCTTCGCTTTCTACGCGGTGATGATGATCCTGCAATTGGCTTGGGTGCTCAAAATGATGCCCGAGACCAAAGGCGTGCCGCTCGAGCAAATCCAGCGCAAACTTGGCATTGAATAAGGCCGCGAGGTTTTTACTGATTCATCCGAAGGATACCCTACCTTTTCTGACGGCCCTTTGGCTGCCCGGCGGCGTTGCTCTCCTCGCTCGCGCCTTGCCGGACCTCCAAATTGCTCGCCATAAAGTGTATTCTAGCCTACGGATGGATCAGTATTTGCGCAGCCGGAAGTAACGCTGGCCGAGGTTCGTGATCCGGCTCGTGTAATGGCCGTCGCCTTCGCTCACCGGCGGCTCGGGCGCGTTCGTCCACGTTCCCGTCGCCAGCGAAGCCGCGCTCTCCAAGGCGAAACCGGCGTCCGCGCTTTCCCATTCGATTACGAGTTCCGGCCCTTCCCGGGTAATGGTCAGTTGCGGCGCGACGATGGGGGCCGCCACGGAAATAAGCGCCGGCTGGGTGGCGGCCAAAGTCCGGCCATCGGGCATCGTGAGCCGCAGACTAACCGAATAGGTTCCGGCGAACGCGTAGAGGTGCGAGGGGTTTTCCAGCGACTGGGTCTGACCATCGCCGAAATCCCAGAGGAAACTGGGAAGGTTGCGCGAACCCGTATCGGCAATGCCGCTTTCCGCGTCCGGCGCGCGCGCGACGAGCTGATTGATGACTTGGAGGGCGCCGCTAGCCCCGTCAATGGCGCAGACATCCCAATAATCTCCCGCGCCGGAAGCGGGGACCGTGATCGTTTGGATTAATCCCGCCGAGGTGTAGATTTGCGCCACCGCGGCGGAACCCGCCAGCTCGCCCGTATTACCTTGCTCCAGTTGGTAATTGTTCACGTAATAGCGATAGCAGCCGGGTAGGTTGGAGGAAATCGTGATCGTCTCCGGCCCGAAACCGCTCGTGGCATCCGTGTCCAACTGCGCGTATGGCGGTTCATTGGTCATGCCCGTAAAACGGGCCGAATACTGGAGATGATAAGCGACGCCGTCCATCTTTGGCGTCAGCAAATGCGCGTCCAAGTCGCGGGGATTGCGGCCCCAATTCAACACGATTCTTAATCCGTTCAGGGCGGGGGAGAGCGAGAAATTCCATTCCTTGGTTTCCCCGGGAGCCCATTCGACGGGGGCATAATTATAGGGTAGATAGTCCGCTTTTTCAGCCTTCAGCGTGTGAAACGCGGCAAACGAGGTGTTCGTGAATCGCACGGCCAGCGGGGCGGGGCCCGAGGTGGTATTCAGGGTGAAATCGGCGCGTAAAGCCGCGCTGGGCAAGTTGGTGAACGCGTAAGAGCCGTCCGGTTGGGTGGTTTGCGTTTGGCCTCCGATCTGGATCGCCACGCCCGCCAGGGTTTGATGGTTGAGGGCATCGGTGACCCGTCCGTAAATTGCCGTCGTGGTCTCGATCACCAGTTGCGCGAGGTCGCTTTGGACGCTGCCCGCCAGGTTTTCGACGACCACATAATAGCCTCCTCCGGCGTTGAGGTTCGAGACGGTGAGCGCGTAAACGGAGTTCGTCGCTCCGGTGATCGCTTCGTTGTCCTTATGCCATTGATATCGCAATGGACCGTCGCCGGCGGCGGTTACGGCGAACACGGCCTCCTGGCCCAGGCAAACCGTTTGCCGCGCGGGTTGAGTTAAGATACTCGGGGGCGCGAGCACGGTTAAGAGCGCCACGGCACTGGTCACCCCGCCCGCCGCGTTGGTTGCGGCCAGCCAATACTGAGCGGCGTCGTTGGTGCCCGCCGATTCGATCCGGAATAAGTTCGAGGTCGCGTTCGCGATGGCCGTCCCATTCTTAAACCATTGAAGAACAAGCGGCTCGGTTCCGCTCACCATGGCGGTAAACCGGGCCGTCTCCCCGAGAATGACGGTTTGACTGGCCGGTTGAGTTTGCATCACGGGCGGCAGACTTACGGTTAATCTCGCCACCGTGCTGGTGGCGCAACCGGCCAGGTTGGTGACGGCCAAGGTGTATTCGGCGGAGTCGTCGGCTTGGGCGTTATTGAGGGCTAACCGGTTCGTGTTGGCGCCCAGGATTGCCGCGCCGTTTTTTAGCCACTGATAGGATAGCGGCGCGGTGCCGGTGGCTTCGGCTTGAAACGCCACCAGGCTGCCCATGTTAACGGTTTGATCCACCGGTTGGAGCGTGATGGCCGGTGGCACCCGGAGCGTTAGGTTGGCTACCCGGCTGGTCTCACTACCCGCTACGTTCAACACGACTACTTGATAATCGCCGCAATCGTTCGCCTGTGCTGGGCCGATGGTGAAAGTATTCGAGAGAGAGATGAAGACCGTGGTGTTTTCTTTAAACCATTGGTACGTAAGCGGCTCCGTGCCGGTGGCCGAAACGCTAAAGCTGGCGGTGATTCCGGAATTAACCAGCAGGTCTTCCGGTTGGGCGGTAAGGCGGGGCGCCAGATTGAGGGTTAAGCGCGCCTTGCGGCTTATCACGCCCCCGGCCAGATTGGTGGCGGTCACCCAGTACCAGCCTTCATCCGCGGTTTCAACCTGGCTGATTAGCAGGAGGCCGGAATTCGAACTCTCGATCGGGACTTCATCTTTATACCATTGGTAGGTGATGGGAAGGGTGCCGTCGACTCCCACATCGAAACGAACCCCAGATCCTGGGTTTACGGCTTGATCGGCCGGTTCAACGAGAATTTGCGGCAATTCCCAAAGGCTCTGGGCAACGACCGGAGGGTCCGCGCAGGCGGGCCAGGCCAGCGCCAGCCAGCAAACACAAACGGCCACCCGCCGGATGTAAACCCGAAAGGACATGTGACGTGTTTAGGGTGGCGCAAATCATAGCAAAATAAAAAGAGTTTACAAGGTTAAATTGTAAACTCTTTTGTTAACGAACCCATCCGACGCGATGGCTTATCGTTCCAATATCTTTTTAGCGCGCTTGGTGGCATCCTCCGAGACGTCGGCCGCCACCAACGCTTGAGCTAATTCCTTGGCTAACGCTAGGTTCGATCGGCGCAAATGTTCCGCCAAGGAGGCTCCGGAAAGCGCCGCTTCATTTTTAACCTCGGCGTCGGTAAGCAGGCTTTTGATCACCGCCACCGATTTGGGGTCCGGCAATTCCGGCAGGGTGGCTAGGAGGGATTTCTTGTCCCCGGCATTGCGGGCGATTTGCAGGGCGGATTCAATCAGTCCAGCCCGCTGGCTGGCGGGTTCGCTTTCGCAAGTCCGCGCCAGGTGAATAATGCCTTGGATGGCGATGGCATATTGGGTCGCCGGCGCTTGGGTGTCGCGGGCGGCGGCGAGCAGCCCGGTGGCAGCCGGGAAATCCGGCCAATTCGCCAAGGCGCGCAAGGCCGCGTCTTTCAGCGCGGCATCCGAACTATCCAGCAGGTCGGAAACGGCTTTCAATCCTTCTTGGCCACCCAGTAAGCTCAAGGTGGGCAAGAACTTGGCCGCCTCCTGCCCTTTGGCTTGATGGTAGGATTCCAACACGGCTTGGGCGCCGGCGGTCCGGTTTTTCACCCGGCCGGCGACGGCTTCCAAAGCGGCGAAACGTTCGGGTGAGGGGTTCGCCAAAGCCAATTTGCCGACGGCGGGGAGGATATCATCGCCGCCCACGCGCAGAAAGCCGGCGAAAGCGGCCTCCTGAATGGTGGGATTAGGCTCTTGCGCGTAAGACAACAGTTGGGCGACTAACGGGGGATGCTGGCGCGCGGCCAACGTGCTAATGGCTAGCACACGCGCCGGGATTTCCCCGTCGGCGGCCGAGGCTTCCAATTTTTGAGTCGCGGCGGGGTTCGTGAGCCGGGCGAGCGCGGCGGTGGCGGTCGATTTCTCTTTCCCGCCGCCGGCGCCCAATTTGAGGAGCACGGGCACACTGGCGGCCCCACCCACGCGGCCCAAGGCTTCGATGGCCGCTAAACGCAGGCCGGCATCTTCCGCGCCGCAAGCGTCCAGGGCTAGTTTTTCCGGCAGGTTATTCAACGCGGCCAGCGCCCGGGTTTTGGTTTCGGTATTCGCGTTTGGCCAGAGGGATTCGAGGGTGCCGGAACCGGCTGGACCGGCGGCGGTGATGGCCGCGAGGGCGGCGTGCCGCAGTCTCACCTCGGCGCCGCCCAAGGATTCGGCGATCTTTTCGGAAGCTCCGGCGTAATCGAGTTTGGCCAAACCGGTCAGGGCGGCGGCGCGGGCCGTCGCGGGGTTGCCGCGCGCGTACAATTTTTCGTAAATGGCCTTCGCGGCGGCGTCATCCTTGGCTTTCACCCGCTCGTTGGCCGCTACCACCAGGCTATCCGCGGCCCCTTTAATGGAGAGGTTTTTCCACAGCAGTTCGATGGCTTCCGGGGTGCTGATATAGCCTAAAGCGCGGGCCGCCGCTTCGGCGGTTTCCGGCTTGGACAATCGCTTGGCGATGGGGTCCACGGATTTGGCGTCATGGCGCAGGCCCAGCGAGTTCATCAAGCCGATTTCCCAGCTCGGGCTGCCGCCGCCCTTGAGCGCGGCGCGCAGGCTGGTGGTGGCCCGGGAGGCGCGATTTTTTTCCAAGGCGCGCCGGGCGCATTCCTGCAGTTCGGCGTCCGAACTATTGAGCAATTCGGCCAAGGCATTCACCGACTCCTCGCCGCCAATATATTCCAACTGCCGGATGATCCACATGCGGGCGGGTTGGGCGATGCCCTCGTCGGTCGCTTTTTCCGCCAGGGCGGTGGCCAAGGCTTCGCGATTCGTATCGGCCCCCGGTTGGGAGGCGTTGGCCGCCATTTCCTGCAATTTCATCCAAGCATCGTAGCGTTCCGAAACGGTCGTGGAAGCCAGTTTGGGAATGAGTTCATCGATGTCGTCGTCATAACCGGCGAAGGCCAGTTGCGCGCAACCGCAGATAACGGCCAGAATTAAAAACTTTTTCATGTAATAAGATATTGGTTGATAATAGGTTGCTGCTTGGCGGCTATCAAATGTACGTATAGGGGGCCCGGCGGGGGCGGTCCATCCAGCGACTGGCCTCCGCGTCATGGAGGATTTCCTCCTTGGCGGGATCCCATTTCAAGGGGCGTTTCAGCCGTTCGGCAATGCCGCTCAAATGGCAAATGGTCGCCGTGCGGTGCCCGATTTCGGCGGTGCAAATGGGGGTCTGGCGGGATTTGACGCACTGGATCCAATTATCTTCGTGATTGCGCGACTCGTAAAGGTGGACATCGCCCGCGCCGAGCGGTCGGGTTTTTAGTTCGGCCGGCGTGGTTTCCAGACGATCGTCGCGGCTGACCAAGACTTCGCCTTCGGTGCCGATGAATTGGATCATTTGCCCGTTGCGCGTGGGATGATTACGCAAGACTTTCGCGCCGTTGGCGTAAATGTGCGTTTGAAATTCCGTGCCCGGGTAACCTTTGGGGATGAACTCCACCGGGCCGGAGTCGTCCATGCCCAGCGCCCATTGGATGATGTCGAAATGATGCGCGCCCCAGTCGCCGTTTTTGCGGGAGCCGTAATCCCAGAAACAGCGCCAACCGCCGCCGTAATCGCCCCGCACGCGATTTTCGTTATAGGGGTAATAAGGGGTCGGGCCGAGCCAGCGGTCGTAATCGAAGCCCTCGGGAATCGGTTGTTCGGGCAACGTCGCGGGCGGGGGGAATTCGCCCAATTGCGTGTAAATGGTGTGTACTTTGCCGATCCAGCCGTTGCGCACGATTTCGCAAGCCCGGCGAAAAGCGCGCTCGGAGCGCTGTTGCGAACCGACCTGTAAAACGGCGCCGTATTGGCGGGCCACGTTGCTCATGATCCGGCCTTCGCGAATCGTCAGCGTCATGGGTTTTTGGACGTACACATCTTTGCCGCTGCGCATGGCGGCGACGGAAATGGGCGTGTGCCAATGGTCCGGCGTGATGACCATGACCGCGTCGATATCCTCGCGTTCCATGACGCGTTCGAATTCGTTGTACGCCTCGCAACCCTTATAGGCGCCGCTGGCCTTTTTGCTCGCGTATACGGCTTCCACATGGGCTTTGGCCTTTTCCCGGCGCTCGCGGACGACATCGCAGACCGCCAGCACCTGGGTGTCGGGCCGGCCGGTCATGGCTTGCTGGTGGCCGCCCATCATCAACCCCATGCCGATTAGGCCAATGTTGATGCGGTTGCTTGGGGCGTTTTGTCCCAGCACGGAGGCGGGGATGAAGGACGGCAGGGTGAGCGCGGCGCCCGCGCACAGGGTGGTTTTTAAAAATCCACGGCGATTGATCGACGTTTGGTTTTTCATAATGGCATTGAACGTATGCTGGCTCGCGACAGGGTCGAATGGCTGCGTCATCCGCCGAAGTCTTGATGAAGAGCGATTATTAGGGCTGGCCAACCCTTGGCAAGGTTTTTCGCCCGCCGTCGGGGTGGTTTTTAAGGGGATACCGGAAGCCGCGTTTTTCGTGTAATTCTGGGCGGTTTACCCGGGCCGGTGGTCCGCCGCTGGCCGCCGGATTAGGTCGGGATATCGGGCGGTGACTTACGGCCGAGGCTTGGGGGTGCTCGACGGACTGGCATTGAGCTGGCGGATGCCATCTTGAATGTATAAAAGTCCGGAAATCGCGGTGCCAATGCCCGCCCCGGCGATCAACCCGCACCAGACGTACCAGCCCGTGCCATCGTCCCACTTGAGCAAGGTCCAGAGCACCGCCACCATTTGCAGCACCGTGGCGGTTTTACCGATATAACGCGGGCGGACGGTCACTTGGCCACAGGCGTAATGGATGATGCCCCAGCCCAGCAGCAAGATGGCGTCGCGGCTAAATACGGTCGCCACCAGCCACAGGGGAAATTGGCTCAGATAAGGATGGTTGTTTAGGCTTAACAGCACGATTCCGGAAACGAGCAGCAGTTTGTCCGCCAGGGGATCGAGCACGGCGCCTAATTCGGTGTGCTGATTATACTTGCGGGCGATGTAGCCATCCGCGGCGTCGCTCACGGCGGCGATGGCAAACGAGAGGATGGCCAGCAGTCGATGCCACTCCGCCCCCGTCTCCACGTAATACACCACCTGCACGATGAAAAAAGGCACGAGCAAAATGCGCAGGATGGTAATTTTATTAGCGGTCGTCATCGCCTCATCGCGAGTGTTACGCCAAAGCGGCGATCAGGTCAACGTTTTCAAACCGTTTTCAAACCGTTTTCCGGCCCAAAACCGGCCAATCGCCGGTGAAACGCCGTTTTGCCGCGTCCCGGCGCCCGCTCATTTGGCCTTTAAAAACAAGTAAAGCGGCGACTCGGTGATGGGGACGGCCCGCACCTCGGGGTCGAGGGCCACGGTTTCCGGCTCTTCCCCGCGCAGCGGCATGCGCTCGGCGCGCTCAATGGTTTCCTGGTGGGGGGGCAATACCAAGGGCGCCATGCGTCCCGCGCCGGTCGGCGACCACGCCACCCAGACGCGGCGTTGGGCGTCCTCGCCGTGCTGGAATTCGCACAGCATGGCGTCGCCCGGCTGGTCGACGAGCACCCGGGCGAACCGATAGTTCCCCAGCGCGCGCCGCAAATGGGCGGCGGCATAAAAGGCGGGTTTAGGCAGATAGTTGCGCGTCAGTCCCGCCGCGCCGTGCAGTTGCGGGGTGTCGTCGTCGTTGAAAAAGTAGAGATAGGCGCGCTGGACGGGCAGGGTGGCGAACACGAGCCAGGAGCGGACGTTCCACTGCGCCTGTTGTTCGTCGGTGACTCCGACCCATGCCTTGAAGTCGCCTTTCGGATCGGGCGGGCGCGTGGCGGAGTCATAGCCGAATTCCGTAATCCAAACTTCCTTGTCCGGCGCGTGGGCGGCGCGCCATTCGCACAGGCGGCGAATGTCAGCCAGGTAGTCCTTCAGGCGCGGGTCTTCCGGGAAACTGCGCCGCCAGGTGGGCCAGCCTTCGAGTTGGGCATAGGTGTGGAGGTTGAGAATATCGTAATGCGCTTCCAAGCCCGCCACGCAATCGACCGATTTGGCGTACTCGTGACTTTGGCCGGCGACCAGCGCGCAGGTGGCCACGCGCAGCCGGGGATCGCCGGCCTTGAAACCGCGGGCCATATGCTCAAACAGCCGCCGGTAATCAGCGTCGGAGAATTTGCCCGGCTCGTTGCCGATTTCGACGCTTTCCACCAGGGCGTTCGTGCTGGAGGGGCCAAGGGACCGGGCGAAACGCTCGGCATAGGCGCGTGGATCGGCCTCCAGATTGCGCCAGTTGGCGCGCGGAATCGATTCGAACATCACGCTGACATCGATGCGCCAGCCCGCGCGTCTCCAGGAGCCGTATACTTGGTTCCAATCCACCCCGTTTTTAGCCATGGGAAACGGCGTGGCGAAATCCGATTGGCCGCCCAAGTCCCATTCGGCCGGGTGATAATCGCGCACTCGGGACGCAATGGGTTGGTAAAGTTTAGGCCGGAAGAGCACGGTGTGGCCGTTGAGCCCCATGAAATCGCGGAATAGAGGCGCGGGCGGTTCCGCCCCGGGTACGGCCAGCACGCCCAGCCAGATTGCCAGCCACGCCCCGCGCCATCGGTTTCGATATAACCAGAGGGTCAAAACCATGGCGCCCATTGTCGCCGGACGGCGCGCGGCGCGCAATTTGAATCGAACCACGCGAAATAAAATGAACCTTTCGATTCCTGGATGCGATAAACGGTTGAGAATGGTCTAACTCAATATCGTAATATTTATGAAAAAAATCACCTTGGTAATCACGCTGCTTGCCTGGTTGGCCGGCGGCTTGGCTAGTGGGGCGGCGCCAGCCTATCGCACCGATACCAATCCCGCTTTGCTCTATTGGGCGTCGTTTCTGTTATTGCCCACCCTCAACCCGCAAGAGGTGGCGCTCTACGATAAGGCATCGACCGCGCCGGTGGATAAAAACTTGTCCCTGATCCTGGCGAAATACGATCAAACGATGCGGTTGGTGCGCCGGGCGGCTCAGCTCAAAACGGCGTGCGATTGGGGGATTGACCTGGCCGATGGTCCCGAGACTCTGTTGCCGCATTTGGCCAAAATAAAGGCGGTTGCGGTGGTCACGCAGCTGCGCGTCCGCTGTTTTTTAGCGCAGGGCAAGGAGAACGAGGCGGTCGATGACCTGGTGGCCGCCTTTGTGCTAGCCCGGCAAGCGCCCCGGGACCATACGTTGATTTCCGTATTGGTCCAGTTTGCTTCGGAAAGCATGCTGATCGCCACCGTGGCGGATAACTTTTACGCCTTCAGCCCGGAGGCCCTTAAGCGGCTGCTGGCAGGTTTGGAGGCCAGCCCGGCTCGAACGCCCGTGAGCAATTGCTATGGCACGCCTAACCAAGGAGAAAGAACCTTTGTAACGTGGGTTGTGCCCAAGCTCGAGGCATTCCAAGCCCAATACCCGAACGATAACGCCAAAGCCATGGCTGAGATCGAAGCGTGGCTGCTGAAATGGCTGGGGGAAGAAAACCCCGAAAACGACCCGGTGGGCACGATCGAAAGTTTGATGGAATCCGCCGGCGGCACTCCCCAAGGCTTGATTCGGCAAATGCAGGCTCTCGATCCAATGTATATTGAGTTACAGAAGATTAATGAGTTGCCTTACCGTGAATTCGGCCCCGCTAATCGGGCGTTCTTCAAAAAGGTCCGGCAGTCGACTAACGGGTTTGTTTACTTGCTCTTTCCCGCCTTGGAAAAAGGGCGATCCAGAGAGTTTTTAACCCAAGGTATTTTTGAGGCGTTGCGAGCGGGAATTCAGTACCGGCTCAATGGCGAAGCGGCGATGCGAAACGTGCGCGATCCCTTTGGCGATGGCCCCTTCAGTTTCAAGCGCTTCAAACTGGAGGGCGAGGACCGAGGCTTCGAGTTGTCCTCACAATACGCGGGCGATAAACCCGTGCGAATCATCTTCGTGGAGAAAGCCGGGCCGCCTTTTGAAGTGTTGGGCTCCTCGGCGGGCAAACCCCGGATCGAAAAGTAATCCAGCCAATGGCGAAACCCCACACTCGTGGGATGGCTCCGTGACCGGGGGCGTCCCTTTTTCGTCGCCGAAGCGCGAGCATGGAATCCATCACCCTAAAAACCGTGAGCGTTGAGCCGGCCGTCTTGCTCGCCCGGGCTCGGCAAGGTGACAGTGAGGCTTTTGGCGAGTTGTGCCGTTTTTATGAGGCGCCGCTACGCCGGCGCGCCCGGGCGCTGTGCGGGGACGCCGTAAGGGCCGATGAATTGGCGCAGGATACACTGGTGTCCGCCTGGAAAAGCCTGGCCCGGTTTGACGGCCGCTGCCAATTTCTCACCTGGCTGTGCGCCATCCTGATGCATCACCACCGCGGCCAATTACGCAGTCACTGGCGCCGTTGGTTTGGGGCGCGCGCGGCGGGCGCCGAGTTTTCCCGAGCAGGCTGGGCGGATGAAGCGCCCCAGCCGGACGCCACCCTGGAGGCAGCCGAACGGGCGGCCTGGGTGCGACAATGCCTGGCGAGGTTGCCCGCCAGGCACCGGGAGGTGGTGTTTTTACGCTTTTATAATAATGAATCCTTGGCTGGCATCGCCGCCGGGTTAAATTGTTCCATTGGCACGGTGAAATCGCGCCTGTTCCACGCTTTGGAAAAGTTGCGCCAATTGCCCGGGGTGCGGGCGCGTCGAGACCCGTTATGAAAACCTGTTCCCAATATCGCGAGCATTTGGCTGGGCAAGCGGCGGGACTGCTCGAGCAGTCCGCAAGCGAACCCTTGCGAGCGCATCTGCGGGCCTGCGCCGGTTGCCGCCAGTACGCGGCGGAAATGACGCGCGTTGGCGCGGGATTAAGCCAGTCCGCGATCGACTTGCCACCGGTGGATGGCGCCGAGGCTTTTCACCAGCGGTTGGTGGCGCGAATCGCCCGCGAATCGGCCGGTTCCGCCAGGGCCTCCCAGCCGACCGATAGGTTCCACTCCCGCGAGCCATTCCCTTGGTTTCGCCGCTGCTCCCTGGTATGGAGGTGGGCGGGGGCGGTGATGCTCCTGGCGCTATTCGCTTTGGTTTATTGGCGTTTTTCCTCGCCGCCGCCGCCGCTCCGAGTGGAAAAAGCGGCTGGGATCACCCAGCCCAAGGAAGCGGCCGTCCGGTTGGCGCCAACCCCATCCTTATGGGCTTATCAGCTGGCCGCCGGGCAGTCTTGGGAGGACTTTCAAAAAATGCTGGCGAGGCACGCCGCCCAGCCGTCCAGTCCGGAAATAAACGTGACGGCCTTTACGCGTAACGCGGCGGGCTTGACGGATTGAAGGCGATTATTTGGCGTCGATTTCGCAGCCCATGGAGCGCAAGTGCTGGAGCTTATACACCAGCGTGCGGCGGCTAATGCCCAAGGCTTTGGCGGTTTCGGTGCGGTTGAAGTTGTTTTTATGGAGCGCTTGGACGATGGCTTGGCGTTCGATTTCCTCCAGCCGCTGGTCGTCTGGAAGATGGGCCTCCGTCACGGCCGGGGTGGGGGTGGACGCCAGCGCGGCGCGCAGGCGGTTAGGCAAATGATCGAGGAGAATCAAGTCGCCTTGGGAGAGCAGGGCGGCCCGTTCCATGGCGTTGCGCAGTTCGCGCACGTTGCCCGGCCAGGCGTAACGCTGCAAGCAATCCACCACCGCCGGGGAGAAACGAGCCCGGCCTTGGGTCATTTCCGCCATGAACTGGTTGGCTAACGGCAGGATGTCGTCCGGGCGTTCGCGCAACGCGGGCACGTAGAGTTCGACCACGTTGAGCCGGTAAAACAAGTCTTCGCGAAACCGCCCTTTTTTGACCTCCTCGTCGAGGTTGCGATTGGTGGCGGCCAAGATCCGCGCCTGGGCGTTGATTTCCGCGTTGGACCCCACCCGCTGGAATCGGCCGTCTTGAGTCACGCGCAAGAGTTTGGCCTGCAATTGGGGCGACATTTCGGCGATTTCATCCAGAAAGATCGTGCCGTTGGCCGCCATTTCGAACCGGCCGATGCGCTGGGCATGGGCTCCGGTGAACGCCCCGCGCTCATGCCCGAACAACTCGCTTTCGAGCAGCGTCTCCGGGATCGCCGCGCAATTGACTTTGACCAACGGGCCGGTGGCCCGGGCGCTCCAGGCGTGGAGGACTTCGGCCACCACTTCCTTGCCCACGCCGCTTTCGCCCGTAATCAGGATGCGGCTTTCGGAGGGGGCGACCAGGGAGGCGTCGCGGAATACGGACTGCATCACCGCGCTACGCGCGACGATGTGGGCGGGCAGTTGATGGTTTTCGGTGAACCGGATCGGCACGGGTTGGGACATGCCCATCGCCCGCTGCACCGATTCCAACAATTCATCCAGGTCGATGGGTTTGCTTAAATAATTCACCGCGCCATCGCGCATCGCGATGACGGCGTCGCGGACATCCGAGAAGGCGGTGACCAGCAGCACGGGCAAGGTGCTATGGACTTGCCGCGCCCGGCGCAGCGTTTCCAAACCCGAGATGCCCGGCATGCGCACATCCGAGACCATCATGTCGAAGTTCCGTTCGCGCAGCACTTCCAGCGCCTGCTCGCCCGAAGCGGCGACCACCGTGTTGAACCCCTGGCTTTTGAGGAAGGAATCCAGCAGGCTGCGCTGGCCGGCGTCGTCATCCACAATCAGAATGCGCCCCGCCGGGGCGGAGGTGTCTTTGGAGGGGCGGGCGCTCATGCGGGGGAAGCCGAAAGCGCTTCGATACGGTTGACGCGAAACACGGAACCCGGGCCGTCGTTGGGCAGGTATTCGACCTCCCAACCGTGCAGGGAAACGATTTGTTTCACCACCGCCAGCCCCAAGCCGGTGCCGTCCTTGCGCGTGGTGAAATACGGACGGAAAATATCCTGGCGATGATCGATCGAAACGCCGGGTCCGTTGTCCCGGATTTCGAAATAGCCTTCGGTCGCGCGGTTCTTCTTGGACACGATTTGGATCTGGCCGCCCGGGGCCACCGCCTGGATGGCGTTGATTAGCAAGTTAAAGAGAATCTGCCGCAACATTTGCTGGTCGGCGTTCGCCGAAAAAGTTTCCAATTTCAAGTCCAGCTTGATTTTTTTATCCTCCAGGTCGCTGTTCAAGGAGCGCACGACATCGTTGACCGCGCTGGAAAGGTCAACCGGCGACCGCCGGACTTCCCGCGGCCGGGAGTAGTTGATGAATTCATTCAACCGCACGGTTACATAATCGACTTCATCCATGATTTCGAGCGATTTTTTGCGGACCGGCTCGCCCGCTTCGGAGTCTTTGGAGATCAACTGGGCCACGCCGCGAATGATATTCAAGGGATTGCGGGTTTCGTGGGCGAGGCCGGCGGCGGCTACGTTCATCTCCCGCAAGTGGGTATTCATTTCGCTCGCCCGCAACAGGCGCATTTGAAGCTCGGAGGATTTCCCCAGGTTGCGCCAGGAGAAGCCAATACCCACCATGGAGAGGGTGGCGAAGAGCCCGATCACCGATCGCAGCCATAAATCTTGCAGCCAGGCGGTGCGGTAGGCTTGGGCGGAGATGGCGATGGCCAGGGCGTGGAATCCCTTTTGTTGCACCAGGACCTTGTATTCTTCTTCGCTGACCCAGGGTGGACGGTGAAAACCGGGGCGGCGTTCGGGGCGGTTGCCCGGCGGCTGGGAAGCGGCGTCCGGGGGCGGGGGATTATTGGTGTCCATCAGGGAGCGGCTTGGTCCCGGGGCGTTGGTTTCCTCCTGGTCGGGGCGGGGCTCGGGTGGTGGAAAACGCGGGCGCTCATCGCGTCGGCCGGGATTGCCCGGCAATACGATGGTCGGAGAGCTTGGCTGGCCATCCGGTTGCGGATTGCCCAGGTCCACCAAGTTGATCACCGTGGCCGTGTTTTTATCCCAGATCACGCTGTTTTGCGGCAGGCCCTTGCCGGTGAAATCCAACGGTTCGCCCGCGGCGGCCACGACTTCGCCGCTTTTATTCAGCAGCGCGATGGACTTGAGCTCATCGGATTTGAGCAATTCGCTCAGCGCCGCCGTCAGGCTAGGCTGGAACACCACCCCGAAAAACCGGCGCTGCGAACGGATCACCAATTCCAAGGTCCGCCCGATATCCAAGGCGCGCCGCACCGTGGTGTCACGCGCCAACCGCGTGACCCGGCGATGCTCCAGCCCTTGCCAGGCCAGGATGACAATCCAAACCGCGGCGAGTAGCCAGTAAATGGGGGTCTTGCGGGTGAACATGGGATCCTTGGTTACATCTTAGACCGGTTTTCGGTGGTGTTACCAGCTTTTTTCTTCTTGGTCTTCTGGGTGGATTTGATGAGGGAATCCTTTTTCACGGGTAAGGAATCGATAAAGCGGTCGAGTTCCTCCTGAGAGAAGGCTTTGGGCGCGACTTTGAGTTGGTTGGCTTCGTGGCTGGACATCGCCGCCAATTGCTCCGGTGTGCGCATGATGTGCGGGATCAAGATCATGATCAGCTCGGTTTTGACGTCCGATTTGGTGTTGCGTTTGAAGGCCCAGCCTAGCAATGGAATGTCCCCGAGTAACGGCACCTTTTTCGTGGAATCGATGACCTGGTTTTGCAGCAAGCCGCCGATGACCACCGGCATGCCATCCGGGGTGATCACCACGGTGTCCGCCGAACGGTTGGCGATAATGGGCACATTGACGCCGGTGGCGATTTCGACGGTTTGATCGGTCAAACTCGAGATGGTGGGGTTGATGATCATTTCCACCATCTCATCCTTGGTGATGAAGGGGGTCACTTTGAGGATGATGCCAATGTCGGTGTATTTGATGGAGTTGATTTGTTTGCCGTAATTGTCGTAGGTGGTGCCCGTGATGAGCGGCACTTGCTGGCCGACCACGATGGTGGCCATCTGGTTATGCCGGGCCAGCACGGAGGGTCGCGAGAGTACCTCGGTTTTGCCGGCGGTCATCATGGTGTGAAGGGCGACTTGAAAGTCTTTGCCGAGAATGCTGTAGAAGCCGCCGTTGCTCTCCGAGGCCAAGCCGAAGGCGGTGGACAGGATGCCGGTGGTGGTGTTGCTGATCTTGTGGGTGTAGGAGCCCTCGACGCCGAGATCGGAATCATCGGTGTGGGTGACTTCCAAAAACACCACCTTGATCAAAACCTGAGGTTTCGGACGGTCCAGGTTGGTGACGATCTGGCTAATCGCTTGGCCGGTCTCTTCGTCGGTGATCACCACCACGCTTTTGGTTTCCTGGTCGCTGGCGATGGTGGCGTCGCCCATTGTGCCATTGCTGTTATAGCTCCGGGTGGAACTGCTGCCGCTCCCGCTCCGGTTGCTGGAACTGCGCGTGCTGGTGCTGCGGCTGGAAGTGCCGGTCCGGGTGGACATTTGGGCCTGGCAAAGGTTGGCCAGCCAGAAGGCCAGCAACAGCCCCAGGTAAAAAGGATGGCGAATTAAAAGATGTTTCATAAAGGGAGTGCGATGATGCATGGGCTTTTAAAATTCATGGGATAGTTATCGCGAACTGCTGCTGCTGCTCAGGCCGGTCGTGGAAGTCGTGCTGGAGGATTGCGCGTTTTGTTCCTGCCGGGTGTTCAAGGCGTTGACCGTGCTGTTATTGTTATTTTGGCTGCTCGAGCTGGTGAACATGCCTTGCAAGATGGTTTTCACCGAATCCGCGTCCGCGTTGCCGAGCTGGAACACCAGCACTTTCTGCTTTTTGGCGGGATTGCTATCCAATTCCTTGACCATCTGCTCGATGTGCGGCATGAGATCGCGCGCGGCGCTCACCACGAGCGAACAGGTGCGTTGATCCGCCACCGCGGTCACTTTGCCTTGCTGTTTTTGGCGGGTGCTGGTGGCGGTGGAACTGCTGGAACCGCTCGCCATGCCGAAGCGCCCGCCGCCGAATTGCATGGTGGACCGGGTGTTGTCGGACGATTTGGTTTCGTCCGGGAACACGTCCGTGAGCAGCGCGGCCATTTCGACCGGGTCCGCGTAGTTCAAGTGGAACACGCGCAAATCGGTGATATTCGTGGCTTGCGTGTCGATTTCCTTCACGATTTGCTCAATGAGAGTCATAATCTCCTCCGGCGCGCTCACGATCAGCGAGTTGGTGCGCTCATCCGCCACGGCGTTCACTTTGGAAGCCGCCGCGCGCGCTTCGCTCTGCCCGCTGGAGTTGTTGCCGCCCTGCTGGCCGCCCATCATGCCCCGGCCAAACATGGCCATCGGATTGCCGCCGCCGGCGTTGCGGCCGGAGCTGGAGCTGCTGTTTTGCGTGGGGAACAGATCCTTGATGGCGCTGGCCAACTCTTTGGCATCCGCGTACTCGAGGGTGAACACCTTAATGGTGGAGATGGCCGAAATGGAAGTGTCCAAGGCTTTGATGATTTCCGCCATGCGGTGGATATCCGTTTGCGTGGCGGTGAGCACCAGGCTGTTGGCGCTTTCGTTGGCGGTCATGTTCGCGTAGGTGACATCGAGCAAAGGCTGGAGATCCTTGACCATTTGCGTCGCGTTGGCGTAGCGGACCGGCAGGATTTGGGTGACCATCTCGTCGTTCTTGGGGATCTCCTCCGGCTCGGTCGATTTTTTCACGGGGATGTCGTATTTCTTGGCGTCCTCGCGCGAAACGATTTTCAAGGTGCGGCCCGTGCGGATGGCGGCGTAATTCTTCCGGTGCAAAATGGTGTTGAGCAAGTCGACCGCCTCATCCTTGGTGAGCGGCTGCTGGCTCCAGGCGTCCACTTTGCCTTCGATCTTGGTTTCCAGGATAATGATGAAGCCGGCGGCTTCGCTCATGTAATTGAGCACCGACTCCAGGGGCGCGCCGCGAAAGTTGAAGCGCAAAGAGTGTTCGCCGTCGCCGGCGGGCGCGTCCGGCGCCAGCGAGGTGGCGGGCGCGGGCGCGTCGTTCGTGACGCCCGGCGGAGGTAAATTGGTGGTGAGAGCGACCGTGGGGGAGGCCGCGGTTTGCGAGGCGGGTTGTCCCGCGGGGGCGTTCGTCGCGTCTTGCCCCGGCAGGGACACCGCGCCGGCCGCCAAGAGGGCCATGATTTCCGATAAGATGACTGTCTTCATTGCTATTCCTTTTGTCGCTTTTCCATTAATCGTTTTAAAACTTCGTCGGCGGACGACTTGACGGAGGCTTTTTCCTCCTTAGCCGTATCTCGGTCTCCGGTGTCAGCGGCGGGCCCTCCCATTTCGCCGGGAGGGCCGAACTCGGGGGAAGGCGAGCCTGTATCCTCACCCGATCCGCCGGATGACATACTGGTTGAAGAACGGCCGGAACCGCGGCTGCTGGAGCGGGTGGCCACGCGGCCGCCGTCGCTGGCCACGCCGTCGGCCAGCTTCCATTCGCCGCCCTCTTCGCGCCGCATTTGCCGGCCGATGGCCAATTCGTAAACTTGGTTCGAATCGCGCAGTTGCACGCAGTGGTAATGAATTTCGGTCAGCTTAAAGCCCGCGATTTCTTTTTGAGGGGTCAAGGTGGTCCGATACGCCGAATCCGTGCCGCTGAAAAAGGCCACGGTATTGCTGGCGGTTAGCAGCGTGCCGACGAGGGAGAAACTTTCCACCTTGGGGGCGCGCGAAACCACTTCGACGACGCGCCTGCCCTGGGAAGCGGGCCGGCGGTTCGGATCGAAGATGTTGCGTTCGTACACGATTTTAAAGGCGGAGAAATCCTGGCTGGGATTGCTGGCGCCCCGGTTGCCCGCGCGCGAGGGTTGGTTAGTTCCCACGGTTAGGGCCGCGGGCTCGACGTTCGTGGCGGTTCCGGCGACGGCTGTTTTTTCCAGGGCCGGGGCGTTGGTGGCGCCGTGGTTGGGGTCCGCGGCGAGCGAGTTGCAAGCGCACAGCAGCGCGGCGGCCAGCGCTGAAATCGGCCCCCGCGCGGGCCGGGGCGCGCGCCTCCGCCAGAGCTCCAAGCCCGGGTTGCTTAAGCGAGTTTTCATTTCGAAGTGTTCGTAAGTTGCAGTGCGGTGAAGCTGGCGTGCAAGGTCAGTTGCTGCCCTTCGTTATCGCGCGAGACGATCGCCACGTTTTCGATCTGGAGCGGCAGCGGATCTTTCTCCATCGCGTAGAGGTAGCGCGCCACCGACTGCATGTTGCCGGCGGTTTCGGTCTGGCATTCCAGCAGGGAATAATCCTCCAGGTTTTGTTTCCATTGCGGTTTGATCGAGCTGACGGTGATCGAGCTGGCTTGCCGCCACTGGTCCACGGCCACCTGGAGTTTGCTTTCCGCGACGGACACATCGGCGGGCAGCGTGTTGGTGCGCATGCTATTCCAGCGGGCGTGCAGGAATTGCTCGCGGCCGAGCCGGACTTTCCCTTTTTCCAGCTGTTGCTTCAAGCTCGCGATGCGGCCGCTACGCTGGCTCCAGAGCTTCTGTAAAGGCGTCAGCACATACTGGTCGCCGATCAGCACGGCCAGGGACAGCGCCACGGCGATGGCGAGAGTTTTTTCTCGGGAGTTAGTTTTCACTTTTCCCCCCTTCGTTCCACCGGCAGCTGATGCTGAATAACATGGGTGATTTTCCTTGGAAACTGACCACTTTGACGTCGGCGATTTGCGGGGATTCCCGCAACCGCTCCAATAATTTGATAAACGCCGAGTTGTCGCGCACTTGGCCCGCGCAGGTGATTTCGGCGTCGTTGTTGATTTGCAGCGATTTGGCCGTCACCGCGCCATCCTCGGGAAACGCTTCCACCAGACTGCGCAACACCCGCATGGTGGGCGCGGATTCGTCGAACCAGCCGCGATACTTGCGCATTTGGTCCTCGATATTGTTCAAGGCGTCCACCCGGGGTTTCATGGCCCGCCACTGGGAATCCAACGTTTGCAATTGCCATTGCTGCCAGGAAAAGGCGCCGAGCACGAGGAGTAACCCGGCGGCGGCGGCCGCGCCGGCGGTGACGACTTTGCGCGAGCCAAAGCGGGCCAGGGTTTGTTTCCACCGGCTGGGGCGCGGGGGCAGAAATTCGAAGGGCAGGGGGGCGCGCGACAGGACGCGCGCGGCTAGGCCGAACGCGGCGGCCCCGCTGTAATCCGGCAAACCCGCCGCCTTGAGCATGTCGAAGCGCGAGTCGGCCGCCACCGCGACATTCAAGCCCAGGCTTTGAAAGGCGGGGCCCAATTTGGCGGTCATGGGTTGGACCGATTCGGTGCGGCCGAAGATTCTGGCTTGGCGGATCGTCTCGCGGGTTTCCTTGGTTAACTGGCCCAGGGTAATGCGCAATTCGCGGCTGACCACCTCGGCGTCCACCCGCCGTTGCGAGCCTTCGCCGTCGATGGCCCCCTCCAGGGAGCGCAGGGTGACGATGCCGCCGTTGGAGGATACGGATAACTCCACGGATTGATCGCCCACGCCAATGGCGATTTCTCCGCCCTCCCCGGCATCTTTGGCGGGCGCCAGCACCGAGATGCCCAAGGAAAAGCTCACGGGTTTTAGCCGGGCCAACCGAAGGGCTTTTTCCAGCCGTTGCACGTGGCTGAGCGGCACCGCGACCAACGTGGCGCAGGACTCGCCCGCGGGGGTTTTGTACCGGGAAATGGAAATCGACAAGTCGGCGGGCGCATACGGCAGGCTGCGCTCGGCCTCGATCAGGAGAAAGGCGGGCACGTCGCTCTCGGGCAAGTCCGGGATTTTGACTTGCAGGGTTAGCACCCAAGGCAGGGGCAGGCAGACGGCGCAGTGCGCGTCGCGGATGCCGGCTTCGTCCAGGCGGTTGCGGATTTCCCGGCCCACCAACTCCGGCTCGGCCGTCAACGGATCGAGGGTGAGCGTGGCCTGCAGCGACTTGCCCAGCGCGAAATCGCCGCCGGAGCGGTTTGCCACCGCCACGGTGAGCTTGCGCTCATCCAGGGACAGCCCCATCAGCGATGATAATCGGTGTGTTTTTGGAATCGCCATGTTTCAGTGTTTTTCAAGGTGACTGGTCAGCGGGACACCGCGCCTAAGGCCCAGCCCAGCCGGGCTCGGTCGCGCCGGTAAACAATGGCGGGCGCGCCGGTGCTAGTGTCCAAGATAAAATTGGCGCGCCGGTAGCCCCGGCCGTGGTGGCCGATGGCGACGATATCCGCGCTAAACTGGTAGCTGCGAGTGGTGATGTACGGGCCGGCGGTGATCGCGTTGGTTTCACCCAGCGGCTCGACCACCCAGGCCACCGAATAAAGCTTGTCCGAGTTGGACTTGCGATACGCCACCAATTGGCTCGCGTAATTGGTCCCAATGCCCGGGATGCCGCGCAGCACGACTTCCGACGCGGTGTTGACGTTGATGAGCCCGTCGGTGAAATCGTTGGTGGTGGTGCCGAGGTAATCGGCCACTTTGGCGAACTCCGCCACCGTCATTTGCGAGGTGATAAAGAACTGCGTCAAACTCGTGAAATTCGTGCTGCTCGAGGTGAATCGATTTTCGATTTCCTTGGCGCGGGAAGATCCCAGGATGTCCTCCAACAACGCGTTCAAATTCGTGCGTTCGCTCGCGTTCACGTTTACGCGGTTGGTGAGGGCGGGGGTGAGGTTGGGCTCGCGGCTATACGCGGTGACATACTCGAAGATTCCGGGGTCCAACAGTCCGTCGTGGTTGTCGTTGGGCGGGGTGACCTGCCCGTCGTTTTCGTTTGGATCCAGCACGCCGTTCAAGTTGGCATCCTCGCCATAGAGGATTTCCGTGGTGGCGCCGTAGACCAAGGCCAGTTCCTCGACGGATTCGAACGGGGCGTTTTTCGCCAGATAAGGCGGGTCCAGCCGCGAATAGGTGTCCGATTCGGCCCCGTCCGTCGAGGCGTCGTCATTGGTGTCGCGCCAGTCGATGATGGCGGCGGCCAGTTGAGGCGTCATCCGTGGCAGGGCCATGAGCATATTCGAGGTGGCGGTGTTCAGATTGAGTTTGGAGGCCTCATCCACCAAGCCAAACGCGGGGATATCCTGGGTTTCGACCAGGTTGGTGCGGCCAATCACCCAAAAAGTGGATTCGCCCACCGCCACTTCCTCGCAGTTGTAATTATTGGTGGTGGGCATATGCCCGAGCACCGCCGTGTTGGTTAAGACATAGAGGAGGTATTTGGCGGCGCCCTCCATCGCTTGCTCGGCTTCGACGCCCGCCGTGTTCTGGTCCGCGGCCCGATACTCGAAGAGCATGGAACTGCCAAAATACAACGCGAGGCTCACCAGCCCGAAGGAGATCCACATGACGATGATCAACAACGACCCCCGGACGGTGTGGGCGGGGCGGGCGCGTTGAGGCGATCGCAGGGCAATCCTCATGCCGCGCCTCGCCGGGTTCCGCCGCCGAGACTCGCGGTGGTCGTGGTGGTGACGTTGGTAATGATGTAAATATTAGTCAGGTTGGTGCGCGCTTGGATGGTCACCGGGAAAAACAGCTCGATATACGGCGGGTCCGCCCGGGGGGCGTCGGCTTCCGGCTCCAGGGTGATGGTTAGCCGGATGGCCGTGGGCAAATTGGTCATGACGCTGGTATCCCAAGTCGAGCGCCAATCGGCGCCGCTGTAGAAGCTGAAATCCAGGGCGCGCACCCCGGCGATCAGCGCTTCCTCCTCCGGTTCCACGATTTTGCAGGGCAGCAAATTCCGGGTGACCGCGCGGATGAACTCGAAGCCGGGTTTGCGTTCCGCGCTATCGGCGCGCTTGAGGTAATAGGAAATCATCTGGATGTCGCCCCCGAGCCGGCCTTCTTCGACTATGCCGCTGGTGGTGTAAAAATCCAGGTGGTTGATGGTGCCCATGCCGGAGCTGGAACTGAGGCCGTAGAAATTGGTGGCCAGGATGCCGCCGGGCGGAAGCAGCCCGCGCACGTCGCGTTTAATGATGGCCAGGGATTGGTTGAGCGCGAGGTTATCCTCCACGAGGCTGGCGGTTTTGGCGCGCAGATGCAGGGTTGAAAACAGCACCGAATTCAGCGAGGCCATCAAGATGGCAAACACCGCCATGGCGATCATCACCTCCAACAAGGTGAATGCCCGGGGGCTGGCGGCGAGTTGGCGCTTGGGGTTCATTAATTATCCTGGCCTAAAGTGTAAAGCACCACCGAATAGTCGTGGCTGCGGACCTTGTAGGTGACTTCCAGCGAGAGCAGTCGCAGATGCGAGTCGACCCATTTTTCGGACCGGAAATTCCATTGATAATCCTGGTAGCGTCCGTCGAACCCGCCTTTGGGGCTGATACTGTTGCTCCACACGCCTGAGACCACGATTTCGTTCAGCTTCCAGTCGGCCAACCGGGTGGCCACGCTTTTGCGATGGGCCACCACGCCGGCGTTGCTGGCGATCTGCACGCCCTGCATGGCCACGGGAATCACGATGGCCATAAACAGCATGGCGGCCAGCACCTCGGCAAAAGTGAACGCGCCCCGCGCGCGAACTTTACCGGGTTTGCATCCACCAACGGTTGGTAAGGTCGGCAAGTTCATATTTCATCCGGTTGCGCGCTTGGGCGATCGGAATTTCGTGGTTTTCCCGGTCTTTAATAAAAATGTATGGGAAGCTATACTCGTCATAATAGCCGTCCGGCAGGAAACGGATCGTCGCCAGGCCGTTGGTTATGCGGGTGTTGCCCGGAATCTCGAAGCTGAGGTCTTCGGCGAGTTCGAAAGCCGGCTCGCGGTTGTCGGGCTCCTGACTGGTCAGCAGCGCGCGGGTCATGGGCCGGGGCGTGTTGCCGCCGGGCACGTACTCGAACCGCAGCCCGTAGGTGCGCGCCTGCCGATCCACCCACAGGGTCATCGGGACGCCAAATTCCACGGCCTGGTTTTGGCCGTAACGGATCACCGCCAGGAAACGATTGGCTTCCGAATCCAGATCGCGCCCCTTGAAAAACTTCGCCAGCGACGGCGCCACCAGGGAGACGACCGCGGCCATCATCGCCATGACCACCACCAGCTCGATGAGCGTGAAGGCTGGGCTAAATCTAAGGGCGATGGACGGGCGAGCGCGCATGACTGGGGTGCCGGGCGGCTGGGGCTAATTCTTTTTGGTGTCGCTCAATTGCCAGCTCACAATGTCGTCGTCGCCGCCGGCGCGGCCATCCGGTCCCAGGGACGTGATGTCGTAACCCTTGTCGTTATGCTTGCCGGGGCATTCGTAAACATAGGCGTTACCCCAGGGGTCCAAGGGGACGTCGCCCTGGATGTAGGGGCCGTGCCAATTGTTGGCGTTGCGCGGTTGGACCACCAGATCTTGCAGCCCGCTCTTGCCTTTGGGATAGGCGCCATTATCGATTTCATAGGTGTCGAGCGCGACGCCGAAATTGGCGATCTGGGTGCGGGCGGCGGTGATTTTGGCCTGCTCCGAACGGCCGGAAAATTTGGGTACGACCACGGCGGCCAAGATGCCTAGGATCAGCAAAACCAGGAGGAGTTCCACCAGGGTGAAACCTTGGTGGAACGGCCGCCGGACGATGGAAATGCGTTGATTGAGTTTCATACGGTAATTATTGGATGTTTGAGGCGTTTACTTAATATGGTCTTGGATGGAAAAGATGGGGATCACCATGCCGATGAAAATAGTCCCGATGAAGCCGGCGATAAAAAACAGCATCAGCGGCTCCGCGAAGGCCACCGCGGTTTTGAGCTGGCGATCCAAATCGGCTTCGGTGACGTTGGCCAGCCGGACCAACTCTTGGTCGAGCCGGCCGCTCTCCTCCGCCACGGAAATCATTTCCCGCGCGGTGCCGGTGAACAGCTGGCCGCAATTGATCAGGCTGGCGCCCAAGGCCTCCCCCTTTTGCACGCGGTCGATGGTGGTGGTGACCGTATCGACCAGGGTTTGATTGCCCAGCGAACGGCGGGCCACGTTCAAGCCTTTGATGAGCGGCACGCCCGCGCCCAGCAAGGTGCCGAGCATCCGGCAAAAGCGCGCCATGGCGAATTTGGCCACCAGCGGCCCGATACCCGGGGCGCGCAGCAAGATACCCTCCCAAATCCGGCTGCCCTGCGGGCTGGCCATCCAGTTGCGCAGGGAATAAATCCCGAGCCCGAGCCCGATGGCCACAAATACGCCGTAGGCGCGGATGGTATGGCTGATGCCGATGATGATTTGCGTGATCAGCGGCAGATCCGCGCCGAAACCCGCGAAGATCAATTGAAACCGGGGGATAAAAAACACGAGCAGGAAGATCAACACCCCGGTGGCCAACACCAGGAGAATCGCGGGATACAGCATCGCGGTCGTCACTTTGGCCCGCAGTTCCTTTTCCCGGGCCTGAAATTCGGCGATCTGCGCCAGCACCACGTCCAGGAAGCCGCCCGTCTCGCCCGCTTCCACCATGGCCGTGTAAACCCGGGGGAAGATTTGCGGGGATTGAGCCATGGCGTCGGCGAGGGACATGCCGTCGATGACCAGATCATGCACTTTCTTCCACGCGGCGCCGGCGGCCGGCGAGGCCGCTTCCTTGCACAAGATGACCAAGGCGCGGCTCAACGGGATGCCCGCCGAAAGGAGGCTCGAGAGGGAGCGGGTGAAATCCTCCAGCATGCGGGCGCTGACTTTATTTGATTTAAAGGAAAGGACCGGCCCGCTGGCGGCGGCGGCCTCGGCCTCGGTTTTTTGCTCCGTCAAATGGATGGGTCGCAACCCTTTGGCTTCGATCTGCCGAAAAGCGTCGTGGCGCCCCTCCGCCTGGAGGTTGCCTTCGCTGATGGCGCCGCCGGCGCCGATGGCTTTGTAAGCAAATGTGGCCATGTTTTTGAGCGGTTAAGAAACTTTATCCACGGCTTGGTCCTTGGCTACCCGCATCACCTCGTCCGGCGTGGTGACGCCTTCCCGCACCAGGCGCCAGCCGTCTTCCCTCAGGGTGGTCATGCCGTTGGCGCGCGCCACCATGCGGATTTCGCCGCTGGAGCAGCTTTTGAGCACCATTTGCTGGATTTTGTAGTCGAGCGTCATCATTTCAAAGATGCCGTGCCGGCCGCGATAGCCGGTTTGCCGACACTCCTTGCAGCCGACCGCCTGGTAGAGGCGCGCGCCATGGAGCGCTTTTTCATCTTCCACCAAGGATTTAGCCCGCGCGGATTCGTCGATGACCCGGCAGCTTTTGCAGAGCACGCGCACTAACCGTTGGGCGAGGACCGCTTCGAGCGAGGAAGCCACCAGGTAGGGCTCGACGCCCATGTCGACCAGCCGGGTGAGCGCGCCGGGCGCGTCGTTGGTGTGCAAGGTGGAAAAGACCAAATGGCCGGTGAGGGAGGCTTGCACGGCGATTTGCGCGGTTTCCTGGTCGCGTATTTCACCGATCAGCACCACGTCGGGGTCATGGCGCAGAATGGCGCGCAACCCCCGCGCGAAGGTCAAGCCGGCCTTCTCGGAAACTTGGATCTGGTTGACGCCCCGCATCTGGTATTCGATGGGGTCTTCAATGGTGATGATCTTGCGGACGTCATCGTTGATTTCGTGCAACGCGGTGTACAGCGTCGTGGTTTTACCGCTACCGGTGGGGCCGGTCACCAGGATG
>DBTJ01000073.1 GCA_002306985.1 Verrucomicrobia bacterium UBA1319
TCAGTGGCCACATAACAAAGCCTTTCCCCGACCGGTTTGATGGCGCCCAAGTAATGTTTTTGGGTCAAGAGCCGTTGGAATCGCCGGTATTCCCCGGGTTCGATCAACCGGATTTGAGTGTCGTCCAAGATGGCTTGTTCCGCTGGCGCGGGACAGGTCCTTATGTTGCGCATGCCCAGAGTGTAAAAAGTCGCGCGGGGTTTGTTCCGCAAAAAGTGCAATCCCCTTATATAGCAGTGCCGTTCTTGCCTTCACGGTTTGGCCCTGGCCTTATTGCCTGCAAGTGACGCTCCGCGCGCGGTTACGGGGATTAGCGCCGGGTTTAACGCCCCGGGCCGTGCTCGACAAAATGGCCGCCCTCCAAATGGTCGCTATCCACTTTCCCACCACCGATGGGCGCGAACTGATTTTCGCCCGCTACACGCAGCCCGAAAAAGACCAGCAATTACTGCTCTCCCAATTAAAACTCCAACTGCCCGAACAGGCCCCGCCACGAATTACCACCCAAGGAAAACTCACCGAGAATAATTGACCCAGCCAATGGCTGTAGTGGAGACCTTTTAAATGCCATCCCTGATTTGCAGTCACTTACAATTTTTAGCTCCCTCCAGATGCGAAAGTCAGGTTAGGAGCGCTTTGCCTTTGGTTTAGGATTCCCAAGATGATGGCGGAGAGGGGAGGTTACCCGCATTAGTGTCCCAAAATAGATATATAATGTCCTGTTTATGGACAGACTTAGCCTGCTTCCGCTCGTATCATGTCGCCTCTATGGTAATGGTATCAAGGCCACTCCAGGGGATGGAATGGCGGTGGATCTGAGGCATATAGGCGGATTGATTGTCTGCGAAAGCCCAGGACACACGGATACCTGGAACAAAACGCTGAAAGTGGGGCAATTTACCAAAAACTGCCTGCCTCATACTAAAGGTAATATGGGTGTTTACTGCTTAAATCACAGATCGAAGGCTGCCGTTATTGTCTATGCATGCTGGGCGACGGTTTCCGCATACGGAGCAGTGTCCGGAGATATCTCAATCTCTGGAAGTCTTAGCTCGCCGGGAACCAGCGTTCCAGGAACCTATTCCCTGACACCGTCAACCGTGCAGGTAACCGACGCTTCTGGAGATTTTCCATCGACAATCTCAAGCGTTGGGAACTTAACGCTGAAGGCAAACGGCAGCACTTATATTTCGTCCGGCAATTTCGTCATTAATTTCGGAACGGTGACTATCAATGGCCAAAGTGCGAATTTGACGGCGACGATTGCAAGTGGCACTGAGTTCGACTATCGGACAACCTCTGGGAAACTGGATACAACTCATTACTACTTTAATTACATTGGTGACATTGTTTTAAGCTTTGGAGGCTCCGATCAGACCGCCTCCGTCACCGTAACCGACTCTGCGAACGGCAGCGTCGGCCGATATACCATCCAAATACAAACAGGATTCACGCCCGTTCCTGAGCCGTCCACCTACCTAGCAGGCATTGCAGGCATGGGGTTGCTCGGGATGTTCTTCCTACGTCGTCAAGACTAACTTGTTACCGAAGGCAAAGTCGTCGTAGTGATGGTTGGATTAAGCTGAATCGGGGGTGTAATTTCAAACGCGAAGCCGATGGGAGTATAGCACGAAGTGCCGTCGTGCTGTCCTCAGCAATGCTTTTTCGGACTCTTTAGCCGGACTTTCGAAACGGCAGCCTGATTTTAGTCTCTTCGCAATTATATGAGTTAAATTGCGCGGTTTTTTCGGGTTCAAGCCAAGTCGGGTTGTAACTATGTTCTTTTAGTTTCAAGGCGACCAGCGGGATGCGCCAGCCAAAGCGAGTGCTTAGTATTAGGGCGTCACTTGCTTGATGCGTCCATGCGGCACGCGAAACCTAGGCAACAAGCAGACGATTAGCGGCCTTGGTTCCAATCCGGAATGAGCCATTAGAGCCGACGGCTGATTAGCCCGCTGAGGTAATGTTCACCCGCCGGCACGGCGAGGAAGCTCTGTTGGTCCGCTCAAAAGCGGATTAAATCCGCACCCAATACGCTTCTGCCCATCTTTGGTTGTTTGACTCAATTTACTGATCAACCCGTAGGATACCCTACGTTTTCTGACTGCCCTTTGGCTGCCCGACGGCGTTGCTCGCTCGGTCAGAGGCCGCTGGGGCAGCGTTCCTCGCTCGCGCCTTGCCGGACCTCCAAATGGCTCGCCATAAAGTGTATTCTATCCTACGGATAGATCAGTATCCAGATTAAGTTTGCTAGAGAAACCGTCTGCGAGCCGACTCAGCCAGGTAGCGTTGAACCGCCACACGAATAAATATCGGCAGGTCGTACAGGCTGAAATTGCTCTACTTGAGGGAGGCCGCCTCGTAACTAGCTGAGCGGCCACGCTATTTCGCCTTGCGGTGGCGAGAAATAAAGTGACGCCATGGTCCGTCATTCCAGGCGCAACACCCACCTTCACTCCCCACCCAGCGCTCGCAGTAGCAAACGGCTGCCAAAGCAAGCTTGGAACTTATTTCCAGCTCCTAAACGTTGACCGCAACCGACTTGCCGCTAGCCAGCCAGTTCCGGACGGCTTCGCGTTTGAATGTTTCATCGAATTGAGCCCGCAGTTTATTAGAGTTTTCTTTGATGTTTTTCATGTTGTACTATAGCCCGATTCTCTGTCCACCATTTCGAGGTAACCTCATATTTATACCTAACCGGCCGGTCCTTGTCCCACATTGTCCCATTTATGTCCGCTGGTGGGCTAGAGTGATTTTAGTAAAACACGCATAAATAAACTATGAACATCAGGTTTATTAATGTCAGACCATCTGTTGTGTTCCTATTCATCCTTTTGACGCTTCTTCTTCGAAGCGACTTCATTCATGCCAGCGCCACCGCGGCGGTAGCGGGGATTACTAAAGATGAAGCGGTGAGGACTAATCCAACTCTCAAGACGACGAGGCCTGTTTGCGAGGGGAAAGCGGTCGGTTTGTGCGGGGAAGATGCCCAAACGGAATCCCAACCTAAAAAGGGGAGCGATGAGGGCACGGTAAGCACATCGCGCACACATTGGGTGATAGGATTGGCGGGGCTTTATTTGGCTCTGTCGGGCGTGGCATTGCTGGCGTTGTTGAATTCCGCGAAAGAAAATGAAGGACGACTGGAAATGTGCGCCCCGTGTGGTGTTTCCAAGCGGCCGACCCCATAGAGTACGCACCCCTGCAAATCCGCGCACAAACACCGGGGGCGCGAGGCAACGTTTATCCATGAACCCGGTTTTTCGCTTGGTCTTGCGACGGAAACGTGAATCACGGCGCATCGAAAGTTTTCCTTTTTAAAATGAGGCTACCGGTCGATGGAAAGGGCATTGAGGTTTTGCGTGGTGACTTTGCCTATGCACAAAGAGGCTGTTAGCGATTTCGGTGGACCATGCGCAGTTATCCACAGTCCTTTGAGGAAGGCGGATGCGGTCGTTGTTCCAAGATGCTCTCGCTATCTCCATAACGACGATTCCGCCGCTGGGTTAAGGCGGGGCGAAAATCTAATCCTGAATATCCTAGAGCGTCGCCTTGATTGGGGCGGCGTCGACGGAACGAAAACTCGATTGAAGGTGAACTGGCTCGGGGGACGGATGTTTGCCTTGGGAATTGCGCCAAGCGTGCGGAGTTGAGCTTACATAAGCCGTTTGGTGAATTTGACCCATTTCGCCACAACCATTCCATGGCAGCTCAAAATCGGGGCAAAACCCATCCATTCCTTCAAAAACTGAAGGCAGAATTACTGAGTACCGTTAAGAGATTCGAGGGTAAGGTCTATGGTAAATTATGCGATATAAGCCGGGCGAACCAACCCCCTCTTTCCCGCAGCGCGGCTCCGCTTTTTGTAACCTCCGAACTAGAGAATTCGTGACACTTCGCTTTCCGGCTCAACATTCTTTACCCGTCCAAACGCGGCCGTCGGCTCAATGGCGCGGAGATAGAGATAAGCCTCCAGCGCTTCAATCACAGAATCCCGAATATCGATCAAATGAGAAAAGCAGCGATGGTCTGAAAGCGAGGCCGAAACCAACGCGCCGCAATCGTTGACTGGCGTCTCGCCACCGAAGTTGCACGCATAAAACAGAATCGTGTATATCCGAAGTTTTGAATGATACACGCTACTGTATGACCACGTATAAATAAAACAACATAAGGCGCATCAAAAATACGGCTGCAGATAACCCCCGATGGTCTCGGAATGCTTCTCCATTTCGCGAAAGGTGGCGAACAAGGACTGGCAAAGTTGAGCGGGCAGATCGAAGAAGCGGTTGTGGGTGCTCTTCTGCCGCGTGTGGTGCCACAACCGCTCGGTGGCGTTAAACTCTGGCGAATGCGGCGGCAGTAGGAAAACTGCGATCTGCTGGCGGTGGTTTTTAAACCATTGCCACACTTCGGGTTTTTTATGGTAGGAAGCGTTGTCTTGGATCAAATAGACCCGATGGCCTTTGCGATAATAGGCCGGAAGCAGGACCTCCTCCAGAAAGGCAACGTAAGTAAGGGCGTTGAAGTAATCGGTTTGATGACGCCACACAAACCGACCCTTGGGAATACTGATGGCTCCCAGCACTTTCTGCGGGTTGCGCTCGCCGCGGGGCGGAATTTGCGGTTGGCAACCCTTGCGAGCCCAAGTTCGCGTCAGCGTCGGCGTTTGCCGAAAGAACGCCTCGTCCTCATAGACAATCAGCGCTTCTTCGGCGTGAGCTTTTTTTTATGGTTGGGGTATTGGTAGCGCATCCAACGACGGCGTTTTAGGGGATCGGCCTGCACCAATCGGGTCGTCGGACGCTGCACGGAAAATCCCAGCTTGCCCAAGAGCTGACGGACATGCCCCGGATGGTAATCCACCGCGAACTCCTCGGAGATCACCTGGGCCAGCAAGGGCGACGTCCAGACCGCCGTGTTTAACCCATAAGCCACGGGTCCGCTCCCGACGATGTCGGCCAAGCGTTTTTGTGCCGACGCATCAAGTTCCGGCGGGCGGCCGGACCGATGCCCTTCCCACAATCCCTCCGGGCCCTGAGCATTCCAAGCGACCACCCAGGCATGGACGCGAGTGCGGTCGGCTTGGAGCAGTTGGGCTATCTGCCCGGTCGTCTTGCCTTGGAGGCTTTGCATGATGGCTTCCAAACGGGTGACCACACGCGAGGCGCCATCGGCATAAGCCTGCTCACGCAACGCTTTCAAGCGGTTGAGCGTCCGGCGGCTACCAACGGCAAAAATCGGCAACATAAGCTTGATGTCGTTTCACTTATACGCGTCTAAAGAGATGAAACGGCCCCGGGCAAGCCAAAACGGGACCTTAAAACCGCAACAGTGAAAATCCGATTTGAGAATTGACCTGGGAGATATGGCTCAGATCCACATCTTGTTGCTTTATTTATACGCGGTCATATACCATTCGTCTACGATCAACAAGGCGCTGGAGCGAAAACACAAATTACTCGCCTCGGAACAAAAAACAGGCGCACTGGAGCTCAATGAAAAGGGGCCTTGTTAGAGCGCGTCAGCTACAACTAAAATACCAGCTCTTCACTCATTTCCCGGTGATCGTGATGGGAAGAGGGATGCCTGCTCCCCGGCCATGGGCCGAGCGGCGCAAGGAGTAGGCGAGCAGGAGAAGCGAACCGATTGCCATCAGATAGGCCGGAGACTCGGGAACTGGCGCAATGGGCCCGATATTATGACCACTCTTGAAAGGCGGCCCGCCGCCCACCGCGCCAATTGGTTGCCCCTGGTAACCCCAAACAATTGTGTCGTAAGGCAGGGTATCCTTTGCGTTATTGGCCGACGCTAACTTGAGCGCCGGCAGCGTTTCCGCCTCTTCAGTGTCTTTTTCGAGGAGGGGCTCGGCCAGCGAAACAGCAGGGGGTGCATGAGGAGTAATCAAGACCGGCAATGGCTTGGACTGAGTCGTCCCCGATTGAACCCCATTTTGATTCGTCGTTGCGGTTTTAACAGCCGAAAGCGGCACCTCCCAAGCCGACTTGGCCTCTGGCTTTCTCCAATGGGGTGCGTCACCGTTGGAATAATTGGTAGGCGCCACTTTATCCTCCGCAGATTGCCGCATTAACTCTGGCGCTGAGTTTGCCAACACCATGTTTGCGGGAATGACGGGCCGTTCAAGAACTCTCTCTATCGTGCGCGCTGAGATGAGTACCCTAAGAAAACCGAGCAACAGCACCAAGAGAAAACCCAGGATCAACATTCCTCTTCCTCTGCGTGTTTTGCGGCGTCGGTGCGGGTACCCACGCTTTGATCTAAGGTGTCTATCCATAGAGAAACATAAATTGTGCTGGTCTTTTTATCCAGTGTTTTGACGCGTATGTCTGTCCGTTATTGGGACATTAATGCTCACTAATGAGACATTCTTCTCCGCGTCACAGACTATCGTCGCCAATTCCGCAGGTTCAACCCGGGCGTGTGCTTTCGGCGAGCGTGCGGAAGGGTGAAAAGGCCAGCGGAATCGCAATGCAATTGGGGTAATCGATCAATTCCTGGCGGTGACGGACTCGGTATGCGAGGTGGGAGCGGGATTATCCCGGTAGTTCCAGGGCGGCCAGCGGTCGGGATTTGCTTGGGCGGCGGGAGCGTTGCGGACGACTGCCGGCAGGTAATCGAACGGATTGGCCTGATTGGCCCGGCAAGTCTCGATCAAGCTCATGAACGGATCCCCCACTTGAGCTCCGCGCGAGGTGCGGTAAAACAAACTATTTTTGCGGTGCAAGATCGCCAGCTTCAAAATTCTTTCGGCGGCGTTATGCCGCCTGCCAACCTATGCCGCGCGGCAGCTTAGAACCTTCGAGTTTCTTTGAAAACCGCGGGTTCCGGTGATTGCCAACGCGGCATGATTCAGGTGGTCTGACTTCACCGTCAGCTGTTTGCCGGAAACAGAATGAGGTTGCCTCGAAATGGTGGACAGAGAATCGGGCTATAGTGCAACCTGAAAACCATCAAAGAAAACTCTAATAAAGCGCGGGCCCAATTCGATGAAACGTTCAAACGCGAAGCCGTCCAGAACTGGCTGGCTAGCGGCAAATCGGCGGGAGGCATCGCCCAGGAGCTCGGGATTAGTTCCCAGCTGCTCTATGCTTGGCGGAAGCCTTTTGCTCCCGGCGGCGCTCGGGGGGGGGGGACCGCCGGAGCGCAAACCA
>DBTJ01000118.1 GCA_002306985.1 Verrucomicrobia bacterium UBA1319
CACCAGCATCGACAAGGCCAACGTGTTGGAAAACGGCGTGCTCTGGCGTGACGTGGTCGCCAAAGTGGGCCAGCAATATCCCGATGTCGCCCTCGAAAATATGTTTGTGGACAACGCGGCCATGCAGTTGATGCTCAAGCCGTCGCAATTCGATGTGTTGCTCTGCGAAAACACTTTTGGCGACATATTAAGCGACGAAGCAGCCGCCTTGGGCGGTTCGCTGGGCATGCTTCCTAGCGCCAGCCTGGGCAAGCCGAAGGACGGCAACGTCTTTGGTTTTTATGAGCCCGCCGGCGGCACGGCCCCCGACATTGCGGGTAAAAATCTGGCCAATCCCATTGCGCAAATATTGTCGGCCGCGCTGCTTTTGCGGCACAGCCTGGGCTTGAATGACGCCGCCGTCGCCATTGAAAAAGCGGTGGCCAAAGTGGTTAACAGCGGCCTCCGAACCGGGGATATTTATAGTCCAGCCGAGTCGGGCGCTCGCAAAACCGGCACTAAAGAAATGGGCGCCGCGATTGTGGCCGCGATCGAGTAAGCGCCGCCGTCCTTTTGATGGCTGAGGCAATGGAATGCGCGTTTGTCTCGAATGAAATTAAAGCGCTGGCCGGGGCGGTGGCAACTCCGGCCGGCGAATATTTTTGCGACCAACCGAGCCTGTTGTTGGATATTGAAATCGGTCCGACGCGAATAAAAATCGCGAAGCTTGAGGATGACTAAAATTTGCGTCTGGGAATCTCCAACACGGCTGGCTTTGGCTGCGCCATGATGGGCGCGATCGGAGCGATCATAGACGGAGACAAGCTGGATTGGCCAAAGGCTTTGACGCTGAGCATTTCGTCGTAACTGGTGGGTTGCCGCGAGGGAACCAATCCAGAGTTTTGCCCGAAATAACCATTGCCTTTGCTGGCGGCGCTGATTTCGTCCACGGTGGGTGCGGTCACCGGTTGCACGGAACTGCGCGAGGTATCCACCATATGGTTGATGGGATCGTTCGCCCCGGCCATAGGCAACCCGGCAGAAGTTTTATCGGGATGCAGCAATTGCATATACTCCCGATCCATCTGAAGACGCTCTTGCCGCAGTCTTTCTTCGCGGGGACTCAAGAAATCGATGGTCGATAGAGCCGATGAAGGGTCCTTTAATTCCCGCATGGCGCCGAAATTGGCGTTTTGCTTATCCGTGGAACGCTGGGTATTCCAACGCGCGCCCAGCGTTTGAGCGTTTGGATCGCTCGTACCTGGGAAAAACTTGCTGGCGGCTTTGGCTCCCACGGTTGAACTGTCATTTAGATCCAACGAATTACCCGCATGACCGCTTTCCAGAATGGCATTTTGAGGCGACTTTGGATTAGAACTCTGTTCTAACCGCAAATCGTCAAAATACTTATCGACGGTTTTTTTGGGTTTGCCGTTATTATTATCGAAATAGGCGTTTTCCTTTTCTTGTACGCCTTCAGCGCTAGGGAATTTCCCTTCCGACGCTGGGTTAACAAAAATCCAATTTTGTTGTTGATCGAGCCATTCCTGAAGTTTTTTATTCCGAATAACGGTAACGCCTTCACCATTTGCCGGCGAAAAGGCCGGCACATCCGGAGTATCGTCGGCGGATTTGCGCCCCGTTGCATTTTGAATGCGCTGCAATTGCCGTTCTAAATCCTGAGCGGGAGGCATGAGGTTGACGTCGTTCGTGCCGGAACTGGAAAACTTGATCCGAGTCTGTTGAGCGGCGGCGGATGACGATACCGCGCTGACGGCCACTCCTAAAAGGATCAGCGTCACCCGCTTCCAACCGACATGTGATTTCCAGTACATGTGCTAACCAACAATTTAAAACACAATTCCCAGGCCGTCAAAGATGAATATTAACGCGCCGCCTATCGGATAAGACAAAAAACCTGGGCGCTACGTTCAGAGAAAAATCGTTCTCGGGAATCTTCTCAAGTAGCCGTTGATTCCAGTTACACAAAATAATACAGTATAGCTCCGGCCCCTGGTCAACCCCGGGGTCGATGGGAAGAAAACCATGCGCATTGCCCAGTTTGAGCGAAACAATCACCAATTGAACCCGGCTCACCTTAGCCAAGGACGCTATTCAACCTCACTATATGGTTGAGATCGCATGGGGCATCTCCTTTATGGATAGGATATTGGGTATATATAATCATGTCTGAAAGGCCCGGCAATATGGCTGCGGAAACGTGCCGCGTGGAAGCCAGCCAAAATCCCCATGGTGAAGTGGAGATCCGGTTGACCGGCCGGTTGGATACGGGTTCCGCCGCCTCCGTTTGGAAGCAGATGCAAGCTGCCCTCAAGGATGCCCAAGGGGCGCGGGTTACCGTTGGTGAACTGACGCATTGCGATGCCGCTGGGGTTGCCCTGCTGCGGTTCATCAGTCTGGGGGGGATGACTCAAGGTAAAACAGCCGAAATTAACGGGTTGGCCCCGCCTTTGAGAAGAATGTTCGATGCTGTTACCACCGAAGATGTTAGCACATGGAAAGGCCAAAAGCCCATCAAGCCGCATGTAGTGGAGGAGATTGGGCGTTGGGGAGCCGGGCTAATCCGGGATTTGCGGGACCAAGTGGCTTTTACCGGCGAGGCCGCCTTAGGGTTGCTGGTTTGTTTGCCTAGACCGCAAGCGATGCGCTGGCGGGAGGTTATCCGGGTATTTGAGCTGGCCGGCGTCAATGCGTTACCCATTGTCTCGCTGATCAGTCTGTTAGTGGGTTTTATCATCGCCTTTTCCGCCGTCCAGCCGCTGGCGCAATTCGGCGCGCAACTCTACATCGCCAATATGATAGGATTGATCATGGTGCGCGAGTTGGGGCCGATCATGACGGCGATTATGCTTGCGGGCCGGTCGGGTTCCGCGTTCGCCGCCGAATTAGGCACCATGAAGGTGAACGAGGAATTGAATGCTTTGACCACCATGGGTTTGGACCCGACGCGGTTCCTAGTCATCCAGCGCGTGCTCGCGGGGGTGCTCCTCACTCCGTTGCTGACGTTGTATGCCATGCTGATGGGGATTGCCGGGGGCATTCTGGTGATGCTGGCCATTGGCTTTCCGCTGGCGGCCATTTGGAGCCAGCTGGTTTCCAGTTTAGTGGCGCGCGACATTTTGGTGGGAGTCGTCAAAGGCGTCGTATTCGGCGTGTTGGTCTCGGGGATCGGTTGTTTGCGCGGCTTGCAGACTAAAAAGGGGCCGAGCGCGGTTGGCGAATCCACCACGCGCGCGGTGGTGAGCGGCATTTTGCTGGTCATCATTGCCGATGCGATATTCTCCGTCTTGCTCTACGTGCTGGATCTATGAAAGCGGAATATCCCATCATCGTTAAAAATCTTGCGGCGGGCTATGATGGCCGGGTCGTCTTGCGGGATATCCATTTCCAGGTCAAGCGGGGCGAGGTGTTTATTATCCTTGGCGGATCCGGTTGCGGCAAAAGCACCTTGCTGAAGAATTTGATCGGCCTATATGAACCGCTGGCCGGGGAGGTGTGGATCGAAGGCGAGAATCTCCTGGTAGCTCGGGATGATGAACGAAGAGGAATCCTGGGAAAATTTGGGGTCATGTACCAAATGGGCGCGCTCTTTGGCTCCATGAACGTCTTGGAAAATGTCCGTCTCCCGCTCGACGCCTTTACCGAGTTGCCCATGGAGGTTAAGGAGCTCATTGCGCTGACCAAGCTGAAACTGGTTGGGTTGGCGGGGGCCGCGCGGCAAATGCCCTCCGAATTAAGCGGTGGCATGCAGAAACGCGCCGCCATCGCCCGCGCCATGGCCTTGGATCCGGGCATTCTTTTCCTGGATGAACCATCGGCGGGTTTGGATCCGGTGACGTCCGCCGGCTTGGACGATTTGATCCGCGATCTGTCGCGCGATTTTGGCATCACCTTTGTCATTGTTACCCACGAGTTGGCCAGCATTTACGCGATCGCCGACCGAGTAATCATGCTCGATGCCGCCACGAAAAGCATTATCGCCGAAGGCAACCCCTTGGAGCTGCGGGATCACGCCACCGATCCCTGGATTAGGCGGTTCTTTCATCGACAGGCGGCGGAGCCCGCCGAAGCTTCCTTACGCACGTCATCATGAACACGACAAATCATTTCAAGATCGGATTGTTCATCGTCACCGGCTTGGCCCTGTTTGTGGCCGGCTTGTTTGCCTTCGGGGCACGCGGTTACTTTGAGAAAAAAACCATCTACGAAACCTACGTCCAAGGGGATGTGGAAGGGCTCTCGGTAGGGTCGCCCGTTAAATTGCGCGGCGTCAATGTCGGCAAAGTGACGCTGATCGGCTTCACCTGGACCGTATATCCCGATGGCGAGAAAGGGAGCATCCTGGTGGAGTTCGAGATTCCCCAATATTTGGATCCCACGCGGGGCGCGCAAGATTTTGCCAGTCGGTTGCAGGGGGAGATCAAAAAGGGATTGCGCGCCCGGGTGAAAAGCATGAGCGTTACCGGCTCCAGCTTTGTTTCCTTGGAGTACGTTTCGCCCGAGGAAAATCCCGAGCCCCCGTTACGCTGGCAGCCGCGTTATTATTACATTCCCTCCGCCGAGAGCCAATTCAGCCAGATGCTGACCTCCATCGAAAAAACGTTGCGCAACGTCGAGAAGGTTGATTTTTCCAAAATCAGCCAGTCGCTCGATGGGAACTTGGATCTCATCGGGAAAATCTTTAAAAAAGTTGATCAAGTGGATGTGCATGCGATTGGCACGAACGTCCAGGAACTCCTCGTGAGCGCCCGCCGCACGAGTGACGATTTGCGCGTCTTTATTGGCGAAGCCCGCGGCACCGTGAAAAACATGCACTTGGAAAGCGTCGGTCAAAATGCGGAGACGCTGTTGAATAAGCTGGCCCAATCCAACGATCGTTTGAAGTCGCTGCTGGATAGCTTCGACATGAACACCGCCAATGCGACGCTTGATGGCATCCGGCAAATGGCGAATCAGCTGCAAGAAGTCTTGGCCGACTTCAAACGGTATCCGTCGAGCTACTTTTTAGGAGAACCGCCCCGCCCGGCGACAGCGGTGAAACCAAACAAATAACGCCGGGCTTTCGTGACGAAAAGGCACTCATTTATGGAATCCCAACAACAAGCCGGGCTGAATTGTACCGCGGCCTCGAGGAACCGGTGTGGCGTCTCCACTAAACATCGGTTGAGGCATCCGCAACGGTGTCGCGCGGGGCACTGGCTGAGCCTCTTGCTGGGGATGGTCTGCTTGGCGTTAGCGGGCGGTTGCTTATCGCGGCCCAACTTACCCTCGGCATCTTATGCCTTGAACTGCCCCCCGGCGGCGGTGGCTCCCGTGGTGGATGGGCCGGTGCTAGGGATAAAATCGGTGGTCCTTTCGCCTTTATTCGAAGGCAAGAATTTCGTCTATCGTCTGGATGAAAACCGCTACGAAAAGGACCCCTACGCGGAGTTCTTGGTTACTCCCGAGCGCATGGTGAACGCGGCCGCGCAAGCGCATTTGCGGAACACGGGCCTGTTTCGTGAGGTGTTGGATGGCGGCGGCGTATTGAAGCCCGCGCAATATTTGGAAATCCAAGTGCGAGAGCTATATGGTGATTTCCGCAATCCCCAAGCGCCGTCGGCGGTGATCGCCCTGAAGGTCGTGGTTTACGAATCCGGGCGCGATAACCGGGTTCTCTTGGAAAAAAGTTATCGCCGCCAAACGCCTTTAACCGCTTCGACCGCGGCGGCGGTGGCCGCCGGCCTGAGCGATGGTTTGAAAGAGATTATGACCGAGTTGGGCCGGGACTTGAAGGGAGCCAGCCCTAAATAAGCGCACCCAGAGAGTGCTCTCTGGCGAGTATCCTAGAGCAATTCGACCAAACGGTTCAGCTCCGCGTCCGTGGTGTAAAAATGCGCCGAGAGACGCAAATACTTGTTGCCAGCGCGGTCGGAACGCAACGAAGCGGCGATGTTTTTGCCGAGCAAGCGTTGATGCAATTCCTCCATGTTCGCGCCGGGCTTGAGGCAGGAGATAATGCCGCTGGCGCGCGGTTCCGGAACGTCGCCGCAGAGCACCTGGTAACCTTTCTCCCGCAAGACGGGCACCAGCCACGCGCGCTTGCGCAACAGCTCGGCGCTGATGTTATCAATGCCTACTTCCAGCAACAACTCCATAGCGGCGTGCAGGCCTACCAAGCCGAGCAAATTCGTCGAACCCGCCTCATAGCGCCGCGCGTCATCCCGCAGCACGATCTTTTCCTGGGTGATGAAATCGGGGCAGTGGACGTTATTCCATCCGTACATGGCGGGTCGCAGGTAATCCTGAAGCTCCTTGCGCACGTACAATAGTCCGGCGGCGCAAGGACCCAGCATCCATTTGTGCGAATCCGCCGCCAGAAAATCGATATTCTCCACCGTGGTGGGAAAGGCGCCGACCGTTTGGATGCCGTCGACACAAAACCATACCTGCCGCCGCCGCAGCATTTTACCGATGCCCTGCAAGTCGATCCGCCAGCCGGTCAGGAAGTGGCAAGAGGCCAGTGCTACCAACCGCGTGTTCTCATCCATCTGTCGCTCGACATCGATGGGCGTCACGCAACCTAGGTCGCGAGTGGTGATGAATCGGACTTGGACTCCGCGATTCGTCAAAGCCATCCACGGGTAAACGTTGGAAGGGTAATCGTCGAGGTAGATCACCACGTTGTCGTGCCGCTTGAATTGCATGCCCGCCGCCACGTAACTCAAGCCCAGGGAGGTGGGGCCGACGAAGGCGATTTCCTCCGATTTAGCGTTGAGCAGGCGCGCGGCCAAAGCCCGGGTACGCTCCATTTGAAACGCCGGGCCCAAGGTTTCTTGATCCCCCAAGGTGCAAGCGGAGGCGTACTCGCGGATTTTCTCCGCCACACGCCTGGGCAAGGGGCACACCCCGGCGTGCGCCAGGAACACTTTTTCCTTCGCCACCGGGAATTCCTGGAGGCGTAACGCCTCGTTCGACTGCAATTCAGCGATCGTCATGCGCCCAGCCTACCGAAGATTTCGCGGCCTTGCATCACGATTTATCAGCGGTCGGAAGTTTTTCGGGCTTAATGCGAATGCGGGCCTCCGCCACAGCAACCGCCGCAACTGGAGGGGTTCATGCCGCAGGCGGGCGCGCCCGCGCAATCGGCACCGTAGCTGGCGCCGGTGGAGGCGGCGAACATGGAAAACTTCTTGGTCAATTGGGTCGAGCCGCAGTGCGGACACTCCGTTCCGGTCCAATCGGAGTTACGGAGCAGAATCTCACTATCTTTATGGCACTTATCACAACTAAACTCGTAAATCGGCATACGCTTCAAAATAATCGACCCGGCAAGTTTCGGCAAGGGTCGGAATTCAAGCCGACTAAGAAGGAGTTTGCTTCAGCCGCCACAATAAACCCGAATATCTCTGTTCGGTTTTATTGTTCCGAATAGCCATACCCAGGGCTTTGGGTTGCCCGATTAAAACGACGAGTTTTTTACCTCGAGTAATGCCGGTGTAGACCAGGTTGCGTTGGAGCAGCAAGTAGTGTTGCGTGGCGAGCGGCATAACCACCGCCGGGAATTCCGACCCTTGCGCCTTGTGGATGGTGATGGCGTAGGCGAGGGAGAGCTCATCCAGTTCGCCGAAGGAATACGCGACTTCGCGCTGATCGTAACGCACGATCAATTCCTGCTCCTCCAGGTCGAGCCGCGCGATTTGGCCGATATCGCCATTGAACACCTCTTTGTCGTAATTGTTCTCGGTCTGGATCACCTTGTCCCCGGGCCGGAATTTCCAACCGAACCGTTCAATTTCCGGGCCTCCAGGAGGTAAGGGATTTAGCAGGTCCTGCAGTTGCGCGTTGAGTTCATACACCCCGAGGGAGCCGCGGTTCATGGGGCTTAATAATTGTATGTCGCGGATGGGATCGAGCTGAAACCGGGCCGGGATGCGCTGCCGCATGACTTCCATGAGAGTTTTGGCGATGGCTTCCGGGTCTTTACGATCGATAAAATAAAAATCCGACTCCCCTTCCGGCAAATCGGGCATCTGGCCTTGGTTGATCTGATGGGCGGCGGTGATGATTTTACTATGGGCCGCTTGGCGGAATACTTCCGTAAGCCGCACCACGCGCGCGGCGCCGCTATCGATGAGGTCGCGCAATACCAAGCCCGGGCCGACGGATGGCAATTGATCGATATCGCCGACGAGGATTAAGCCGGAGGATTTCGGCAAGGCGCGCAGCAAATGGCTCATCAGCGGCACGTCAATCATGGAACTTTCGTCCACCACCAGGAGATCGCACGCGAGCGGATTATGTTCGTTGCGCTCGAAGCCGGACCGGCCTTTGGCTTCCAATAACCGGTGAATGGTTTGCGCGGGCAAACCCGTGCTTTCGGAAAGACGTTTGGCCGCGCGTCCGGTGGGGGCGCACAGCAGGCAGCGCACTTTTTTGGCGCGCAGGATTTTTAGGATGGCGTTGACCAGCGTCGTTTTGCCGACGCCCGGCCCGCCGGTGATGATTAGGAAACGATGGGTTAGCGCTTGTTGCAATGCCGCTCGTTGGCTGGGCGCCAGCACGGTGCCGGTCTTCTCCTGGCACCACGCGACCGCTTTCTCGAATTCGATGACCGGATAGGCGGGCGGAGCCGCCGCCAGGCGCTGAACGCGCTGGGCGATCTCTTGTTCGGCTTGCGAAAGTTGCGGCGTATAAATCCAGCGGTCGCCGTTGATGGTTTCGTCGACGAGTTCTTTCATCGACAAGGAACGTTCCAGGGCGGTTTGGATAATGCCCGAGGGAACCAGCAGCAATTGGCCGGCGGCGTCCAGCAGGGCGTCGACGGGCAGCGCGCAATGACCTTGGCCCGCGGCTTCGAGCAGCACGTGCCGCAGGCCGGCGGTGGCGCGCAGCAAGGAATCGGGCGGCACGCCCAAATGTTGGGCGATCTGATCCGCGGTTTTAAACCCGATGCCCACAATGTCCAAGGCCAGTCGATAGGGGTTGGACTGAACTTGTTCGATGGCAGTATCGCCGTAAGTTTTGTAAATCCGGACGGCGCGCGAGGTGCTCACACCATGGGAATGGAGAAAGACCATGATATTGCGGATGGCCTTTTGCTCCGCCCAGGCGTCCTTGATTTTTCGCCGCCGACCGGGGCCGATCCCATCCACTTCCTCCAGCCGGGCGGAACAATTTTCGATGACATCGAAAATGCTCTCCCCAAATTGGGCGACGAGTTTGGCGGCGTAGACTGGGCCAATGCCCTTCACCATGCCGCTGCCGAGATATTTCTCGATCCCTTCGCGCGTGGTGGGCGCGCTGCATTGGAGCGATTCCGCCTTCAACTGCAGGCCGTGTTCGCGATCCCGCACCCAGCGGCCCTGGGCGGTCAGCCATTCGCCGGCGTTCGCCGACGGCACGGAGCCAATCACGGTAACCAAGTCGCGCTGGCCCTTGGCTTTCACTTTGAGCACGGCGAATCCGGTTTCTTCATTGAAGAAGGTGACCCGTTCGATCAACCCGGAAAGGCTGTCAGGGAAGGCGGATTCGGAAACTGGATTCGGTTGCATCGAAAAGGGAAATCACCGGGCAAGGCGCGGCGGCCTGGGCGGGCGGCCCGCGCATGCCACTGGAGACGTTTCGACCTGGGTCATCTTCATCCAGCCCACAATAGGCGGGGGGCTTGCCAAGTCAATTCCTAGTCCCGCGTCGTTCATAGGCGGGCAAGGTCGTAATTCGCGCATCTTCGACTGGGCCGCCGATGGTGAAATGGTAAAGACTCTGGAATTGGCGGTCTTGGAGGCCAAGAATTTGGTGCATGGCGTCATCGAAGAAACAACCGATGCCGGTGCCGCGCATCCCGGCTCGCTCGGCTTCCAAATAAAGCAGCTGGCCGATAAAGCCACACTCCCAAAAGAGCCTGGGATAAGCCGCCGGCCCAAATTGGGCGAGCACGGGTTCGAACTCGGCGAGCATGCCCAAACTGAAACAGCCGTCGGAAGCGATAAATTGATTGCAGGAAATCACCCGGGCCGCTTCGTCGCACTGGGCGCTTAGCAACTGTCTCAGCGGAACATCACCGGGGCACGCTGGCGGGGTCGCCCAGGTGAAATCGGCGCGGAACGCCTTTTGTAGCGAGGGTAGAATTTCCGGTCGCCGGGGCAAACAGTACAGGCCGGGTTTGAGCCCCTCAACGCGGTGGATGAACAAAGCTAGATGCACTCTGGGCGTCCAGGGAAACATATCGAATGGGGCATGCTCCGGCATGAGGGTGCGCAACAGGTCGTAAAAACGGGCGGCTGCGAGGGGGGTTTCACCGTCCATGGCCACCGCGCTACGTCGTTGTCGGAGCAATGAACGAGCGTAGTGGCGCAAGGCAGGCGACGCTTTGGTGGCGGCGCCCTGATCCAGCGCGGGTGGCGCCTCCCAAATCGAGCCGAAGGTTTCGGCGATTTCCGGCCAATCGACGGTTTCCTCGCTGAGACGGTTGGGCGTTCCTATCCATTTCACGGGTTCGCGTAGCTGGAATTGGGCATCCGGGACGGTAACCGGCGCGGACTCCAGCGATTGGGGAGTGATCGCCAACAGGCAATCGGGATGTTCATCCGCGATTTGGGGAAGCGCGGGGAGTCCGAGCAATTGCGCGATCGTGGATGATTTGAAGCCATTGAGCAGTCGGACTCGCCAGCCGAGCCGCGCGGCCGAAATCCCCAGGGCCGCCAAGGCATGGCCAACGTCATGATTGCAGTAGCGGAAAGCGCGCTCGCCATACTTCCAAGCTTCGCGCCACGGAATGGAGCTTAGGCCAATGAAGAAGACCCCGGGAGGGAAACCGGAAATTAGCGGTTGCCAGTTGGCGTCGGAGAACCCTCCCCGGCGTTCCAAGCCATGTTCGTCGGGCGCATAATGGAACAATCCTGGCCGGCCACCTAGAACCTGCAGGCCGCCGCATAGGAGATATGCCTCCGTGGGATGCAAGTTGCCGCTGGAAGGATTTACGCGCAAGGCCCAACGGCTTTCGCCCGCCTGTTTCCAGGCGGAGATCGCCAGGCTGTCATAAAAAAGCCGCGCGACAAAACCGATATCGAAAGGGGCGGGGGTCGTCCGCTCGGGCTCGTCCAGATCCGGCAATTCCAATGGCGTAAACGGGGCGTCCGCATAGCGGCGGAATGGGGCGGGCTGATTATTCCAATCCAGGCCATCCGGTCCCGGCGAGTAGCGCTGAAAGTGGTGCTTGGTCAGTTCGTGGTAACCAATCGAAACGTTCCAGGTGTTCACAGTAATAAACCGAGGACGGCAAGCGTCACCAAGCCTAACGCCACCATCCACCAAAAGGGGGAGATGCCCCGGGGGATGGCTTTGGGTTTAGGGCCAAATTCGCGCTGGGTGAATTCTTCGTAATCGAAATCATGATCCGGTATGCCCAGGCCGCTGGCGGAAGCCTCCTCCGACCAGCCGGTCTGTTCGCACGAGCCGCACTCCGGGCAGGCTTTCGCCCCCCGTTTCAAATCGGCGCCGCAATGTGGACAAGTTTCAGGAGTCACTTAACCCATGCCGGCGTATTCTTCGTCGGCTTCCAAATCTAGGCCCATCAACACGTAATCGTGTGTGATCGCCTGCATATCCTTAACATAGTTCGGCAGCCGAACCAAGGTTGAAAAGCCCATGACGCCGAATAATTTAATGGCCGTCGCCTGATCCGCGAGAAATTCCGCTTCGATCCGTTCCAAACCGACGCGACCGGCAAGTTCGATCACTTCCGCGACCAGCGCCCGCCCCAGGCCCCGGGTGCGATAATGGGGATGCACCAGGACGCTGACCCGGCCAACGTGGCGTTTCCAGCCGCCTAAATGCTGATGTAGTGTCGCGCACCCGATGATTCGATCGGGTTGCAGGGCCAACAAGGCTAAGTTCCGCCCCATATCTATATTCTGGCACCAATCGTGAATAACACTGGTATCCGTGACTCGGTGTTTGATGAACATGCGCTCCCGTTCGGGGATGGCTTGGAAAAAGGTGTGGAACGCCTTCTCATCCGCGGTTTGCAATGGCCGCAATTGGCAGGTGAAGCCTTCCTTGAGTTTCCCTTCTTTGGGATAATCCTCCAAAATGTGATCCAATGACATAGGCTTTATTGCTGTCGGCCGGCGAACGATTTTCGGGGCTTTTATGCCCCGCGCTTTGTTGTCCGCCACCCTGGTTTTTGTACACCATACACCGGATCAAGGATTTTGCTAGCGACGGACTGCGGCTTAAATAAAACCACGAAGCGAAGCTACTGGATTCTGCGAGTGCCTCGCTGTTGCAGCCAGATGATGTCCTTGTTGTTGGGACTTATGGAATCCACCCATAGCTTGGTCGAATTGGGCGTAATCGGCGGTGTGGTGCGAGGGTCGAGCCAACGGTGAATTTCCGAGTGGCCATCCGCAAAGGATAACCCGCCCGCTTGGTTATGATAACTTCCGGGAAAATCCATACTGAACTGGGTTAATTCGGGATGGTCTGGATATCCGGTCATCGTAATCGCAAAATTGCCGTAATTGATAGAGTCTTCGCGTTGATCCCAAAGCAAACAAGTTTGCGCGGGACCGGGATTGACTAAATCGCTGGCGCGCAAATATAACCGCCAAGGCGGGCTGGATAGGCCTTCCTCAGTCATATCGAGTTTCCCGCCGAATCCGCCAAACCAGAGGCACATCGAAATGCTGCGCACGCGGGGCACCAAAGTCCCCTGATAGGGGCCGGTCGACGGGCGGATCTTCGATTGATCGGCGGGACATTTGAAAATACTTGCCGCGTTGCCGCAATACGGCCACAGGGGGCTGGCTTTGATATCCGTTTCGACGTCCCAGTTCGAAGCGTTGCCGGGATTGAAATCCATAAAACCGTTCATCCAAGTGGCCGCCATGGTCGCCGGCTTATCGGGATCGCTGGATGAAAAAAGCAGGCGTTCATTATTGTCATGCGTGTACATTATCGAGGCCAGCCCTACCTGGCGGAGATTGTTCATGCACTGAATACCACGGGTTTTGGTGTTGGCCTTTTGGATGGCTGGCAAAAGCATCGAGGCTAAAACCGCGATAATGGCAACGACCACCAAAAGCTCGATCAACGTGAAGGCATGCCGTGGAATGCGATAAAAACGCCTAAGTTGGCCATCGCCAGCATGCATATCGTTAAAACAATTGGACTACAAACGGCGGTTCAGGAACTTCAATAGGTATACTATGCCTTAAACAAAGAAATAGTCCGCCCTTATAATGACGGTTCACCTCGTTTAGTAAAGCATAACTCATACCAGGAAAAGGCGCCAAATATTTATCGGCCTTACCCTCCGGCCTGCCGAGAGCCATGGAACGTCGTCATAGGCCCCACTAATCTGAGAGTGGGCGGGAAAATGGCGGGCGCGGCGGGCATCGGAAATGGCGCAACCGTGCGGATATCGCTAACCTCAGTGGGCGGCCGATTCAACGCGCAGGTGGCGCAAGGTTTCCTGCGCGATCATGCTTTCTTCGCGGGTGTGAATGACCAGCAGGCGCGCGGAAGAATTGGCGGCGGCGAGATCGCAATCCGGCTGACAATTCTGATTGCGCGCGGAATCGAGTCGAATGCCTAAGCACTCCAGCCCTTGGCAAACCGCGAGGCGGAATGCCGGTGAGTTTTCGCCGATTCGGTCCGTGAAGATCACCGCGTCCACTCCGCCCAAAGTCACCGCCAGCCCGCCGATTGCGCTACGCACCCGGTCGGTGAACATATCGAAAGCCAATTGCGCCCGGGCATTGCCCCGCTGGGCGGCGGTTTCAATGACGGCCAAATCCGAGCATAATCCCGATATGCCCACCAGCCCGGATGCATAATTCAAACCGTGATCAATTTCATCCAGCGAGAGGTCGCATTCACGTTGCAGATAAATCAGCAGGCCTGGATCGACTGATCCGCAACGCGATCCCATCATCAAACCCTCCAAAGGCGAAAAGCCCATGGTGGTCGCTACGGGCTGGCCGCCGCGGACCGCGGTGGCCGAACAGCCGCCGCCCAGGTGGCAAGTGATCAAGCGCAGTCCGGCCGTCGGCGGCGTGGCGCTTAGCATTTCGCCGGCGCGCTGCGCGCAATAGCTGTTGCTGATGCCATGAAAGCCGAAACGGCGCGCGCCCCATTTTTCATGCCACTCGTAGGGTACGGGATAAAGAAACGCGCGCGGGGGCAGGTGAGCGAAAAAGGCGGTGTCGAACACGGCCACTTGCGGAATGCCCGGTAAGACCCGCTCGGCTGCTTGGATCGCCTCCAAGGCGGGTGGATTATGCAAGGGCGCGAGTTGACACAAGTTGGCGAT
>DBTJ01000020.1:0-4736 GCA_002306985.1 Verrucomicrobia bacterium UBA1319
TTGCGGCTTTTGTCGCGTCCCCGGCCGCTCGCCTCTCCCCCATAAAAACCCGATAAAAACCCATTTGCCAGGCATTCGCTTTGCGGGAATACTCGCGCCATTACTCGGATCGACACTATGCAATGGACTCGTAGAGCAGCCTTGAAAACCATCGGCCTGGCGGGTGGCGCCTGCCTCTTTCAACCCGCCGCCCTTCTGGCGGACAACCGCGCCGCGGCGCGTCAATTTCATGTCTGCCTCTCCACGGAGGCCATCCAGCGCGATCCCGAACTGTTGCCGGCCGTCCGCCGGGCGGGCGTTGGCGCCGTGTGGCTCGCGGGTTTTTGCTACGGCCATTGGCCCTATGACATTCCCAGCTTGCGGGTGGCGCGCGCGCTAGTGGAACGACAGGGAATGGCCGCCCGCGTAATCAACCTACCGTTGGGCCACCCAGGGGACGCGCTGGGCGCCAGCGACGGCCAATTCCCGTTGACCCCGCCCCGCCATTGGCATCTGGGCTGGCGCGCCGATGGCTCCCGCTACGCCGGCACCTCGCTGCACGAACCCGCCACCGCCGAAAATGTCAAAGCGGTGCAAGGGCTCCGCCGGGCGGGGTTCCGCGGTATTTTTCTCGATGACGATTTTCGCCTCGCGCGCGGACCGGGGGAGATCGGCGGCTGCTTTTGCGCCGAGCACCGGTCGAGATTTCTCCAAAGCCATGGCTATGGGAACGGCCAGTGGCAAGCATTGCTCCAACAAGTGCGCCAGCGCGAATTTACGCCCCTCCTGCGGGCGTGGGTCGATTTCACCGGCGAGGAATTAAGCGCCGCCTTCCGCGCCCAGCGCCAAGCCGCGGGCAATGGCAACTTGGGCATCATGGCCATGTACCTCGGCGCCGAAAAGGCCGGAATCCGCCTGGAGGAATATGCGGACGACCCGTTCCGCGTGGGCGAAATGATGTTCGACGACGCCTCGTTCGGACCGGTCAAAAACAAAATGGACGAGCTGTTTAGCGGCCTGATGCACCGTCGCTTTTGCCGTCCGGAACTGGCCTTTAGCGAAACCACCGCCTACCCCGCCGACCGCCTTTCGGCGCGCAATCTGGCCGCCAAACTCGTCTTCTCCACCATTGCCGACGTGCGCCACACGATGTTCATGAGCGGCCTCACGCCCTTCCCGCGCGCGCATTGGGACACCTTGGGTCCCGCCATGCGCGCCCAGGCCGCTCTGCACCGCGCGCTGGCCGGGCATCGACTCGCCGGGCCCCTCAAACATTACTGGGGCGAGGCCAGCCGCTACGCGGGCGATGACCAGCCGTTTAGCCTGTTCCTCGCCTCGGGCATCCCTTTTGAAGTCACTGACGCCCCGGCCCGGGATGGCTGGACATTCCTGAGCGACGCCGACGCGCGGCAGGTGGCCGCCGGCCGCCTGGAATCGCGCGGCGCGCGCTTCCTTTGCCGCGCGGGCGGCGCGCCCCGCCCCGACAAAATGCGGGCCTTGGAAGAATCCCTTCCGGCGATCATGGCCTTCAAGGCCGCCCTCACGCCGCAGCTGAAACGCGTGCCCTACGTGGCGCAAAGCGATCCCGCCGTGTGCGCCTGGTATCCCGGCGCCCGAGCCGTGCTGCTGTGGAATCCCAAAGCAGAGAAATCGCACTTCACCCTGCGCCTGGGCAAACGCTCCCTCGAGTTTCCCATGGAAGCCCTGGAAGCGAAGCTCGTCACGGGCATTTGAGGTCAGCCCCAGCTCGCCCCCTGACACGGCAACTTCTGAGGGAGGGGCGGAATATGGATATTCCGCCGGGATTTCCCTAAGGGAACCTGGCGCGCGGGGTGATATACCGCCAAGACGGTGGGATAGAATACAATTCAGGGACAGATATTGGGCTGTCCGGCTAGGCGCGAACGAGGGAAGCTGCCCCCAGCGGCCGCTGACCGAGTGAGCCACCCCGCCGGGCAGCCAAAGCGCCGACCGGAAGTGTGTTCTATCCCACCGTCTTGGCAGTAAATACCGGCCGGTTCGCCAATTAGTACCTTGGATTTTACGATTCAACGTTGATTTGCCGGTTTCGCCACCTATAATCACCCGGAAACGACAGCCTATGCCCAACGATTCCGGGCCATACGATTTTTTTGTTTCCTATGCCACCAAGGATAACCAAGGGGGCTGGATCGACCGGTTCTTGGCGGATCTGCTCGCCGCGCGACAACCCTCGCCCGGCGGCCCTAAACTAACCTACTTTCTCGACCGCCGGGATATCGAACCGGGGGCGGACTGGGAGCATACGTTGAACGACGGCATCGCGCATTCGCAGCTTTTTCTGGCCTTCATTTCGCCCCATTACCTGGCCAGCCCCTGGTGCCGTCGCGAATGGCTGGAATGGACCAAGCGCGAGCTGGCCCAGCATATTTTCACCCCGGGCATCCGCCCGGTTTTCCTGGCGGAAGTGCCCGGATTATTGAGCGCCACGGACCCTCGGGAAGTCGCCCGCAAGGTCGCTGAAATCAGCGAACTAAAGCCGGTGCCCGAGGGATTCATCGAAGAAACCGCGCTTGTGGTGAAAGCGGTCGCCCGCCGCCAAATGCTGCGGCAGTTTACCCAACCCTTCACGTCGGCCGAGGATTTGAGGCGCGAGGATTTGCGCCTAGCTTTGGCGGACTTGGCCCGCAACTTGAGCGAAAACTCGAAGATCATCGCCCAAGCCAAGTTCAGCCCAACGACCGTGCCTTCGTACAACATGAAATTCACGGGCCGAGTCGAGGAGCTGCGCCAGTTGGAAAAGCGGCTCACGGACGACCACGCGGGCGTGGTGTGCGGGGTGCAAGGGCTGGGAGGCATCGGCAAGACCGAGCTGGCTTACACCTACGCGCACGCCTTCGCCAGCAGTTACCCCGGCGGCCGCTTCTTGATCCGTGGCGAAGGCCAGGCCACCCTGCGCGACGCCCTGCTACAACAAAGCGATTTTACCGCGCAGTTCCAAGACCGTATCAATGACGAGACGCGCAAACAACCGGAGCCCTATTTCGCCGCGCTGCGTGAATGCCTGCGCGAGCGGATCGAGGCAAAAGGCCGGGTGCTACTGGTGGTGGATAACGTCACCGACCCGAAGCTGCTGACCCACGAGCAAACCAGCACGCTGACGTTGCTCGGGGCGAAGTTCCACTTGCTCGCCACCACGCGGCTGGCGCCCGGCGCCCAGGTCCAATGGATTCAACTCGGGCGGTTGCCGGAGCCCGAGGCGCTGGAATTGCTGGAAAAATACCGGCCGTTCGCCACCGACGCCGAGCGCGCGGCGGCCCAACGCGTCGCGCGCAGACTGGGCGGATTTACGTTAGCCATCGAACTAGCCGCCGCCTGGCTCGCGGCGCGTAATCCGGGCGCCAATTATGCCCGGCTCGCCGAGATCATTGGCCTGGAAGACCTCGAAACCATCGCGGATTCGGACGACGTGGAACTTTGCCGCCATAATCACCAACGCCGCTTGTCCGCCGTGCTCGGCCCGGTGCTGGAAGAGTTGCCCCCCGCCGAACGTCGGGCGCTCGAATACGCCGCGCTCCTGCCGCCCGACTACGTCCCCTTGCCGTGGCTGCGCCCGTTGGTCGTGGCGGATTTCCCCGAGATCGGCGCGCCCGGTCGGCTATCGAATCCCTGGGACGACCTCTGGTCGAACCTGGAAAAACGCGCCTTGTTCACTCGCGCCGAAGCAAGCGCCGACCCGCCAAGACTGGTGCGCGCGCATCGTTTAGTCCAAGAATTGATCCGTCACAAACTGGAGAAAACCGCCTTGGCCGCGCGCCAACAAGCGGTTAATCAACTAGTACGCGATCGCGATGCTGAATTAGAAAAAACCACGGATTGGGTAACCGCCCGCTGGGAAATCGAGCCCCTAGAAGCGTTGGCCTGGCTGTGGACCGAGACCCAATCTGAATACGCTAGCTGGCTACTTAATCAAGTTGGCAGACGATTGCACCATCTAGCGGAATGGAACAAGGCCGAACCCCTCATGCGCCGCGCGCTGGCAATTGATGAGCAAAGTTACGGTCTAAACCATCCCGATGTCGCCATAGATCTCAACAACTTGGCGCAAATTCTTAAGGCAACCAACCGCCTCACCGAAGCCGAACCCCTCATGCGTCGCGCATTGGCAATTGATGAGCAAAGTCTCGGTCCAAACCATCCCAATGTCGCCATAGATCTCAACAACTTGGCGCAAATTCTTAAGGCCACCAACCGTCTCCCCGACGCCGAACCTCTCATGCGTCGCGCGTTGGCAATTGATGAGCAAAGTCTCGGTCCAAACCATCCCAATGTCGCCAGAGATCTCAACAACTTGGCCCAGTTGCTTCAGACAACCAACCGCCTCGCCGAAGCCGAACCCCTCATGCGTCGCGCGCTAGAAATTGACGAGCAAAGCTTCGGTCCAAGCCATCCCAAAGTTGCAATACGGCTCAACAACTTGGCCACGTTACTTCAGGAAACCAATCGCCTTGCCGACGCCGAACCCCTCATGCGTCGCGCTCTAGAAATTGACGAGCAAAGTCTTGGTCAAAACCATCCCGATGTCGCCACAGATCTCAACAACTTGGCACAGTTGCTTCAGGACACCAATCGCCTCACCGACGCCGAACCCCTCATGCGTCGCGCGTTGGATATTTTTGAAAATAGTCTCGGCAAAGACCACCCGAATGTGGCCACTCAACTCAACAACCTGGCCCAGTTGCTTCAGGACACTAATCGCCTCGCCGACGCCGAACCCC
>DBTJ01000020.1:5007-5148 GCA_002306985.1 Verrucomicrobia bacterium UBA1319
CCGACGCCGAACCCCTCATGCGCCGCGCGTTGGATATTTTTGAAAATAGTCTCGGCAAAGACCACCCGAATGTGGCCACTCAACTCAACAACTTGGCCCAGTTGCTTAAGGCCACCAATCGCCTCGCCGACGCCGAACCCC
>DBTJ01000020.1:5407-29638 GCA_002306985.1 Verrucomicrobia bacterium UBA1319
CCGACGCCGAACCCCTCATGCGCCGTGCGTTGGAAATTGATGAGCAAAGTTTCGGTCTATACCATCCCGATGTCGCCAGAGATCTCAACAACCTGGCCGCGTTGTTTCAGGCAACCAACCGTCTCGCCAAAGCCGAACCCCTCATGCGCCGCGCGCTGGATATTTTTGAAAATAGTCTCGGCAAAGACCACCCGAATGTGGCCACTCAATTCAACAACCTGGCCCAGTTACTTAAGGTAACCAATCGCCTCGCCGAAGCCGAACCCCTCATGCGCCGCACTCTGGCAATTGATGAGCAAAGTCTTGGTCCAAACCATCCCAGTGTCGCCAGGGATCTCAACAACTTGGCCGCGTTACTTCAGGCAACCAACCGCCGCGCCGACGCCGAACCTTTGATGCGGCGGAATTTGGAAATCCTTCTCCAATTCACTCGCAACACGGGCCATGCGCATCCGAACCTAAAAGCCGCAATCAAAAACTACATCGCTTTGCTCAACGCAATGGGCCGCGGCCAAGAGGACATCAAAACCACGTTGCGCGCTATGATGAGCGCGCATGGGCTGAGCGTGGATAAAGGGGACCAGGGCCAAGTGGAAGCGCCGGGGCCATCGCCGCGATTGCGCGTGGTGATCGCGCGGTTGATGCAGGAACCGGAAAAAACCGCCGAGATCGCGACGCGCCTACAACGCGACGATCCAGAGTTGTTCCAGGAGTTATTGGCGTGGATTCAGAGCCAGCAGACTTAAGACCGGCGAGCGCGCGCCGCTTCAGTCCACCCGGCCGTAGAAATACAGAGTGAGATCACCGCCGCTGAAAGTCATCTTGGGTTTATCGATGAATTTCCGCCCTTGCACCCAAGTCACGTGGCCATCCAGGTAACCTTCGTTGGAGCCTTCGGGATTGCTGCCGGTGCGATCGAAATGGTTCACGCCGCGGGACAAGGGGTTCGGGTCGCCGGGACGAAACCAAGAATGCAATTGCTTGCGGTTAATATCGGTCCAGATGACCGTGTAAAAGGGGGAGTCGGTGGTCTTGGCGGCGAAAATGGGCTTGGTGGTGATATTGGTGGTGTGGTACTGGAGTTTCTCGTACTCGGGTTCACCGACCAGGTACACGTAGCCCAGCACGGAATTCGTCCCATCGGGATAGTTCCAGAAATCGTCGCGGTTCCAATTCGGGTTCGAGGGGCAATAAAACTGCGAGCGCTGGACGCTATACTGCACGTTTAAAATATCGCGAAACTTGCGGCCCACCCAATGCGGGTCCGTATCCCCGTCGCGGGCGAACGTATTCACATTATCGTCCGCGTACATGATCACCGCCAGGGTTTGTTGGCGCAGCGCGTTGTTACACGAGACGCGTTTGGATCGCTCTTTGGCCTTGGACAAAGCCGGCAACAGCATGCCCGCGAGGATGGCAATAATCGCGATAACGACCAGTAATTCGATCAGGGTGAAACCGAAAGATCTCCGTATAAACAGTTTTGGACTTTTCATATGAGGCGCGCACGCCGCGTCTGGAATATAAGGTAAGCCATCCAAAGGACGCAACGCTAATCCAGGATAAGGCTAGGGCATAGCCTTACTTTATAGAAGCATTCCATTGGCAACAAAGATGTTGCGATCAGGCGTGGTGGCAAACCACCCCTTCGGGCAGGCCCTTGGCGGACGCCGTTTTGGGCTGGAAACGTTCGAAGCCGCTGACGAAATCGAACAAGCCGGGAGGCAGCACGGAGACGGGCATTAAGGGCACGACCGTCTCCACGGCGTTGCCATTGTTATCCGTACCGGGCGATATTTGGTCCACGCAAATCGTGCGCATGGCGCCGGGCTGAGAGGCATATTTGAGGGTGACGCGCGTAAAGGATTCCGCCCCGAGCGGACGCAGCCGGGCTCGGCGGAGCGGCCCGAAGTTGCCCTTTCTGAGGGCTTCCAGATCGGCGGGATCCTCGAACACGGCCAAATGATCGAACTTTTTTTCCTCGCCCAGCCAGCAGCCGGTGCGCTCGCAATAGGGGGTAAAATCAACCATGACGGCCGCAACCCCGGCGGCTAAGCCGAGGATTAGGAGCGCCTCCAATATCCAAAGCACCACCAGGGGCGCCCCTTGGATCGCCAAGCCGTTCAAGCTCCAGGAGCCGTGCTCGTAAAGCTGGATCATGTAAGCGTGGAGTTGCCCCAGATCGCTATAGAGCGAACCTTGATGGGTGTTGACGCGCAAATGGGCGCTCCAAGCCCAGTACAAGGCGAAGAGACCGGCGAAGAATCCGGCCAGCGCGGCGATGGGCACATTCCTTACCTTGCCGTATTGGAGGCACAAAGCCCCCACCAATCCCGCCAGGAACCCATAGCCGGCGGCGGCGAAAACATCCAAGAAAACGAAGGGCACCAAATAGGCGAACAAGGCATAGAGATACGCCAGAGGCAAACTTGTCACCCCCACGGCCGTCACCGCCAGCAAGGGCCCGGCTACGTCGAATTCGCCTGAGTGCTTAAAGGGTTGGAGCGTTTCCATGCGCCACAAATACAAAGATTAGGCGGACACACACTCCGCCGTGGACACCTATGTCCGATCAGTATTAATTTTACTATCGTCAATTCGCGGGAAAAGTTGAGCGGTTTTTAACGCGAAAACCGCGATCGGCCACTCCCCGACAAGCAGATGCGTATTAACCCTGAGAACAATGGAGTTTTAATCCCCGGCGGCTTCCCCGTTACGGTTTTGACTGAATCTCGAACCTGGGCCCCAGGATTGCGCGAAGCAATAAAACCGGCTTTACCGGGAGTTGAAGGATAAGAAATCGAGCGATCTAATGTTAAAGATATGATGGCCAATGACATGTAAAAATACAAGATATGTGTTTTCAGATGGGATGTCAGCGTCTATAATCCGGGCATACCCTGGTAGGAATAAAAACGCCCGGCGGCGATCTTGGACCCGGGCAAAACCGTCGTAACGGCGATGGAGAATTTGGCCGCTGGGGGCGGCCTTTCGACTCACACGGTTTTGCGCGCTAGGGAAGGTGACTTTGGCCCCGGATTGGCAGCCCGCCAACTGTATCCATATCAACATGAAAACCAGCTCGAAGTTTTTCCTGCGCAGCGCCATGGCGGCGGGGATATTCATCGCCGGCGAGGCGCGCGGCACCCTGGCCGATTATCAAGGAGCCGTGCAAAACGAAGCCAGTCTGATCTCCTATTACACCTTCGACGGCGGCAACGCCCAAGACTCGAAAGCCGCCAACCACGGCACGGCGGCGGGCACGGTGAGTTACGGCGTCGGCGCGGGCGGCGGCGCGGATAAGGCGTTGATTCTCAAGGGCGCGGGCCACCTCAATCTAGGTCAGGTGGACGCTTTCGATTTTGCGTCCGGCCAGGGGACGATTGAAGCTTGGATCCGCGCCGACTGGAAATCCAACCCGGGATATAATCCGGCGATCTTTACCGACCGCGACATGGGGACGGTGAACTGGAGCCTCCACATGAATTCGGGCAAAGACGGGGTTGGCCTGTGGAATGGAGCCACTTATCTTCCGCTCGCCTGCCCGTTAGCCGGAACCAACTGGCACCACTTTGCCGCCGTTTTCGACGTGAATAGCGATACCGGGATCAGCACTTTCACAGAGTATTGGGATGGCCAACTGCTCGGGGTGAACGAACAGGGGTTGGGCCCCTCGCCGGAAGCCCCGACGGAACTGGGATCTTCCTCCGTGAGCGGCCAGGAGGAATGGATTGGCGCGCTGGACGAAGTGGCTTTTTATAGCGATGCTCTCAGCGCCAGCGCCATCGGCGCGCATTACACCGCTTTTCTATCGGGCACGGCCCCGGTGATCACGATTCAACCGGTGGGGGGCGCCTTTTTGGCGGGCATCCCGCTGACTTTGACGGTGGAAACCAAAGGCACGAGTGTAACCTACGCCTGGTTTAAGGACGGTTCGGCCCTCACGGGCGCCACCAATGACACCTTGGTTTTCCCGCAATTCTCCGCCGCGAACACGGGCGCCTACCAGGTGATCGCGGCCAACCCGGGCGGCCGGGCTACGAGCGCGGTGGCGCGGGTTGAATTAGGAGAACGGCCGGCCAATCTCAAATCTTACCAAAACGCGGTGCGGTCCGAGGCCAGTCTCTTGGCCTACTATACGTTCGATTCCTTGGATGAACAGGACTCGCAGGCTTCCCATCACGGCAGGGTCCAGGGCCGAGTTGGTTTTGGCGACGGGATCGGCGGCGGCGCGGGCAAGGCGCTGGTGCTGGAGGGCGCCGGACACGTGAATTTAGGGGAAGTGGCGGCGTTTAGTTTTCCGTCCGGCAAAGGCACGGTCGAAGGCTGGCTTCGGGCGGATTGGACAAATGCGCCGGGCTACAACCCGGTGATCTTCGCCAATCGCGACATGGCGGCGGCGGTTTGGAGCATTCATATGAATAGCGGCAAAGACGCCGCCGGCTTATGGAATGGGAGCACTTACGACCAACAACCCCTGATCGGGGTCGGCGCCGCCTGGCATCATCTGGCGGCGGTCTTCGATACCGATGAAACAGGCAACCCCTTTTTCACCCTCTATTGGGATGGCGCGCCGGCCGGGACGAGCACGCAAGGCTTGGGCACCGGCGGGACGCTGCCCATCCAACTCGGCTCGTCCTCGGTCACGGGCCTGGAACGTTGGATCGGAGCCCTGGACGAAATCGCGTTTTACGGGGACGCGTTGAGCGCGGGAACCATCCAGGCGCACTACGCGGCTTTTGTCTCGGGCAGCGCGCCGGAGGTCACGTCGCAACCCGCCGGCGGCGGCTATTTGCTGGGCGAGTCCCTCATCTTAAGCGTCGGAGCCCAAGGATTGAACTTGGCCTATCAATGGTACAAGAACGGCGTGGCGATTGAGGGCGCCCAAACCAACACCTTGGTTTTTAGCGCGCTGGCCGCCGCCGATAGCGCCACCTATCGGGTGCGAGTCTCGAACCCGTCGGGGCCGGTGGACAGCGCCAATGCGATTGTGAAAGTGATCGTGCCGGATTTGGCCGGCTATCAAAAAGCGGTGCTAGCGGAGGCCGGCTTGATCTCGTACTACACGTTCGACGCGGGCGATGCCACGGACGCGAAGGCGGCGCACAACGGCGTCCCCGTCGATACCGTCAATTATCAAACTGGCATTGGCCGGGCCGCCGATAAAGCGCTGGTGATCGATGGCGCGGGCCACGTGGATCTCGGCGTGGTGAGCGATTTCGATTTCGCCGCGGGCAAAGGCGCCGTGGAAGCGTGGGTGCGCGCGGATTGGACGGGAAGTCCCGGCTACAACCCCACCATCATCGCCGAACGCGATGACGCCGCCGTGAATTGGAGCTTGCACATGAACTCCGGCAAGGATGCGGCCGGTTTGTGGAACGGGGCGACCTATCAAGCCTTGACCACGAGCAATCCCGGCGTCTCCTGGCATCACTTGGCGGCGGTGTTCGACGTGGACGATACGGGCGCTAACGTCTTCACTTTTTATTGGGATGGCCAGCCCGCGGGCGAGACGCATCAAAAACCCACCGGCGTGACGGAACTGCCAACCGAGCTGGGCTCCGCCTCGCAATTGGGCCTGGAACGGTGGATCGGCGCGCTGGATGAAGTGGCCTTCTATCGTGTCGCGCTGAGCGCGAACACCGTGTTGAGCCATTACCAAACGCTCTTCGGCGCGGCGGCCCCATCGCCCGGCCTCGCTTATGTCCGCTCCGGAAGCCAAATCACGCTCACCTGGCCGGCGGATGCGACCGGTTTCGTCCTCGAGTCCGCCGAGGGGTTGCCATCGACAACTTGGACCACGGTGTCTGGAGTGGCCAACAATTCGATTACCGTGAACGCGACCCAAGGCGCAACATTCTTCCGGTTGCGAAAACCCTAGCGTTTAGGCGCCTTCACCTCGTGAGCGCGCGCCGCGCGCAATCCGTGGCAACGCCCCGCCGGCGGACGGCGGCGTTGTTCCTTTTCATTCCGGAACAGTAAAGCGCAAAAAGGGCTATGCTCGATAAACGACGCCAGCGCGGAGCGGACCCGGAGGATGCGCAGTTTTTCGCCCTGTCCGCCTGCGACACTCTGCGCCAGGCGGCGAAGAATCTTGCTGGGACGCGCTAGCTGTTACCACGATAGGGCCGGCACCCACGGCGGCTATCGCGTCGTGGAAGAAACCCTCCCGGCTTGGCGTTTATTAGGCGAATCGTTGACTGCTTGGGCCGTCACCCATTGCCGCTGGTGGCTGGACAAGTCGGGGTCCAATAGCGGACGACTCAAAGGCGTCCTCTTAGACATGGCGGCCAGCAACGGATGGCCTTGGAAGGTGGCGTTGGTTTTTAGCCCTACAAAGTCCTGTCAGAATCGCCGCAATTCGCCGCCACTTCCGACAATGTGATACTCGACCGCTGTTCCCGCTGGGTCAACCTGGCGCGCCACCTTATCGATCTCAAAATCCCGCGCGCCCGCGTGGTAAATTGGGCCGACTAAAAACGCCACCCTTTCGGCGGATAAAGCACCTAATGAGCCCCGCGTCGTTCCCGTCGGTTCCCACGCCCGCGGGTCGAGAGGTTCAACTTCAAGCGGCCCGCGAAAGACGTGTTTGTACGGTGACCCGTTCCATTCGCCCGCATTTAAAAAACGACATTTCATAAAGCCTTACTTTCACCTTCCCGATGGTCCGCCCCACGCACCGCCGCCACACTCGCTCTGAAGGCTATTGGAAGTAATTCATTTCCAGATATAAACACGACTTTGAGAATATTTTTCCAATTGACTACCAAAACCAACCGAGTGTAATGTGTAATCCGAAAATCCAATGCGCCGTAAAGTTGTCGCCAACCCATCATTTGAAATGCTTTAGGCGTTTTGGAATCTATATGACAGGTATCCGGTATTATTTGTAAATGCATGGTAGTTGTTAATTATTTTACCAACCACAATTACTTCCCATGAAAAAGACGATAAAATCTATTCCGGCCGTGCTGGCCATGATAGGGACTAGCGCCATGTGCGCGGACTTTACCCCTATTCCTCTGACTACCGACAGCTACAACCAGGATATGGTTGTAGAGAAGGATGCTCCCGCGGCGATTGCACCCGATGATTACACCACCGCCTCCATGGACGGCGGCGCGGGCAACACCGGGGACACTTGGAATGAACGGGGCCTTTTTGAGTCGGACACCATGGTCGGCTTGCCTCCGGCGGGCACGACCATCTCGACCAACAATCACCAATTCACTTTCGCCGCCTCCTACCTCAAGAACAACGCCATCATGCTTGATGTGGACCATTTCACGAACGCGAATTGGACACTAACCACCCCGGGCGCCTACACCGCGTTGTCCTTTCTGACCAGCGGCGGCAATGGCGGATGCGTATTCAAATACACCGCCCAGCGCCAGGATGGCACGACCGAATCGGGCCAACTGGCCTCGCCCGACTGGTTCAACGCGACCGTAGGCCTGACCTGGGTGGCCAATGGCCGGGTGAACGCCCAATCGTTGGCCTTGGACAATTATGATTCGGCGAATCCTCGGCTTTACGCGGTCGACGCGACCTTGTCCGGTTCCAGCAGCCCCATCACCAACCTCGCCATCCAATACGTCAGCGGCAACGCCAGCGGCCACACCTGCATCATGGCTATCAGCGGCGCGACCACCTCGGGCGGCGCCTACACGCCCATTCTTGGAACGGGCTATAACGCGGATATTGTGGTGGAAGCCACCGCCGTTGCGCCCGTCGCGCTATCCTCGGGCTCCACGGCTACGATGGACGCGGGCACGGCCAACACGGGCACCACGTGGTTCGAGCAAGGCTATTATGTAAAGAACGCCACTTACGGATTGCCGGCGGCGGCGACCACGATCACCGGGGAGGGCGCTCCCGACCACCGGTTCACCATGCCGGCCAGTTACACCGAAAACAACGCGGTTTACCTCGACCCCAACGCCACCACCGCGACGATTACCCTCGCCACCCCCGCGGCCTATACGGCTTTGGCGTTCCTGACGGCCGCGGGTAACGGCCCGGGAGTTATTCAGGCGGTGGTTAACCACCAGAATTCGGCGACTGAGACGCACATTCTCAATTCACCGGACTGGTTTAACAACTCGCCCATCATCTGGACGGCCAATGGTCGCGTCAGCATCGATGGCGGCACCCTGGCCTACCTTGGCAGCGGCAACCCGCGATTATACAGCGTCGATATGCTGCTCGATGAAAACACCAGCCCGGTGGCCTCCATCGACTTGACCTACACGAGCACTAGCGGCCGCGCGGCGATCTTCGCCCTGAGCGGCGCGACCGGAGCCATCCTGCCCGTTATCACCAACCAGCCCGGCAACCTCACGATCAAAGAAGGCGCCACCGCACTGTTCACGGTGGGTGTGCAAGGCACGGGCTACGGTTGCCAATGGCAAAGCGCCAGCGGCACCAACTTTGCCAATCTCAGCGACGGTGGCTCCATCTCCGGCGCCCAAACGACCTCGCTCCAATTGAGCAAGGTTTCGTTAACCAATTCCGGCTTGAACTACCGCGTCGTCGTGACCAACGCGGTCGGTTCCGTGACCAGCTCGGTGGCTGTGCTAACCATTTCTTCAACGGCGGCCAACCTCGCCACGCCGACGGATGGCATTGCCATTTATAATGGTTCCACCCCCGATGCGGAGACGGTCGACCACGCCATCGATGGCTTGACTTCGAAATACCTCAATTATGGTTTCAACGGCGCGAACACGCCTTTCGTGGGGCCCGCGGGTTTGCTTTGGACCCCCTCGGTGGGACGAACGATCGTCACCGGTCTGCGCATCTTCACCGCGAACGACGCCACGGAGCGCGATCCCGCCAACTACGTACTCGAAGGTTCCACCGATGGCGGCGCCCATTTCACGCTCATCTCGTCCAACTTGCTGACCCTGCCGGTCGGCCGCAACGAGCCCGCTTTAGACATTGACCCGAGCACTCAATACTTCGGCGAAGCGAGCTTTGCCAACACGACCGCTTTCACCTACTACCGGCTCTCGTTCACGAAAGTGCGGGACAACGCCAGTTCGCTCGCCGTGCAATTCGCCGAAGTCCAATTCCTGGGCACCGTCAGCACGTCGCCCACTCCGTACTTCACACTACACCCGCAGTCCGCGACGGTGTTGAACCACTCCAGCGCCACGTTCACGGCCGCCGCCAGCGGCGCTCCGGAGCCCAAACTCCAGTGGGCCAAGGGAACCGGCGGCCTTTATACGCTGCTAACGGATGGGGGCAACCTCTCCGGCGCGACATCGGGAACGCTCACGCTCGATCCCGCCACATATAGCGATGTGACCGACTACGTCTGCATCGCTTCGAATGCCTACGGCATGGCGACCAGCGCGGTGGCCACCTTGAGCATCATCAGCACGATGACCAACGTGGTTCAGGCCGGCTGCGTGATCACGACTTTTGGCGATGAGTCCGTGACCGCCTGGGACACCGCCACCAACGCGGTGAACGCCGTGGATGGCAACTATACGAAATACGTCAACGGTGGCAGCGGCTTCAGCGCCGGCGCGGGTTTCCCGCCCTTTGCCGGGCCGGTGGGCTTGGTCATCACCCCGCAGGTGGACGAGACCACCACCCCCGCCACCACTAACGCCAGCCAAGTGGTGGGATTGCGCATTTACACGGCCGACGCCAACCCGGAGAGAGATCCGGCGGATTACACCCTGGAAGGCTCCAACGACGGAGGCGTAACTTTCGTCCCCATCGCCTCGGGCGCGCTCTCGCTCCCAACGGCGCGAAACGCCAGCGCTGAAGTTCCGGTGGACCCGCTTACCGGGATTTTCCAGGATGTCTTTTTCAACCATGGCAACACCTTCACGACCTACCGCGTCACCTTCGCGCATACCAGGAACGATAGTACCGCCGCGTGCCTGCAATTCGCGGAAATTCAATTCCTCGGCACCACGGGTGGTTTCTCGCCCTCGCTCAGCTGGAGCGCCGCCGGCGGCAAGCTCACCATCACCACGTCCCTGCCCGCCACACTGTATTCCACCACCAACGTGGTCGCGGGACCTTGGGTTAGCGAAGGGGCCATCTCCGGCTCCATCACGATCACGCCCAGCGCTTCGGCTCCGGCCAAATTCTATCGTGTTGGCGCGGCTCAATAAGCGACGGCGCTATCGCTAAAACAGTCACAGGCGAGGCCGGGCATCCACCCGGCCTCCGCCGTTTAGCAGCGCAGACGCCCTCCAAACAAGCACCGCGCACTCGGCGGAATCCCGATCGCGCGCCTTTGGAGAGGACGTATATCGGAGTTCATTGCGCGCGTTATGTCCGCAGCCAGTTACTCAAAGGATGCCGGTTCACCCGCCCACGCATCCGTTCGCAAACGAGAGACCCAGACCGCGCCTATTTCTAGTGCCAGGTGGATAATTACTGGGAATCCTATTGCGCGCGACTCATGGCAAAAATACTATTCAATTCATCGATTTATGAAAATATCGCGTCGGACCTTTATCCGCACGGGCACAGCGGCGGCCTTGGCGACAACCCTGCCTGAATTCCAGGCATCCGCGGGCACGCCAGGCGGGTTGCTTTGGGGTGCGCTGTGGCACATGGGCACGAACATGTGGTCGGACGTGCCGGTCAAACAATGGGGCCCGCTTAAACCGGAAGAGCTTCACTTGGTGTGCGCGGCCGATCATTTGCGCTTCGATGAAACGGTGTGGCGGACCCTCACGCAGCGCATGCAAACGGCGGGGATGAACCTGGTGCTTATCGATCTTGGCGAGGCGCTGCAATATCAGAGTCATCCCGAGCTGTCGGTCAAAGGATCGTGGCCCATCGATCGATTCCGGACTGAACTGGCTCGACTGCGCGCCCTGGGGCTGGAGCCCATTCCCAAACTCAACTTCTCCACCGCGCACGACACGTGGCTCCAGGACTATGGCAAACAGGTCTCCACCCCCAAGTATTACCAGGTCTGCGCGGACCTGATCCGCGAAGTCAGCGCCATCTTCGACCGGCCTCGCTTCTTCCATCTCGGATACGACGAGGAAACGGCGGCACACCAGAGCCAGTATAGTTACGCCGTCGTGCGGCAGGGCGAATTGTGGTGGCACGATTTCCGGTTCTTCGTGAAAACCGTCGAAGACCTCGGCGTGAGACCTTGGATTTGGTCCGACTACTATTGGAATCATCCCGAAGAATTTCTGAACCGCATGCCCAAATCGGTTTTGCAGAGCAATTGGTACTATGATGACGCGTTCGATCCCGCGAAGCAAAAATGCGTGCAAGCCTATCTGGACCTCGACAAAGCGGGTTTCGATCAAGTGCCGACGGGCTCAAACTGGAGCACTGACGCCAACTTCAAAGGCACCGTCGATTTCTGTAAAAAGCGCCTCGCGCCGGAGCGCTTGAAAGGCTTCCTCATGGCCCCCTGGTATTTTACTCTCCAAGATCGTCAAGCGCGAAACCTTCAGGCTATCGCCCAAGTGGAGGAGATGATCCGGGCGAAATAGCGTGGACAAGCGCAAACGACGCTCCGAATTCCACCCCGCCAATCCTTATCGCCGGCTAGCGGATGGGTTTATACTCGGCCTCGACCGTTATGTCCTTGAACGGCATCGTCACCCCTGTTTTTCGGGCGGCGGGATCCGCCAGCCACGCGGTATCACCAGTCCACTTATCGAACACCATGCCATCGGGAGCGGGATTCGCCTCGATCGCTTGAACCGAACCGGCCGCGAAGCCGCCGCCGCCCGTCCCATTTTTTACGGTTCGAGTAAATTGGGGCAGGCTGCTCCCGTGCAGATGGGGGCGCAGCCAGGTCATTTGGGGCCGGTCCACGCCGTCCTTCGGTTCGATAGTGAACAGGTAATCGCCCCATCTCGAACCGGCGGCCCACCACGTCCAACCGAGCCACACATCGTCCGCGGCGGCCATACTTTGAAGCATGTGATCCAACGTTTGCCGTCCTTCGGCAATCGCGGGCACGCCAAACTCACCCAACAGCGCGCGTTTTTTATGCTGGCGGCACCAATTCGCAAACGGCATGAGCCGCTCTGCCCCGATCATGGGGCTGGTAATTTCCGGTTTCGTTCCCGATGAATCGGCATCCACGTATTGATGGACTTCGACCGCCCAATAATCCAAGGGATCGACTACTTTCAGCAAGTGCTTCGCGTTACTCTCTTCGCCACCCGCCAGCCAAGAATGAGCGCCGGTCCAAAAATTGCCGGGCACCAGAATCAAGTTTTTGGCGCCGGTGGCGCGGATGGCGGCGATCGCTTGATTCGCGGCGGCAATCCACTGGCCGGTGGGCATTTGGCGAGGCTCGTTCATCAAGCCGAACCAGACGCAGGGCTCCTCCTTGAATTCCAGGGAAAGGCGTCGCCAGAAATCGGCAAAATCGGCGCCGCTGACTTTGGCCCCGCCGATCACCTCGCCCTGGTAGCGAGCATAGTTGTGTGGATCGATCAAAACCACCAAGTTGCGCGTGGTGGCGAATTTCACCGAAGTTTTGAGCCTATCTAATTCCACGGCATCCAGCGGCGCTTGCAACCCTCGTTGCAGGCGTTCCCAAAGGAATGGATAGCGAAATATATTCATGCCCTGGCTGGAAAAATACGCCGCTTCCGCGGCCGTGGGATAAGAGTAATCTACGCCAAACTTGGAATGCGTATCCACTTCCTTGGAAGGCGGCCGACCAAACTCAGCGCCAGCCAGGTTCACCCCGGTCAAAGCCAACGGGCCAGCCGCACATCGGCAAAGGACGAAGCTCATCGCGAGCAGAAAAACGCCCGCCGCTTTGATCATGGATGACATAAACGCAAATTAGCTGGCGACCATGTTCCTTTGGCCGCAAGGGGCTGTCAAAGCTCTTTTGCGCGACGAGGCGGCCAAGAGCCTCCCCCCCACTCCTCACCGCTAAGGCGGCGCGATTTGTTTCCGGCGGCCAACAATTCATCGCCAAACAAACATTCGGGCGATATAGTGGAAAACAATCACCAAACATGAAACGCCACAGTCCTCACTTAAATCTGACGAGCGTATTCGTTTGCGCTCTCATGTGCTGCGTTATTCAAACGCCAGCGCAAGGGGCTGAATTGGCGTCGCCCCTGATCCCGGTCAAGATTATCAGTTGCGGCGGCGGCGGCTGGAAAGACGGGCAAGTCCAAGAGCCTTGCCTGTTGGTTAACCCGAAAGACACGAACAAACTAATCCTGTTCTACGCCGGAATGACCTTGGGTGACGGAGTGGGATGCCACGGCAAAGCCTGGGCGAATGTTAGCGAGCCTTTCAACTGGCACGAGGACAACCATAACCCCTTGCTGCAAAACGATCCCCATTTGGCTTGGGAAGGCGGATCGTTGCGCCTGGATTCGGTGCTGTATAACGACGCGTTGGACGAATACTGGGTTTACTACACCGGGGGCTACGGAGATTCGGTCAACTTGGCGACCTGTCCGGCCGGCCCGGATGGGTACAGCGCGGTAACCACCGCCCATTTCAAACGTTACGAGGGTAACCCGATCTTAACCCCCAAGGGCCAAGGACGGGATGATGGAAATTGCGTGTCGCAAGGCGCCGTCTTTCGCGAACGCGGTCGGTGGTATATGTTCTATTCCTACCGGAACGACAAAATCCTGCCGGGGATTCGGCTAGCCACTGCCACCGATGGAAAGCATTGGACGAAGGTGCCCGGTCCCGATCTCCTCTCGGCCGCACCCGAGCAACGTTACCTCGAATGGCACCAGGTTTATAAAATAGACAACCGCTACCTGTTGCTCTATGAAGGTTACAATGGCGGCGTGCGCTGGGGCGCCGACTTGGCGGTGAGCACGAATTTGACCAATGGCTGGAAAAAGCTTCGCGTGGACCTATTCGACCAGACAAAATGGCAAAATTACTCCAATGAAACCCTGTTCCACGTAGCCACTCCGGCGATCTACCGCATCGGCAACCGGTGGCGCCTGTACTTCCAAGCCGCGCCGGCGGGAGAATACACGAGCCAGCATTGGAACCTTTGGGGTCTGGATTGCGATGACGTGGTGCGGCAACTCCCCATTTACCAGGCGAACTGATCCCCCCGGCCGAATTCAGCTATCGGCCCGAGTCCAAAACTCGCGAACGCCGCTTGTATCCGCGCCCTATCCTGGCTAGCATCGACCCCCCAAACATTAATGTTTATGAAATCTTACAGCTTCAGCCAATGGCTTGTGTCGCGAGTCTTGCCAGTGATATCCGTTGTATCTCTGAATCTCGCCTCTCCCAATGTGACCGCCCAAACCCCCACTTTACAGCCGGATTATTCGGTGTATTACCCGGGGGAAGAGATTAGCATTCATTTCCAAGGTGGACCTGGTAATGGGGCGGACTGGCTTGGAATTTATCCGGAAGGAGGCGTTCCGGGTTCAGGCACTTCCACGCTCTGGGCTTATGTCAACGACACGCAAACCGCTGGCGCGGGTCTTAGCCAAGGTACGGTCACTTTTACCGGAGGTCTGAGTGACGTGGGAACCTGGTATGTTTATTTTTTGCTCAACGACAGCTACACCCCGCTCGCCACGAATAGTTTTACGGTGATCGATCCGAGCGCGCCACGGGTGCGCCCCAACCAACTGGCTTACACCACCGGCCAGGACATTCAAATCAACTTCACCAATGGCCCCGGCAACGCCAAGGATTGGGTGGGCATTTACCTACAGGGCCAGACGCCCGGCGGCCCGCTTTCCACCGTCTGGTACTACGTGGATGGCACCCAAGCGGGAGATACCGGCCTAAACGCGGGCACGATAACCTTCGCCGGCGGCTTGACGACATCGGGCAATTACGTGGTTTATTTGCTGGAGAACGATGGTTACGGCATTCTGGCCAGCCATGCGTTTACCGTGGCTCAAGCCAGCGCCAACCAACCCCAGATCACTTCCCTGGAGCCCGCCGATGGCGCCAAGGACCTGCCCCCTAAGGTGTCCTTTCTCTACACGATCCTAAATGGCGCGAGCAAGGTGGTTTCCAATTCCGTGGCGCTAACGATTGACGGCAACCCGGTGGCCGCAACTTATGCCCAACAGGATTCGTTTATCTCGATCGGCTATACGAATGCGAATTTGTTCGCCCCCGCTTCCAGCCACACCGCCACGCTTGTGTTTGACGACGACGCCACCCCAGCCCAACGTTACACCAATGAAACCACCTTCGAAATCGCGGCGTATCGCAACCTGGTGCTGCCACAACCGCTGTATTTCGAAAATTTCGACAGTACCACCGAAGGGGAATTGCCGTCCGGGTGGACCCAGATAAGTTATACCGAGGCGCAAAACCCCGACGTGGACTTCGGCAACCTGGACTCCGCCGCTTACGCGCAGTGGACCGTGGTGAACGTGGATCGGTTTAAGGGCTCATTCGTCACTTACAGCGATCCCACTCGCGCCATAAGCGAGCAAACGAACTACCAACGGGTGTTAACCCCCAATTTATTAAACGTGGTCAATGGGCAGGTATTAACCGGTCCGCTGGCCAGCGGCCGGTTTCTGTTTGCTGACTCCGGTTATCGCTATGGCGCCAGTCAGGTGCTTTTTGCTTTTTCACCGGATTACAATCTCGCCGGCAAAACGAATATTTACGTGTCTTACCACTCGCTGTGGGAACAAAACCAAGACGCCATTGGCGCGGTGGAATACTCCATCGATCAAGGCGGCCACTGGCTGCCGGTGGTTTATATGCTCGACCAGTGGGACGTTTTGACCGTGACCAATGAAACCACCGGCGAGATCACCGTGGACGCGGTGGCGACCTTCACCGCCGAATATGACGACGCCCCCGTTTACACCGATGAAAACGGTGAAACCAAAGGCGGAACGTATGGCGCGTTCATTGGCGCCGAGGTGAGCCAAGACTTGGCGCCCTACCTCAGTCCACGCGTGGATGACGACCCCAAGAACTCCAAACGGGTGGAGTATTTCCGCCTGCCCGCCGCCGATAACCAAGCCAAAGTCCGTTTTCGTTTCGCCTACGCGGGCACCGATAGTTGGTATTTCGGCGTGGACGATTTCGGCCTATATTCCATCTCGGCCACGCCGGTGGAACGTCCCTCGCTTACGTTAACGAAAACCAATGGCGGCTGGCTCATCTCCTGGCCCGACACGTACACCGGCTACAAACTGGAATCCGCTTCCGCTCTACCCTCCGCCAGTTGGACGGAAGTGACCGGGGTGGTGAATAATTCCATCACCGTCAATCCCACGGGAACCGCGTTTTATCGTTTACGCCAATAACCCGGCGCGACGGAGCCACCCGGTCCGAGCGCTGGGTGGCTCCGCTATAAACCCAGCTCGCGGGGAATGAATCCACGCCTGATCACCGCGCTCACGGGGTGTGGTAAATAATCCGATTTCTCCGCTAGCAAGCCACCACTCGCTCGAGCGGAGAAAACGGATGCGGTGGAGACAAAAGAACCCAGGATGGAACCGGTGTTGGCGGCTCGGCAAAATGGAGATGTATCGGCGGCAACGGCCGGACCGATGTTTGGAAAAAGCCTGGAGCGCGCGACCCGTGTTCTCACCCGGCTCGTCACTGAACTTGAGCGAAACTCAGTTTAGGTCGCTGCCCGCGACGGTCGGACTGGTTTAACTTATAGAAATCGAAACGCAATCCCACAACATTAGGGAACTAGCGTCGCTCGTGGGTCGAGCTGGACGCGAAGCCACCGCGAACCCCGATCCGGCGCCAGCTCGCGAGCATTTCACCGCTTTAAAGCAATCCGACGAAGCGATCGCCAGCCTGGATTCCATAGCCCATGGCAAAGTTGCTGGCAAGGCCATCGGCAAACTGGCCGACAGTAACCTCGCCAAGTTGAAACCGTAACAAGATAACCTCCGCCCCGGCGAGGATCGGCAAGTCCTATCTCGGCCGGGCTTTCCTAATTGTTTAATAGGCGTATCTGAATTCTTGCGCGAGTCGGGATTGAAATCTACATTAAAGCCCGTGAAGCCAACAGTCATTACTCTCATCGTCGCGTTACTCGCCCAATGTTCCATCCTGCAAGCTGGCGACTGGCCGAACTGGCGCGGACCCGCCGGAAATGGCAGCGCCCTGGCGGGCAGTTATCCGGCGCGCTGGAGCGCGGAGAATGTGGCCTGGAAAATCGAACTGCCGGGCAAGGGCGGGTCCACTCCCGTGGTCTGGCAGAGCCGGATTTACCTTACGACCCCCGCCGAGGGTCAGAATGCCGTGCTGGCGCTGGATGCCGCCGGCAAACAATTATGCCTCGTCAAGCTCGGGCCGGAAAGTTTGCCCAAACACAAAACTCTCAGTTCGAGCTGCAATTCGTCACCCGCCACCGATGGCAAGGGCCTCTTTGCCCAGTTCCGCAGCGGGTTGCTGGTGGCGATGGAACTCGACGGCAAAATTCGCTGGCAAACCAACCTTAATGAGCGGTTCGGACCCGAGAATCTGTTTTGGGACCAAGGCAGCTCTCCTATTGTTACCAGCCAGCATGTCATCGTCGCGCGCCAACATCACGGGGAATCTTGGGTAGCGGGCTTCGACAAGGACACGGGCGAGTTGCGCTGGCAACAAAAACGCAATTTTGAAACGGCCTCCGAAAACGATAACGCCTACACCACGCCGGTGCTATTCGAATACCAGGGTAAACCGGCTTTCCTGATTTGGGGCGCCGAGCATTTGACGGCGCACGCGGCGACGGACGGCGCGTTGCTGTGGTCTTGCGGCGGTTTTAATCCGCGCCGCATGGCCAACTGGCCGGCCATCGCCTCTCCGGTCGTCCAGGGCGGCCTGGCGATAGTGCCGGTGGGACGGGATGACCGCCAGGGCCAATCCCGGGTGGACGGCATCCGGCTCGACGGCGCCGGAGAAGTCACCGCCACCCATCGCGTCTGGCAGCGGGACGATGTGGGAGTGTTCAGTTGCACCCCCGCCGAATACCAAGGACGCATTTACTTGCTGCGCGATCGCGGAGGCTTGGTCTGTCTCGATCCCGCCACGGGCAAGACCCTCTGGGCCGATTCCCTGCCGCGCGGCGGGACGAGTTACTATGCTTCACCCTCGGTGGCCAATGGCATTTTATACGCCGCGCGCGAAGATGGGGTGGTATTTAACGCGCGAATCGCGGATCACTACGAACTGCTCTGCGAAAACCCGCTGGGCGAACGCATCGTCGCCACCCCCGTCCTGGCCAACGACTGCCTGCTAATCCGGGGCGACAAGCATCTGTTTTCCATCCGCTAAACAGAAGCGCGGTTCATTTAGGTGGGTTGAGCGCAAGTTAACGCCCTTAAGCTCTCGACTGAAACCTGCCATTCCCTATCGGCGAATCGACCCAAGACTTTATAGTGGCGACTGAAAAACAGTCTTACGGACAATAACCAGACATCGCTTACACCCTTTCCGATATTAACCGCCGACATTTTTATATGGCTTTTTAAGTCACTATCGATATATTGGGAATGGTAAACGGTGGCATCCACAAGTGTGTCGGCTTTTAATCGGCAACCCGTAAAGCACTGTCATTGGCCGCAATACACCAGGAAACCGTCAATGAAACGATGGTCGCATTGGTCTAACTGATTTTCAAGGCGACCTTACGCTATGAACACTTTATGCGTTTTGAAAACTAGAAAAAACTGCGATTGGCCAGTTTCTTATGTCCGACTTTATTTCAACGAACTCGACCCTCCCACAACCACTGGCAGCCTAAGCCGTATGAAAAACCTCTTTCGTCTAAAATCCTTGGTCCGTCTATCCTTGGTAAAGCGGCTAACCAGCCAAAGCCTGGCTTTAATGGTCCTCCTCTTCATTCTCCTTTGGCCTCTCGCCAGCTTCGCGGAGGTGGTCTATATTTGCGCGCCGGCGGTTCCCATCACTACCGGTCCCTGGCCGCTCGATATTGACGCCAATGGGGTTCCCGACTTGACCCTCGCGGTTGCGGGTCAAGATATCACCCTCCTTCCCGCCTCCGGAAACAGTGTGTTAGCTAACAATTTCAGCTACTACACAAATATCTCGAATTATCCCCAACCCGTGCTCGTTGGCCAGCCCGACGAAGTCGCGGCGCTAGTCAAAGGTGAAATCGTTTCATTTTTCAACCCCACCAAGCCGTTCTGGCGAGAACGGCTGCAAATCGATTCTCAACCGCTTTTGCTTCCCATGGCCTACCTTCCCATCGGAGCGGGCTCGTCCGCCACCAACTATTTCGCCCTAAAAATCCGCGCCGGCAGTGATTGGATTCTCGCATGGGTTCGAGTGCGACTCACCGCCGCCCCCGACGCGACATGCGCCTTGGATTGGGGGTACGACCAAAGTTCAACGCCACTCCTAGTGGATGACATTATAGTCGGTGCCCGGCCCACACCCGCGACCATCCGCGCGGTGAAAAAAGCGTGCGCCTTTCCCCTCGTCGGGGAACGCGGCATCGATTTAGACGGCGATGGGACCACGGACCTTTTCCTGAGCGAACTAGCCTTGACGACCTTGGCCGACAGCGGGATAACGACGAATGGAAATCCAATAGGAGGACAATCCATTTCGCTGTCGGCGTCCGTGACCATGAACGGACGCAATGAAATCCTGCGGGACTCCCAGTTCGCTTGGATTTTCCAGAATGGTGACGCCGTTGCTGAGTTTAGACCGGCGGGCACCTATTGGGAGGGCGACTCGGCGCTATTGGCATCCACCATGTTAAGCGCGAACACCGGTTGGACTGGCCACTTGGCGGAACAGGGCGACGGCTACCTGGGAGTCCGAGTGTATCGCGACCATGCTTATTATTATGGCTGGCTTCATGCCCAATTGCCCGCCTCTACGCTCGCTGTCAATGAACCGGGGATCCTGGATTGGGCCATCGAAACCCGTCCGGATGTCCCCATCGCCGCCGGGGTAAGCGGTGTGGCTGGAGCTGCGGTTCTATCCCCGCCTGTGTTGGTGGGAGGTCAAACCTTGGTCGATGTTTCCGGATTAAGCCAGTCTACTGTAATCCTCACCGTATCCGAAGACCTGCTTCACTGGGCACCACTGGTTACTAACACCGTGCCTTTCAAATGCATCTTTTCGACCGGTTCAGGAAAGACGCGCTATTTCCAGGCCACGGTTGAAAATTGAAGCAGGCTCGCTAGCCACTTCGCGCCCAAAATTCAGGCGTCGCCGGTCGCGCAGGTTACGAACCGGCCACCCGAAAACCGTCGGCTGCGATAATCCTATCGGTATAGGTCGGATAATGGTTTGAATCCGTCCAAGTTATCGCCATGCTTTCGCCGGCATGGTTACCGCCAATGATCAACGCGGCCGAGGCATGGCCGCCATCGCCGCGTGCGCTTTCCTCTGGAGCCTAGCCGGCGTGTTTATCAAACTCATCCCGTGGAGCCCGACGCTCATCGCCGGACTGCGCAGTTTGATCACCAGCCTCGTCCTGCTTTGGTGGCTGAAGAAACCCCGGTTTCACGGCTCTTTCGCCCAGGTGGCGGCGGCGATCCTGAACGCGATCACCATGTCGTTGTTTGTTTACGCGAACAAATCCACCACGGCGGCCAACGCCATTTTGCTCCAGTATTCGGCCCCGGTGATCACCGCCATCGCGGGCGCGATCCTGCTCCAGGAAAAACCGAAGCTTGAGCAGATTGCGGCCTTTGTCCTGGTTCTGCTTGGCATGGGAGTGTTTTTCCTGGATGGCTGGGGTGACGGCAGCCGATTGGGCAATCTTGCGGCGGCGTTGTCCGGGGTGACTTTTGGCCTCTATTTTGTGTTCATGCGGATGCAAAAGGATGGGTCGGTCATGGAATCCATCCTGCTTTCGCACTGGATCACCGCCGGAATCATGCTGCCGCTTTCCCTGTTCGCGCCCCGGCCGAGTTTTTCCGTCGTTCCCATCGGCGCTATCCTGGGGCTCGGGCTTTTGCAGACTGGCCTGGCCTCCATCTTTTTCGCCTATGGCATCAAACGCGTCACCGCCGTGCAAAGCGTGCTCATCGCCTTAATCGAACCCGCCTTCAATCCCCTATGGGTATTCTTGGTCATGGGTGAAGTCCCGGCGCGCAACTCGATTGTTGGCGGCCTCATCATTCTCACCGCGGTCACCGTCGCCTCCATCATCTCCGCCCGCCGGAAATAGGGAATCGCCCGCCATGGGCCGTTTCAGTTGGTTCCCGCGCGCGGGTGCGCACCGGTCGGCCCGCCGCGTTTATTTGTGTGCGGTTTTCCGCGGCGGCGGGCACTATACAAGTGAATGTCCACGAGTGAATCAAGCGATCAGGAGTTGCTAAGAGAGTTTCTGCTGCGGCACCGCGAGGCGGCCTTCACGGAGCTGGCCCGGCGACACCTCAACCTGGTTTACTCGGCGGCCCTAAGACAGCTGGCGGGCGATTCCCAAACGGCCGAGGACGTCGTCCAAATGGTGTTCGCGGAGTTGGCGCGCCAAGCCAAAACCTTGGTGAAACATCCCGCGCTGGCTGGCTGGCTCTATACCACCACCCGCCGGATGGCCGGGCACGCCCGCCGCGGCCAGCAGCGGCGCGAACAACGCGAACAGGAAGCCTTTGCCATGCAAAACCCAAACCCCACGGACGAGTCGGCCGATTGGCTTCAGCTGCGAGACGTATTGGACGAAGCCATGCACCAGCTCTCCGAAAAAGACCGGCTCGCCCTACTCTCCCGATTCTTCGAAGGCCGGGAGTTGCGCCAAGTCGGGGAGACCCTGGGCACGAGTGAAAACGCCGCCCGGATGCGCGTGCAACGAGCGCTAGAAAAATTAAGGGGTATTCTGGCGCGCAAAGGTGTGACCACTTCCGCCGCGGGCCTAACCGCCGTCCTGGGGGCCAACACGGTCACCGCCGCCCCCGCCGCCTTGCTGGCTAGCGTAACCAGCGCCACCACGGTAGCCCTCAACACCACCGGCGCCGCCAGTCTGGGCGGACTAACCGCCAAAACCCTTTTTATTGCCATGAAAACACCCATCGTTTACACCGCCGCCATCATCCTCGCTAGCGCTCCACTGGTGTTTCAACAACTCCAGATCCGCCCTGCCCGCGCCGAATTAGCCGACTTGCGCCATGGCTTGGCGGACCAGGACGATCTGCGCGCGCGCGCCGCGCAGGCCGAGACCAATCGCCAAGCCCAGGAAGAATTGGCCATACTCAAACGCGATGAAGCCGAACTAGGCCGTTTGAAACAAGAGACAGAGAGCTTGAAAGCAAAAAACACCAATTCCATCCAATTATCCCAAGCGAACAGGGAATTGCGCCAAGCGCAAACCAATCGGGATCGCGAGGCGGCGGAAGTACAAGCCCAAGTCTTGCGAGACAAATCAATCAATAATCTCAAACAAATGGGATGGGCTGCGCTGGTGTGGGCCCAAGAAAATAAAGGCCGCTTTCCAAAAACGTTTGAAGCAATGGCTCTTGAATTAGGGCAAGGATTCATGTCGAAGGGGTTGACCGAGCGATTCGAGTTTTTCCCGCAAGGCCGCGAATTAACCCCAAAAGATACAAGCCGGTTCCTGTTTCGCGAAATAAATCCGCGCCAGATGCCCAATGGCCAGTGGGAACGAGCCTATTGCCTTGGCGACGGCTCAGTCCATAACATAACTTTGGATACGGATGACTTCACGGCTTGGGAGCAACAAGCTAAAGGCATTGTCGATCAGGAAACTTCCGCGAGTTCCTCCCATTCGACGGGCGGACAATGAGTGGTTCCAGAAATTGTTGTTCCAGTAAAACCAAGCTCCGCTTATGAAACTCCTCCCAATTATCGGGTTGCTTCTTGCCGCCGCTTCAGCGGGTATCTGGAGCCTTCGCCAACGAGAATTAAACGTTTTGCGCGCGGATATTTCTCAAACGCGCAACCTGCAAGCGGAGTTAGCTAACTTGCGGCAAGCGTTGCGGAAGGCCCCGGACGACGCCGTTAACCCTCAAGAACTGACGCGATTGCGAGCGTTGCGGCCTGAGTTAGCGCGGTTACGGGGAACCATCATCGAATTACGGCAACGCGCCGCCCAATCTCCGGAGCTGCTGCTTACTGAAGCAAAGACCGTCCAGGCCGAGGCGGACAAAATTCGCGCTTGGCGGCTCGCGGATGAGACAGCTCGGAACATGGCCGAGCAGATTAACGCCGGAATCTCGCTCCTTAGATTTGCAACCAAACTGGCTGATGGCAGCACCCCGCGCAATTGGACCGAAGTCCAGACTTTGATCATGAATGCTCCCGCCAACACGCCTAATTTGCCCGATTTGTTGGGCGTTTTAGAACGGGCCAACAAAAAGCCGGGCGGATTGGCACAGCTCGAGATTGTGCCCAACGCCCAAATCGCGCAGCCCAAATCGAACGGGGACTGGCCTCATTTGGGGATACTCCGCGAAACCACGCCTCGTTGGTTGCCCGACGGCGGTTATGCTCGCTTTTATGCCTGGCTAGATTGGAAGGTAGAGCAAGTCATGCTCCCCGACGGCAACTTCGCCGCCTGGGAAGCCCAGCATTTTCCCTCCACTACCGCGAACCCGTGAGTTCGCTGAGGGAGGATTGCGACCTTTCCTCTTACCGCGCACGCGGAGCCTTGGGACTCGGCCCCCGGAAACCTATCGTTTTGCTAATTCGAACGAAGGCCCCTCTTAAGCGCCGGTCGGCCGGCATGAATCGGCAAGCTACGATCCTTTTTTAGCGAGCGCTATCAATTCAGTTTCAGCCGGCGATCCTGACGAATTTCCCAGACACGCTGGCGCTCGCCATCTTTAAAACCCACCGCGCAGGTGTACCCCTCTTTTGAGCGCGTGAGCACCGGGGGCTCAACGCCGGGCGGGAATTTCCCTTCCTCCAACCCGAGTTCAACCAGGGTAGTTGCCCAACGGTTGTGCGCCTTCAGAAAATCTCGCTGGGCATAATAAATTTCCAGCGCGAGATCGCGCGCCGGTTTACCCGGTAACGGCGCGACGGCGGACGCGCCACCGGCGGTGGACGTTGTGAATTGCAGCAACCCCCACATTTCGGGACGATGCATGTCCACCACCCCCTGCGGAGACCACACCCAATTATCCTCCGGCGTATTCGGCACTTTCTGGTATTGATTGCCATTGGTTGTGATTTGCCATTCCACCCGCGAGAAGCCGATGCGCCACTGCTCGCCTTCGGTGGGGCAACCGCCATGGCGGGCATGCTGGCCAAGCACCTACCAGGGGAAGGCGAGTTCAACCGTCCACCCCGAATCGACATCCGCCGGATGGTTGAGCGTGCCGCGGACCTGGACGGCGGTTTTCAACCCGG
>DBTJ01000205.1:0-244 GCA_002306985.1 Verrucomicrobia bacterium UBA1319
CAGGATGTGCAGATCGATAGCCGGGTTAGCCGCACGCAATATCAGTACACCCTGCAGGACGCCGACGTGACGGAGTTGGAGGAATGGGCGTCCAAATTGCTCGCCCATCTGCGCTCCCGGCCGGAATTGACGGATGTGGCCAGTGACCAACAGGCCGGAGGATTGCAGGTCTATGTGGACGTGGACCGGCAGCAGGCCGCCCGTTTGAATGTGCAACCGCAGGCGATCGATGACACGCTCTACG
>DBTJ01000205.1:549-924 GCA_002306985.1 Verrucomicrobia bacterium UBA1319
CCAGCTCAACCAGTACCGGGTGGTCTTGGAAATCGAACCTCGGCATCAGCTCGCGCCGGAATCCCTCGAAGAGATTTACGTCAAATCCACCACCGGTCAAATGGTTCCGTTAAAGTCCTTCGCGCGCGTCAAGTATGGCGCTTCGCCTTTAACGATCGCCCATCAAGGGCAGTTTCCGGCGGTTACGCTTTCCTTCAACCTACGGTCCGGAGGCTCGTTGGGGGAAGCGGTGGCGGCCATTCAGCAAGCGGAGCGCGAGCTTGGGCTCCCCGAATCGGTGGTGCCCTCTTTTTCCGGCAGCGCGGCGGAATTCCGTTCCTCGCTTCGTAGCGAACCGTTGCTGATCCTGGCGGCGATTGTGGTGATCTACATTGT
>DBTJ01000205.1:1194-16711 GCA_002306985.1 Verrucomicrobia bacterium UBA1319
GGCGTGCTTTATGAGAGCTACATTCATCCGATCACGATCCTGTCCAGCCTGCCTTCCGCCGGTGTGGGCGCGTTGCTGGCGTTGCTGGCGACGGGCGAAAGTTTGTCGCTGGTGGCGTTGATCGGGATCATTTTATTGATCGGGATCGTGCAGAAAAACGCGATTATGATGATCGATTTTGCGCTCGACGCCGAGCGCGCCGAGGGGCTCCCACCCGAACAGTCCATTTACCAAGCGTGTCGCTTGCGGTTTCGTCCCATCATGATGACCACGCTGGCGGCTTTGCTGGGCGCGTTGCCGTTGGCGTTGGAAAACGGGTCGGGGTCCGAGTTGCGCCGCCCGCTTGGCATCGCGATTGTGGGGGGGTTGCTGCTCTCGCAATTAATCACGTTGTACACCACCCCGGTGGTGTACCTATACCTGGATCGTTTGGGACGATGGGTTAAGGGTGGACGAGCCGCGCCCGTGGGGGCGGAAGCCGCCGCGAAGGCGCCATGAATATTTCCGCGCCATTCATCCACCGACCGGCGGGAACGTCCCTGTTGGCGATCGGCTTGTTTTTGCTGGGGCTGGTGGCTTACCATTTCATGCCGGTGGCGCCGATCCCGCGCGTGGATTTTCCGATGATCAGCGTGTCGGCGTCGCTGCCCGGCGCGGACCCGGCGACGGTCGCCTCTTCGCTGGCGGCGCCGTTGGAACGTCGCCTGGCCCAAATCGCGGGCGTTTCGGAAATCACCTCGGTCAGCACCTTGGGCGGCTGTAGCGTGACCATTCAGTTCGATCTGAGTCGTAAAGTGGACAGCGCCGCCCGGGATGTCCAGGCGGCTATCAACGCCGCCACCAGCGATCTGCCGATCAACCTCCCGGGCCCGCCCACGTACCGCAAAATCAATCCGGCGGATGCCCCGATCATGATCTTGGCGATGCGCTCGGAGATTTTACCCTCGGCCAGAGTGTTCGAGTGCGCGGATTCGATCATTGCTCAGCGTTTAAGCCAAGTCGAGGGAGTGAGCCAGGCGTTTGTGGGGGGGGCGGATAAATCCGGGGTGCGCGTTCAAATTAATCCCGGCGCTTTGGCGTCCGCGGGATTCAGCTTGGAGGATATTCGCTCGTTGTTGGGCCAAGTGAACGTGAACTCGCCCAAAGGAAGTTTTGACGGAGATCGGATCTCTTACGCTATTTCCAGCAACGACCAATTGTTGGAAGGCGGCGAATACCAGAATTTGATCATCACGCAGCGGCGGGGGGTTCCCATCCGGTTAAGCTCGCTAGGGCGGGCCATCGACAGCGCCGAAAACCAGCGGGTCGCCGGCTGGGCGGGCACGAACCGGGCGGTGTTGGTCATCGTCTTCAAACAGGCGGGCGCCAACGTGATCGAGACCGTCGACCGCATTCGCACCGTGTTGCCGCAATTGGAAAAATGGCTGCCGCCTTCGATTAAAATTTCCGAAGTAAGCGATCGCACGGTGACCATTCGCGCTTCGGTGGAAGACGTCCAGTTTTCTCTGGGGTTAAGCATTGCCCTGGTGGTGTTGGTCATCTTTCTATTCCTGCGGCGATTTTGGCCGACCTTCATCGCTAGTGTTACCGTGCCGTTGGCGCTAGCGGGTACTTTCGCGCTCATGTATTTGTGCGAATACAGTATCGATAATTTATCCCTGATGGCGGTCACCATCTCGGTCGGCTTTGTGGTGGATGACGCCATTGTGGTCATTGAAAACATTCATCGTTTCATCGAGCGAGGGGAGACGCCCCTGCAAGCCGCCATCAAAGGCGCCCGGCAGATTGGTTTTACGGTGATTTCGATGAGTTCCTCGTTGATCGCGGTCTTTATTCCTTTGCTTTTCATGGGGGGATTGATCGGCCGCATGTTCCATGAGTTTGCCGTCACGGTTAGCCTCGCGATCCTGGTTTCGGGCGTCATTTCGCTGACCTTGACGCCCATGCTTTGCTCCCGTTTTCTGCGGGCCGAATCCGAAATGACGTCCGCCGGTCCATTCGGCCGGTTCTGCGAGCGAAGTTTTAACTGGCTACTGGGATGGTACGAACTGGGGCTGCGCTGGGTGCTGCGGCATCAAGGTTTCATGCTTGGGGTGGCCTTTCTAACCATGGCTGCCACCGTCTGGTTTTATAAAATCGTGCCGAAAGGGTTTTTCCCGCAGCAGGACACGGGCATTGTGATGGGCACCACGGAGGCTGCGCAGGATATCTCCTTTGCCTCGATGGCGACGTTGCAGCAAAAGGTCGCCAAGATTGTCCTGGATGATCCGGCGGTGGCGACGCTCGGCTCGTTCATCGGGGCGGGCGGGGGAAGTTCCACCATTAATAACGGGCGCATGTTTATCACCCTGAAACCGCTCTCCGAAAGAAAGGTAAGCGCGGATAAAGTTATCGGGCGATTGCGCGAGAAGCTCAATGGCGTGGAAGGTATCCGCTTGTATTTACAGGCGGCGCAAGATATTCGCGTGGGCGGCCGTTCGGGTAAGGCCCAATATCAGTATGCCTTGCAATCAGGCGATCTGGCCGAGTTGGATCGCTGGTCCACGCTGCTGGTGGAGAGACTGCGGCGGGTGCCGCAATTAAAGGACGTGGTCAGCGATCAACAATCGGGCGGCCTGCAAACCACGGTGGTGATCGACCGGGATGCCGCCGCGCGCCTCGGGGTATCGCCCATCAATATCGATAACACTCTCTACGATGCCTTTGGCCAGCGCCAGGTGTCCACCATGTATAAGCAGTACAACCAGCATCACGTAATTCTGGAAGTGGAACCGCAATTTCTGCTCGATCCATCGGCGTTGCGCCAAATCTATGTGCGCGCCACCAACGGCACCCAAGTGCCGCTGTCCTCGGTCGCGAAATTCGAAACCTCGAACGCCTATCTCTCGGTGAATCACCAGGGGCAATTCCCCGCCGTGACCATTTCCTTCAATCTCGCGCCCAATGTTTCGCTGGGCGAGGCTACCGATCTCATCGAGAAAGCGGCGGAGGAAATGAAAATGCCTTCGAGCGTGCAGGGGAGTTTTCAAGGAGTGGCCCAGGTTTTTCGGGCTTCGATGGCGAACATGCCTTTGTTGGTGGCGGCGGCCTTGATCGCGGTCTACGTCGTTCTGGGCGTGCTCTATGAAAGCCTGATTCACCCGCTCACCATCTTATCCACGCTGCCATCCGCCGGGGTGGGGGCCTTGTTGGCGCTGCTGGTGTTTGGCTACGATCTCTCCCTGGTTTCGTTCATCGGCATCATTCTGTTGATGGGTATTGTGAAAAAGAACGCGATCATGATGATCGATTTTGCCCTGGAAGCGGAGCGTCATGAGGGACTCAGCCCCCGGGACGCCATTTACCAGGCGTGCGTTATTCGCTTCCGGCCCATCATGATGACTACGATGGCCGCCTTGTTTGGCGCGGTCCCGCTGGCGATCGGAATGGGCACCGGCTCCGAATTACGCCAACCGCTGGGGATTGCGGTCGTGGGCGGTTTGCTGCTATCGCAGGCGTTGACGCTTTATACCACGCCGGTCGTTTATCTAGTGTTTGAAAGACTCAGCCAGCGCTATAAACTTTGGCGGCATAAACGCGGTGTCCAACTCGCGGTCGCCGGCGGAGAATGAAACAAGATTATATGAAGGTGATCGATAATATCTGTTGGCCAGGGCTACCCTTGATCGCTGGGGCGGCCATCTGGCTGGTCGGGTGTTCGGTTGGCCCCGATTACCGGCGGCCGGCGCCGCTGGGGACCAATGCCGTTCCCGGGGCGTTCGCGGGTCAAACCTCCGCCGATGGCGCCGTGTGGAAAATGGCGGGACCGGCCGCGCATCTGCCCCGCGGGACATGGTGGGAATGTTTTGGCGACGCCGAATTGAACCGGCTCGAAACGCTGGCTTCCGCCGGCAATCAACAGCTGGCGGCCGCCGTGGCGAATTTGGACCGCGCCCGCGCTTTGGTGCGGACTTCCCGCGCGGGTTATTTTCCGCAACTTTCGGCCGCGCCCGACATGACTCGCCAGCGCACGAGCGCGAACCAATTTCAGCGCGGGAATTCCTCGGGGTCGAGTTCCACCTACAGCACTTTCTCGGCGCCGCTGGATGCCAGCTGGGAATTGGATCTTTGGGGGCGGGTCCGGCGTTCGGTGGAGGGGGCGAAGGCGCGGATGGCCGCCGCCGCCGGGGAGCTTGAATCCGCCAAGCTTTCCATTCAATCCGAGATCGCGATCGATTATTTCAACGTGTGCGCCTTGGAAGCGCAGCACACCTTGCTGGAACAGACGATCGAGGCTTACCAGCGTTCGCTGCAATTGACGCAAAACCGCCATCAAAGCGGCATCGCCACCGAGTTGGATGTCGCCCAGGCGGAGACGCAATTGCGTTCCGCCGAGGCGCAATTGCCCGCCGTGGAATTGCAACGGGCCAATTTCATCCACGCCCTGGCCACGTTGTGCGGCCAGCCAGCCAGTGGCTTCAAACTCAGCCCGTCAAAAAACGCGCTGGCGAATTTTCCCAACGTGCCGCTTTCGATGCCCAGTGAATTACTGGAGCATCGCCCCGACGTGGCGGCGGCCGAGCAGAGCATGATTGCCGCCAACGCGGATGTGGGCGTCGCTCACGCCGCGTTTTATCCGAGCGTAACCCTCAATGGCCTGGCTGGATTTCAGTCCATTGACACGGGAACGTTGTTCAATTGGGAAAGCCGCCTGTGGTCGGTGGGGCCATCGTTGCAGTTGCCCCTCTTCACCGGGGGGCGCAATCGGGCTCAGTTGGCCGCGTCGCGCGCCGCCTGGGAAGCGGCGACCGCCACATATCGCCAAACCGTGCTCAACGCCTTTCAGGAAGTGGAGGATCAATTGGCGGCGCAACGCCTGTTGGCTCGCGAGCATGAAGCGGAAAGCGCGGCCCTCAAATCCGCCCGGCGCACTCTGGAGATTTCCACCACGCGTTATAAAGGCGGGGTGATTACTTACCTCGAAGTATCCATCGCCCAAAGCACCGCTTTGGCCCACGAGCAAACCGTGGTGAAACTGGCGGCGGAACGGCTGGCGGCGAGCGTGTCCTTAATCAAAGCGCTCGGCGCGGGCTGGACCTCCAATTCCATTCCTGGACCAGCCGCCGGTAAGGCGGTATCCGCTGGCGGGCAGCCGTAAACTAGCCGCCCCCAGATTTCGCTCCCCGTTCCTTTCACGCGGGGTTCTCACGCATGGAATATACCGGGTTAGCCGCGGACGTTGATTTCTCATGAATGAACGTCCGGTGAAATTCGGTGTCCAAAAACACGACGCAAATCCTTAGGCGTTAGGATTGTTACGGACGAAATTCATGGATTTGTCCGCGTCTTAAGCTAGGCGAAGGGACGCGCCGGGAAGCGGTTTTGGTATTTCTGGCATTCGGTGTGCTTTACTAATCAGGGTAATGGGAATCCTGAATGGGCGGAGAACAATTGTTTTTGAACCGGCGACGCACTATGGGGGGTAGGGGGTGGAAGCGAAGCTTTTTTTAAAACCAACGACGACGTGTCTGATTTTAATTTAATATCAAATAAAGTGGGCGGGTTCAGCGTCAAATAAGGGCTTTTAGCGTAGAAATGCCCGGTTTTTTCCCGACAGCGGCTGGCAAAACGCGAGAATAGCGAGCATGAGTGGCAAATGCAAAATTGGCGATAAATGGATAAGCGCGGGAGGAACTGTCTTCCTGGCGGCCAATATTGGCGTTAACCACAACGGCGAGCCATCCTTAATCAAGCGAATGGTGGAGGCCGCCGCGCGTGCCGGGTGTGACAGCGTGGTATTCCAAAAGTGCCTTCCAGAGCGGCATATCCCCGTGGATTTACAAAAGAAAATGCTTGCCACGCCTTGGGGGGACATGACCTATTTAGAGTTTCGCCGCCGCGTTGAAATCGATGAAATTCAATTCCAAAAAATCAACGCTTTGTGCCGCGTACTCGGTATTTCCTGGGCGGTTACCGTCAGGGACATTCCTTCCGTGGACAGTTTGGCCCGGTTGCACCCCGATTATCTCCGGGTTCCCTCGGCCGTTTTAACGAATGTGGAGATGCTGGAATATATCGGGCGACAGGGTATTCCGGTTATGCTTTGCGCGGGTAGTTCCACGTTAGGAGTGGTAAAACGCGCCGTAAAAATTCTCGGCCATGAGCGGGTGGTTATTTTGCATGGGGAATGTGACCGGGCGTTGAGCCCCCTTCGGGCCAGCCTAAATGGATTCGAGCAACTGCGGGCTAATCTGACTTATCCTGTCGGGGTTTCGGGCTGCGAGTTGGATTTTTCATCGGCGCTGAAGGCGTTTGCCCTGGGGGCGCGAGTTTTGGAGCGACCGCTGACATTGGACCGCTCGCTTTGGGGGGCGAATCAAAAAAACGCCGCTGACCCCATTGAGTTCGAAAGATTCATCCGCCAAATCCGGTATTTGGAAAACGCGCTTACCGAGATCAAACAAAAGCGCCATTGGACTTCAATTTCCCGGCCAGAGTCGCCGTGGCAACGCGAGCATCAACGCATGGGCGAAGAAATGTTTTTGCCGGAATTCGAGGCAGGTACAGCGGCCTCGATAGAGATCAAGTCTCCCCCACCGCAATTCGCCTGTCGGCTAGCACCCATTTGGCCCGTGGCGCACTTGGCTTTCCGATATCGCCGACTCGTTCGCCCTTGCTTGGCGGCGCCGACTCCCATTGGTCGATGTCCCTTTGCCGGGCATACCCAAAAAGGGGCGCGCTTCCGCTTTCCCATCTCCGGGCACTCCGTCGGCTCGAGCGATGCTCCGGTTGCGCGCCAGGATATGCGTAAAAGTGGTGAGCATTGATTTGGGCAGGCCTTCGTTCACTTCCCCAATCCCTTTCCAAAACCCCGGGTGACTTTGGTGGTTGGCTAGTCAGTTCCTCATGAAGCTTTGGAAATTTGGATAGGAATGAAAACTCGGCTTTAATCGGGGCAAAAAAATTCGCGCATCAGGCGGGCTGATGCGCGATGCATAGAACGAAATATTTTACCAACGGTGATAACGGGGGCCGCAGCCAAAGCCAACTCGCACCGAGATTAACGGCTCATAGCATACGGGACGCGGATAGACCACCACGGGTTGCGCGTAGACCACCGCAGGCTGAGCGTAAACCACCGCAGGCTGAGCATAGACAACCGTAGGGGCTGGCGCCACCACCGGCTGGCTGTAGACCACCGTCGTCGGCGGCGCGGTATAGACTACCGCAGGGGGCGGCGGCGGAGTGGTGTACACGACGGTCGTGGGGGGTGCCGCGTAAACGACTGTGGGTGGTTCAGCGCAAAACGCCCTCGTTAGCACCGACCCTACCGCCACGCCCGTCAAAATCTTTCCGGCGGTTGCCCATTCTCGATCACCGGCGTTGGTCGTGGTTGCACTGGCTGTGACGATTGCCGCCACCGCCATCCAAGTTAACGCTTTAGCTTTCATATTCATACTCACTGTCCCTTTGACGTAATCGAGTCCGGCGATCTTCATTCCGCCTAACTCGCTTTTCAAAAGCTACTTACACTAGGATAAGCTAGCGCTACACCCATCCGGATGCAAGCAAATTGGCAATGGGGGGAGAAATCCCGCCAAAGCGGCTTGCGCCACGGCACTGGCGAATAGCTGTAACCTTTTCCTTGAAAATAACGTCTTACATCCCTGAAGGCCACTGGCTGGGGCTGAAATCAGCCCGATGCCAGAGGCTAGATCTAGATATATGAAGCATATTAAATTGAGCTTAATCATGGTTGCTATCCTGGGAAGCATCATTACATCGACAGCCGTTGCCCAGGTTGAGAATTCGTCGGCGTCAACTAACGCGCCCGCGCAAACCGCCCCTGGCGCGCAAAAGAAACGTCCGGATCGGGTGCAATTGCTCGATAAAGCGGTGACCTTGACCGATGATCAGAAAACGAAGGTTAAGGCGATCTACGAAGACCAGGACAAACAGGCGAAAGCCTTGTTTGAAGCCTCGAAGGGCGACCGCAAAACCGCGTTCGAAGGGATTCGTAAACTGCAGGACGAAACCAACAAGAAAATCAAAGAATTGTTGACCACCGAGCAACAAACCAAATTCACCAAGTTCTTGGAAGAATCCAAGCAACACGGTCCTAAACGTCCCGCTCCGGCGCAATAGACTTTGGGGAACGGCAAATTTCAAAAGGGGTGGCGCAATCCGCCCCTTTTTCATTTTTGAGACGGATGCCCTCGAATGATCCGCGCGGGTGGCGTTTTATCCTGGTTAAGCGCGGTTTTTTTCAAGGAGTTCGCCTGTCACGTCCATTCTTGCTTTAGGATCCAGCGGGAGTAGTATCCCCCCCTTGGGCTGGGTTAATACGCGCCAGTTCGAGAAAGCCGAAACCTTAATTTTCACCGATCATGTACTCGTTTAAATACCTTGCGGCATTTTGCCTGCGCCGCGTTCTGCCCCGCCTGGTTGCCATGCTTTGGATGGTCAGCCCCGGTTTGTCCTGGGCGGATACGAATGCTCCGGCTATTTCTACTCAACCCGGCAATGGCATCGCGGGTTTGGGCGAGGATTTTGTGTTTCGAGTGGAAGCCGCCGGCGCCGCGCCCTTGAAATACCAGTGGTTCCTTAACAGTTCCCCGCTGGGGGGGCAAACCGGCGCCGCCTTGTGGCTAACTAATTTGACGGCCAATTATTCGGGCATCTATTGGGTAACGGTGGCCAATTCGGCCGGGACCGTTACGAGTTCAAACGCGGTCTTGGTGGTGCAGGAAACATTGGTGACGCGCCGTTTGGAGACGGGCCGCCTGCTGAAATCGGGGGCTCAGGTGGGGGTGCCGATTGTCATGCGCGCTAACGGCCGGGAAAATTTCGTGGCTTTCTCGTTGACCTACAACACCAACACCTATAGCAGCCCGGTTTTTTTATCGGCCTTCACCAACGCGGTTACGACGGTGGACACATCCCGGGCTGGGGCGATTGGAATTTCGCTCGCTTTGCCCGCCGGAGAAATGCTCCCCTCGGGTTATCCGTGGCTTGGCCTATTACGGTTTGATTTGGCCAGTGATAACGGTCTTTTTCAAGGAGAGCTTGCCTTTGCAACTAACCCGGTTCCCTTGCTGGCTAGGAACACGAATGGTCTTTCCCTGAGCCTTTTCGCCACCGTTCAACCGCAATACCAACTGACGGCTAGCCAGCCCGGTTTGCAACCGCAATCTGGACTTTTCGAACATAAACTGCGCATCAGTAATCCTGGCGCGCAGATTATCTCCAACCTCGATATTTTGGCTTTTGACCTCGGGATGGACACGTTGGGCAATAGCAACCTTTTTTACAACGCTCACACCACTTTGACCAACTATCCCTATGGCGATCCTTTGTTGGAGGTGGCCGCCGATTGTTCCCAGGGATGGTATTTGGGCGACACTAACGAATACGCTTTTTCCGACTATTTGTTGTGCGGCAGCGACCCGGCGGGCTTGGACGATACCTATACGAATCACGTGCTCAGTTTGGCTCAGATCTATAATGTGCTTCCGGGCGAATCCCGCCTGGCGACCATCGAATACTTTGTCACGGACCATGTCACGGCGCCGCAACCCAAGTACATTCTCTATCAGGATGCGCCTATCACGGTAACGATACCAGGGAATATCGCCGCGGTGCCTATTGTCACCAACCGCTACGTGAACCAGACTTTCTTGGTGGAATTTCCCACGTATGCCGGTTGGAAATATTACATACAGTACTCCGAAACTTTGGATGGGTTGGTGACCAATGTGCATACCGTGTTGCCGCCAATTCCGGGCACCGGAAACCGGTTGCAATGGATTGATAATGGCCCGCCCAAAACCGCTACCGCGCCCGCGGATGGCAGCCGATTTTATCGGGTCATGAAATACTAGAAACCGTTCCCGTTTTAAATCTATGAAACACGCTACTTTTTCGGTCCGGCCGGTGCTCGTGGCTTGCACGGCGGTTGCCCTTTCGGCTCAAGACGCGTTGTATGCCGAAGATTTCGACACACCTGTGAGTACCGGGTGGTCGGTTCGAGTGGGCGCGGCTAGCCGTTTTAATATCAAAACCTCGGTCCAAAACATTGTGCCCGCAACGGGAGCGGGTTTATATGACGATGGCTTCGTGCATCCGGACAGCAGCGGCACGGCGAGCGGCAAGACCTGGAATTGGGGCTATAACTCGGCGAGCCAGGTTTCGGGCGACCAAATCCAATACCATCACTTGGAAGGACCCTCGTCGATCCAAGATGGCAGTCTTTCCAAAGCCGCGCTGGGTGGCGATATTGCGGCGCGGTATGCTTTGTACGAGTTTGAAATCGGCAAGAGAAACGCCCGGGTCGGATTCGAATTCGGTTACGGGTACTCCACTTTTTCGGGGAATATCAATTCCGCATCTTCCGGCTCCGCCACTTTTGACACGTATAACTATTCAACGGGAGGCGGCACGCCCCCCCAATCACCCTACGAGGGTAATGCCACAGGCCCGGGAATGGTGATTGATTTAAATCCCACGAGCCATACCACGGAGGTGGCGACTGGCAACGCCAGTTTTCAAGGGGCGGTGAGCACGGATATCCATGATTTACGGCTGGGGCCGACGTTCGAGTTCGATATTACCAAGCGGCTAAGCGCTTCGGTTGGCTTGGGTTATTCGGCCTTGCACGTCGATTCGAGTCTGAATTATTCCGAATCCTATCTTTACTCCAATCCCGCTTTTCCCTCGAGTTCGACGACTGCCAGCATCAGCAAGGAGTCGTGGCTGCCCGGGGTTTATTCGAGCATGATGCTGGATTTCCGGATCACCAAGCACCTGGGAGTGTTTGCCGAAGGCGATTTTCGCTATAACCAGGAAATGGATTTCGAAGATTCGACGCACAAGATCAAAGTCGATTTTGGCTCGACTTACGGAGCCAAGGGCGGGTTGGTTTTCTGGTTCTAACCGAACCTCCCTGGGATTTCGCGAGCAAAACGCGGGAGGAATTATCTTAGGCAGCGCGAAAAAATAATTTGAGCAATTATGGCGCGGAAATGTTGCTTGCTGGCAAAACGTGAACGAGGAGCATATTCGCAGGGATCGGTAACGAGTTCACAACGCAGCCAGCAGGCAAAAGAGCCAGCCAGAATGCTCCTATTATTTTTTCGCGCTGCCTTAGGTCAATGCCGCCAGTTTTTCGGCTATCTTGTCCAGCGGCAGCACCAGGAAGGATTCAGGCTCGTCGCGCAACGGGCCTGGGTCGAGCGGAGCGTTGGCTCCCGGTTCTTGCAGCATCAGTACCCGCAGTGGAATGCGCAATTGATGCAATTGTTGGACCAATCGCTGGCGGGCTTCATCCCAGCTCATTAAAATAATCACGATCCCGCTCACCAGGGGACTGTGGGTGATCGCCAGTTCATGCAGCCGGGCAAAGGGTTGATCGCGGCAAGGTTCGATGGCCGCCAGGATTTCCAGCAGTTGTTCCGTGTGCGCCAAGCCGCGCCCGATGGTGAAGCAATAGGCCTTGGGCCCGGCGAACAACAAATCAAGCAAGGAATCTTGGGTTTGCAGGGCGCAGGCAAAGGAAGCGGCGATGGCAACCGCTTCTTCGAACATATCGCTGTAGGCGTGCTCGCAAAAAGTATCCAGAATCAGCGCGTGACGAACGAAATATTCGTCCTGGTATTCTTTGACGATCGGTTTGCCGGATTTAGCCCAGCTTCTCCAATGAATGCGGCGCAAGGGATCTCCGGGCCGGAAATCGCGCAACGCCACAAACTCATCCGATTCGCCGACGGAGGCCGCCATGGCAATGCCTCCGAGTTGGTATTTGCGCGCGCCGGGCATGGCCAAGGGCGGCAGCGCGTAGCGCTTGGGCAGAATCAGAATGGAATCGTTGGCGGGAATCCACGCCAGCGAACGAAACAGGCCGAATAAATCCGGGCAGCCGATGGCCAGACCTTGGAATCGCAGCCAGCCGCGCTTGCGCGGCAAGATTTGCATGGATAGAGCAAGGTTTTCTCCCCCCGCCAGCCGGGCGAGCGGCTGCTCGGGCACCGCGGCCATTCGTTTGCGGTTCACCAACCAACGCCAGCGATAAAAACCCGAGTACCGATCGGGAATCGGACGTTTTTCCTCACCCGGTTCCGGGGAGGAAATGAACTCGGATAGCGAAGGTCGAGGATCGGACAATTGCTCCCACAGGGTGAGATCGCGAAACTCCCGGCGCGACAGGTTTTTTAATCGCAATTCATAGCGCAGGGGCGCGCCGACGGAGCCCATGCGCGGTAGCGCGCGGTGGAGTTCAAAACGCCCGCGTCCCCAGCGGGCCGCGATCAGTGAGATTATTAGAATCGACGCCAGCAACGTGAAAGCTTGATAGCCGACGGAGAGATTCGTGTCGAACCGTGAGGCGGTGAGCGCCACCCCGGCCAACACGATCAGGCCGGCGCGCGTAAAATGGCGGCCCAGCCAGAACCGGGTTCCAGATCCGAAGCGATAGGAAGCATGGCAAAGCTTGGCGAACATTAAGCGGGCGCGGGAGTCTTTTTGAGAATGTCCGCCACCACTCCCGCGGCGGTCAGCCCGGAAAAGCGGGCCTGCGAGTCCATCACCAGACGGTGCGCGATGACCGCCACGGCGGATTCCTGGATGTGATCGGGAGTGACATAGTCAACGCCGTCGAACAGGGCGAACGCCTGCGCGATGCGGGCAAGGGCTAACGATGCCCGGGGGCTCGCGCCGAGTTGCACCCCCGGATATTGGCGAGTGGCGCGCGCCAGCGACACGATGTACTTTTTAACTTCATCCGCGATCCGAACGGTTTTGACCGCTTGTTGCAGCGCCTGTAAATCGGCCAGGGTGGCGCAGGCGTTGATGGAATCGAGCGGGTGCCGGTCTTCCTGGCTGGTCAAGATGGCCGCTTCCTGGTCGCTGGATACGTAACCCAGGCTGAATTGCATGGCGAAGCGGTCCATTTGCGCCTCGGGCAACGGGTAAGTGCCCCGGAATTCGATGGGATTTTGCGTGGCGATCACGAAGAACAAGCTATCCAACGCCCGTTGGGTGCCATCGACGCTGACTTGGGCTTCCCCCATGGCCTCCAGCAACGCCGATTGCGTGCGAGGCGAGGCGCGATTAATCTCATCCGCCAGTAAAATGTTGGTGAAGACCGGCCCCTCATGAAACCGGAAGACTTGCTCCTTGGGGTCAAAGACGGAAACGCCAATAATGTCCGAAGGCAGCAAATCGGGGGTGAACTGCAAGCGTTTGAACCGGGCATCCACGGACTTGGCGAGGGCTTTGGCCAGCGTGGTTTTGCCGGTGCCGGGGTAATCTTCCAGTAGGACATGGCCGCCGGCGGCCAAAGCCGCGAGTAATTTCCGGATGGCAAGTTCCTGGCCTTGCATGACCTTGCCGATGTTGGCGGCCGTCCGCTGGCTGGTGGCGCGGGCGGCTTCTCTTAATTCACGACTCATTGTAGGGCGGTAGCATAAGTTTGTTGGATATTGGCTGCCAAGGGAAATATCAGGTGATGTCGGAACTCCATGAGAATGTCCCCTTGCCAACTCCATGAAAATGTCCCCATAGGTTGCGGCCGTTACGGCGGCAACGATGGAGAGATTGTTAATGAGTCGGAAAGAACGGTGTGCTTTCGGTAAGCGTGCGGAAGGGTGAAAAGGTCAGCGGAATCGCAATGCAATTGGGGTAATCGATCAATTCCTGGCGGTGACGGACTCGGTCTGCGAGGTGGGAGAGGGATTATCCCGGTAGTTCCAGGGCGGCCAGCGGTCGGGATTTGCTTGGGCGGCGGGAGCGTTGCGGACAACTGCCAGCAGGCAATCGAACGGATTATTCTAGTTCGCATTCAAGATGAGACTAACAATCCAAGGCCAAGCACAAATGCTGCGCAGGCGTTCTTTATCAGCGGCTAGCCTCGGCAGACCCGTTTGCAGGGTGCGCACGACACCTGCCAAGTCTGAAAACACGCGATTGGGGAATTCTTTCTCGCGAATTTCGTCCCACAAATGCTCCTGCGGATTGAGTTCAGGCGAGTAGCTCGGAAGACGATGCAAGCGAATGTTCTCCGGAATCACCAGATCTTTGGCGACGTGTGAGCTGGCGCCATCGACCACCATGAAATGCCCGCCCCCACGCCAAGCCACCATGAGCGGCTTTTTTGACTTCATGTCCGCCAAAGAGTCTAAAAGAGCCTTCTCGCTCGTAACCGTCTGTCGTTCCTTATGGTTACCTTAATTATGAATCAGCCATAGCGCAAAGCCGGGTTGGAAAAATAAATCTTGCGGCGGAAAGACTCCGCGTCAAGATCGCGCTTCATGGAAAAGACTTTGAAAGCGATTGCCATTAACGGTAGCCCGCGTCACGGGGGAAACACGGAAATGTTGTTGCGCAAGGTGCTGGAGCCGTTGGCGGCGGCCGGCTGGGCGACGGATCTCCTGCAAGTGGGCGGCAAGCCGATTCGCGGCTGCCGGGCCTGTTACCATTGTTTTAAAACGAAAAACTCGCGTTGTAGTCAGGGCGACGCCGTGTTCGACGAGTGCTTGGAGAAGATGGTGGCCGCCGATGCCATTATCTTGGGTTCCCCGACCTATTTCAGCGACGTCAGCGCGGAGATGAAGGCGCTGATCGATCGAGCCGGGTTCGTGGCCATCGCCAATGGTCGGTTATTCCGCCGGAAGATCGGGGCGGCGGTGGTGGCGGTCCGCCGGGGCGGCGGCACGCATGCTTTCGACACGATGAATCACTTGTTCCTCATTTCGGGGGCGATTATTCCGGGCTCCATTTATTGGAACTTGGGGTTTGGCCTGGATAAAGGGGCGGTCAACCAGGATGAGGAAGCCATGCGCAATATGATCGACCTGGGCCAATCGATCGCCTGGCTCGGCCAAGCCATTCGCCAAAATAACGACGCTGGCGCTCCGGCGGTACCCGCGATTTCTTAAGGCGGGCGTAATCTCGCATATGACAACGGCTAAAAACGGAGTGAGCAGGACGAATGCAAAGGCTGACGCAAACCACTGAGGAATAATGGGGCGTCACTTATTGCGGTACCTACCTCTTTAAACTTTGTACCGTTGGGGCATGAGCCAGTATCGACTGCCCGCGCCCGCTGAACAACGTCTATTGAACGAGCTGCAAGCCAGGCTGGTGGCAGCCGAGGAGCTGCCTCGTTTTCACAGTCTGCTTCGCCGCCACCATTATCTGGGGAGTCTCAAACCGGTGGGCGAACGGCTTTACTATGGGGTCACCGACGGTCGAGGGGAGTGGGTGGGGTTATTGGTCTTCAACAGTGCGGCCAAGCACTTGAAATTCCGGGAGCAGTGGATCGGCTGGACGGGTGAGCAAGCGCGCCGACGGCTGAGCCTGGTGGTCAACAACTCTCGCTACTTATTGTTGCCGCAGCAGAACGCGCCCAACCTGGGCTCCAAGGCGTTGCGCTTGGTTTTGAAGCGGCTGAGCGATGACTGGCAGGCCCGCTACGGCCATCCGGTGTTGGTGGTGGAAACGTTTGTCGATCCGGATCGATTTTGCGGCACGGTTTACACGGCCA